>NZ_JBFANF010000001.1:756074-780237 GCF_040674675.1 Dactylosporangium sp. NPDC049742 | reverse complement strand
GCCTGCAGCCGCGCCACTATCCGCGGGTCGACGATGGCCGGGTACCGGGCGAGGACCTCGGCCCGCATCGCCTTCAGCGGGGTGCCCGCGGCGGCCACCGGCGCAGCGGGCCGGTGGATAATGGCCCCCCACCCGGCCCCCCCCCCGGACGGGGGCGCCCGCACCCCACCCCCCCCCCCCCGGGCCCGGGCCCGGGGCGGCGCTTCTTCGTGTGAACGGCGCTACTGGGTGCGGCGGCGGTTGACCTCGGCGAGGGTGACCGCGGCGGCGACCGACGCGTTCAGCGACTCGATGTCGGAGATCATCGGGATGGAGACCCTCAGGTCGCAGGTCTGGCCCACGAGGCGGGACAGGCCGCGGCCCTCCGAGCCGACCACCACGACCAGCGGGCCGACGGCGGCCTCCAGGTCGTACAGGGAGGTGGCGCCGTCGGCGTCGAGGCCGGCGACCATGAAGCCCTCGTCCTGACAGGCCTTCAGGGACCTGGTCAGGTTCGTCACCTGGGAGACCTTGACCCTGGCGGCGGCGCCGGCGCTGGTGCGCCACGCGGTGGCCGTGATCGCCGCCGACCGGCGCTCGGTGAGGAACACGCCCTGGGCGCCGAACGCCGCGGCGGAGCGGATGATCGCGCCGAGGTTGCGGGGGTCGGTGATGCCGTCGAGGGCGATCAGCAGCGGCGCCGTGTGCTCCTTGGCGGCGGCGAGCAGGTCGTCGAACGGCTCGTACGCGAACGGCGGCACCTGCAGGCCGAGGCCCTGGTGCAGGACGCCACCGGTCATCCGGTCGAGCTCGGCGCGGGTGACCTCGAGGATCGCGATGCCGCGCTCGGCGGCGGTGCGGACCGCCTCCTTGACGCGCTCGTCCATGTCGATGCCGAGGGCGACGTACAGCGCGGTGGCCGGCACGTGGGTGCGCAGGGCCTCGACGACCGGGTTGCGGCCGACGAGCAGCTCCGGCCCGTCCTTCGGCTGCGACGACTTCCGCCCGGGCGAGACGCGCGGCGTGGACCGTGCCCCTGCCGCGGTCGGCTTCGAGGCACCGAACGGCCCCTTGCCGGCGGTGCGCTTCGTGCCGGGCTGGCCGATCTTCGGGGCCCGACCCTGGGCGGCCGCCGCGCGCAGCTCGTTGGCCTGCTTGCGGGCGGTCTTCTGGGGAAGCTCCTCGTCGCCGCTGTACCCCTTGTGCCAGGGGCGCTCGTCCGCGGGCAGGGTGCGCCCGCGGCCCGTCAGGGACTGCCGGTTCTTCCCACCGGAGCCCTTGGCGGCGCCCTTCTTCGAGACGACCCGCTTGCCGCGGCGTTCAGAATTGCCTGGCATTGTTCTCAGCTCTCCAACGTCCATCGTGGACCGGCCGGGGTGTCCTCCACCGCGATACCGGCGTGCTTCAACTGGTCCCGCACCGCGTCGGCGGCGGCCCAGTCCTTGCGGCCGC
The DNA here is from genome assembly GCF_040674675.1 of Dactylosporangium sp. NPDC049742. Lineage (NCBI taxonomy): Bacteria > Bacillati > Actinomycetota > Actinomycetes > Micromonosporales > Micromonosporaceae > Dactylosporangium > Dactylosporangium sp. NPDC049742. The sequence goes on along the minus strand of NZ_JBFANF010000001.1, from coordinate 778,806 downwards.
GGGCCGCGGTGCGCTGCTCCAGTGCGAGCGCCACCAGCGCGTCGACCACCCGCGTCAGGTCCCCGGCCTGCGTGTCGCTCCACTGCGGGTCCAGCGGGTCGAGCCCGAGCACGTCCAGCATGGCCCGGACCGTGGCGAGGGCCGCCGACACGGCCGCCGGGTCGCCGGCCGCCAGAGCGGTGTTCGCGTCCCGTACGACATCGTGCAGGACGGCGAGCGCGCGCGACGTGTTCAGGTCGTCGTCCATCGCCTCGACGAACGCGTCGGGCAACTCCGAGAATTCGCCGGGGCCGACCAGCTCCACCGCGCGGGTCACGAAGTTCTCGACCCGGCGGAACGCGGCAGCGGCCTCCTCGAGCGCCTCCTGCGAGTAGTCGATCACCGACCGGTAGTGCGGCGCCAGCAGGTAGTACCGCACCTCGATCGGGCGCAGGCCGGCCTCGACCAGCGCCTCGAGGTTGATCACGTTGCCGAGCGACTTGGCCATCTTCGACCCGCCCAGGTTCAGCAGCGCGTGATGCACCCAGTACCGGGCGAACGGGTGCCCGGCGGCGTGCGACTGGGCGACCTCGTTCTCGTGGTGGGGGAACTTCAGGTCCAGCCCGCCGCCGTGGATGTCGAACTCGGTGCCGAGGTACCGCCAGCACATGGCGGAGCACTCGATGTGCCAGCCGGGCCGGCCGGTCCCCCACGGCGACGGCCAGTTGGCCTCGGCCGGCTCCTCGGGCTTGGTGCCCTTCCAGAGCGCGAAGTCCCGCGGGTCCTTCTTCGCCCGCTCCGGACCGTCCGTGGCGGGCTCCATGTCGTCGGGCCGCTGCCCGGACAGCGCGCCGTACTCGGCGTGCGAGCGCACGTCGAAATACACGTCGCCGCTGCCGTCCGTCGCCGGGTACGCGTGACCGCGGTCGATGAGCAGCTGGATCAGCTCGTGCATCTCGGTGATGTGCCCGGTCGCCCGCGGCTCGTAGGTCGGGGGCAGCACGCCGAGCTTCAGGTAGGTCGCCGACAGCAGCCGCTCGTTGGCATACGCGACGGCCCAGAACGGCTTGCCCTGCTCGGTCGCCTTGACCAGAACTTTGTCGTCGATGTCGGTGATGTTGCGGATGAACGTGACGTTGTACCCCGAGCGCAGGAACCAGCGCCGCAGCACGTCGTAGTTCACCCCGGAGCGCAGGTGGCCGATGTGCGGCCCGCCCTGCACGGTGAGCCCACACAGGTAGATACCGACCTGCCCGGGCGTCATCGGGACGAAGTCCCGGACCGATCGGGTCGCGGTGTCATACAGGCGTAGGGTCACGGATGCAAGAGTAACGGTCGGACCGCTCCAAACCCGCACCAGCACTAACCTGACCCTGTGGCTACCGAGACCGCCCAGACCCTCGACCGTGGCCTGCGCCTGCTGCACGTGGTCGCGGAGACGCCCGGCGGCCTGACGATGACGGAGGCCGCGGCCCTCCTCGGCGTCGGCCGCGCCGTCGTGTACCGCCTGGTAGCCACTCTCTCCGAGCACGGCATGGTCCGCCGCGACCGCTCCGGCCGCCTCCGCCTGGGCGCCGGCGTCCTCCAGCTCGCCCGCCGCGCCCAGCCCTTGGTCGCCGACGCCGCCCTGCCGGCCTTACGCCGCCTGGCCGAGACCGTCGGCGCCACCGCCCACCTGACCATCGCCGACGGCGGCGAGGCCTACGCCCTGGCAGTGGTCGAGCCGAGCTGGACCCAGTTCCACGTCGCCTACCGGACCGGCTCCCGCCACGCCCTGGACGTGGGCGCCGCCGGCAAAGCCATCCTCGCCGGCCGCCGCGGCGACTACACCGCCATCACCACGGTCGGCGAACTCCAGCCCGGCGCCTACGGCGTAGCCGCAGCCGTCGCCGGCGTCGAGGGCCTGGAGGCGAGCGTGGGGGTCGTCGCCCTGACCGCCCTCGACCCGGCCTCGGTCCCCACCCTGGTCACCACCGCCGCCACCACGGTCGCCTCCGCCCTGCGCTGATCAGTTCCTCTGCCCGCGCAGCTCAGCGCGCCACCCCGCGAACCGGGCGCGCAGGTCGTCCAACACCTCGCCGGTCGTCCCGTACTCGCCGAAGTCATCGGCATCGAGCAACTCGGCCTGTCCGATCGCGTCGGCGAAGATGTCGCGGTCGAAGCCGCTGTCGGCTCGCTCGGCAAGTCTCAGCACCGATTCCCGGTCGTATCGACCGGATCGCAAGGCGGCATCGACATCGATGAAGTCACGGGCCAACGCCCGGCCGTAGAGCGCGGCCATCTTGTTCGCGACAGCGTCGTCAGGATGCAGCACCGGACCGATGGCCATGAGGATCGGCTCATTGGCGCGCCAGTCGACGCCCAGCTCGACCTTCGACGCGTCCTGCCTGTCGGTCACCATCAGGCGGGCAAACGTTTCGTATTGCAGGTCGACCCGCACATCGAGGCTATCGGCGTGGTAGGCGTCGATCACCGCGGACACCGCCTCGCCGAACTCACCGCGCCGGTTCCACGCGGTGAACAAGTCGACGTCTTCACTGGGGCGCTGCAGGAAGCCCGCCGCCTGAACGGCGTAACCGCCCGCGAGCGCGAAGCCGTAGCGATCCGCGGCGGCGAGCCCGACCCGTGCCAGCCGCTCGTGGAATGCGTCCACAATCAGGCCGCATCCGCACGTGCCGCGGCCAACTCGGGAAAGCGATCCTCCCAACGCCGGCGCAGCGGCGGTGGCAGCCAGAGACTCGCCCAGAGCTGGATCAGCAGCGTTCCATCGAGCCAGGTCCGCAGATCGTCTTTCGTGGCCGCCTCGGCGAGCACGGTCCGGTACATCGAAGCAAGGCGCGCTGGGCGGTCCAGGACATACTCGGCGTTACCAGACCAGTCGAGATGATGCGGCAACACGATGGTGCCGCTCGTGGGACCGCGCAGTTCATCCAGGTCGTCCGCCACGACATACGGCTTGCGTTCGCTGAAGGGGACATAGTCGGCCGGAGGACCTGCTACCGCAGCTTTGCGGCGATTGACGTTGGCGGCGAGCCGCGCCTCCGGCCGGAGTGCCTGCCGGATCGTTTCGCGGCTGTACCCGGTGATCCGCTGGAGATCGACAGCACGCCATCCCGCCGCGTGGAACTCCCGCAACCGCGCATCGCGTCTGGCGAGTGCCGCGTTCCTCGTCGCCTCGTACTCCGCGATGACGCCACGAAGCTCGTCTTCGGTGTGACCAGCCATGAAACCAGCCTAGCGCGCTAGGCCTAGCCCGCTAGTAGAAGACGGGCGGGTCGGTGCGGAGGCGGCTGTAGAGGTAGCCGTCGTGCCAGCGGCCGGCGCGGAATTCGCAGGCTCGGACGATGCCGTCCAAAGTGAAGCCGGCCTTTTCGAGGGATTTCTGTTCGGCGATGTTCTCCGGGTGGGTGCCGGCCTGGATGCGCTGGACCGGGGAGTGGGCGAAGAGGTGGTCGCACAGCATGGCCTGGGCGCGCCAGCCCAGGCCGCGGCCTCGCCATTGGGGGAGGAGGGCGATGCCGATCTCCCAGTAGCCGATGGGGCCGCTGTACTTGCCGGCGACATAGCTGACGAAGCCCGCCGCTACGCCGTCCGGGTCGGACTCCACCATGAGGCGGCCCGAGTCGGGGCCGAGGTAGCCGTCCAGGGCGAAGCGCCGGTCGGCCGCGTGTGGGTCGCGGTAGCCGGACCAGTCCAGGCCGATGAGGCCCGGCTCGGTGGCGAACCGGTGGAACATCGCCAGGTCCGATTCGGTCACCGGGCGGAGGCGGATGGCGCTCATCGAGCCTCATCCGAAGCGGAAGACGAATCCGCAGCCGAATCCACAGCCGAAGGCGAAGAAGAAGAAGAAGGCGAAGACGATGCTGAGGCGAGGAAGGCGCGGCTGATCGTGGCGAACAGCAGGCCCAGCAGCAGTGCCACCGTGGCGAGGGAGAGGTCGGTGTCGGCGGAGTCGATGGCGGGGTTGCCGGCCAGGGACGTCATCGCCGCGCCGACAGCGGAGCCGATGAAGTACAGCAGCAGGTACGCCGGGATCAGCGCCAACGCGCAGGCGCCCGTGATGGCGAGGAGGCGCAGCGGGGGCACGTCGCCGGTGGCGGTGACCGCGGCCGCGGCGGCCGACGGCAGGAGGACCAGGCCGAGGGCGCCGAGCCAGCCGTACGTGGCGGTCGCCGGCCACGCGGCGAGCGCGGCCAGCGCGGCGAACGGCAACGCCCACAGGAGACGGTCCAGCGGCAGGAGCCCGACCGTGACCGCCGCGAGCATGACGATGAGGACGACCTTGAGCAGGGAGAGACCGTTCTCGACGCGGACGTCCGCGGCGTCGGTGACCGGCTCGTCCCACGGCGTCGTGATCAGCACGGTGACCGCGGCGGCCACCGCGAAGACCGTCGTCAGGAAGTGTGCCGGTCCAGGTTCGGGGGTCGCCACCGTACGGGCGGCGAACACCATCCCGGCGAACGCCACCGCGCCTCCGACGGCCAGCCAGACGGCCGCCGCGCCGCCGCTGACGCCGGCCCGGTCGAGCGCCAGGTCGGCCCCGACCCAGATCACGGCCCCCACGGCGGCGGCGAGGACGGCCCGCAGATCGGCACGGAAGATGAGAACCACCCCGCCGAACGCGAGCAGGATCGCGAGCTGCCGGATGTCCCGCGGCCAGTACGTGTTGTTGCCGACGAACTCGGCCGCCGGAGACGGCTCCATGTACGGCTGGTAGATCGCCAGGCACACCGCCCAGATCACCGCCGCGGCGAGCCCGCTGAGCCCGCCGATCACGCTCCGCCAACGCATCCCCATCGCTGCATCCTGATCCCTGCCCGACCGGAGCGGAACCCCTCCGGCCAGGCTGTCCGTCAGGAGCAGGCATGCAGGAGTACGGGCCGCAGACCAACACCGTGCACAGCGGCGACATGTACGTGACCCAGGGCGGCGACATCAATGTCACCGGCCGGTCGGCGGCGCGGGAGCGGAAGATCCGGGTGCTGATGCTGGCCGCCAACCCCGGCAGCACCGAGCGGCTCGCGATCGACGAGGAGGCGCGGCAGGTCACCGAGCGGCTGCGGCTGGCGCACGACCGGGACGTGTTCGAGCTGATCACGTGCTGGGCGGTGCGGCCGATGGACCTGCTGCAGTACCTGAACCAGCACAACCCGCAGATCGTGCACTTCAGCGGGCACGGCAACCGGGCCGGCGAGGTGTACCTGTCCGCGGGCGACGGCACCGACCGGCGGGTGTCCGCGGCGCGGATCGGGGAGCTGTTCCGGACCGCCGGCGAGCAGATCCGGGTCGTCGTGCTCAACGCCTGCCACTCCGCCGCGCAGGCCGCGGAGATCGGCCGGCACGTCGACCACGTCGTCGGCATGAACGCGTCGGTCACCGACGAGGTCGCCACCATCTTCGCCGCGTCGTTCTACTCCGCGCTGGGCTTCGGCCGCCCGGTCCCGCAGGCGTTCGACCAGGCGGTCGCCGTGCTCGGCATGCACGACCCGGCCAGCCACACCATCCCGCAGCTGGTGTCGCGCCCCAACGCGAAGGAGCACCTGTGAGCAACGGCGGCCAGAACAACTCGGTCAACAACGGCGACCTGTACGCCACCCAGAGCGGCGACATCCACATCAACCACGGCGCCCCGCCCGCCAAGCGCGGCCCGCGCACCGACACCAAGGTCCTGTTCGGCACCCTGCTCGCCGACGCCGGCTACTTCCTCTACGGCATGACGGCGTACACGGGGAACAACACCAGCGCGGACATCTGGCGCTCCTGCACGTTCCTCCTCCTCTTCCTGGTCACCTGCGCACTGTTCGGCCGCTGGGTCCGCCGCCGGATCTGAGCAGGTCCTCGAACTCCCGCCGGAGGCCGAGGAGGCCGAGGCCGGACCGGCCGGTCGCCCGCTGGATGAGTTCGGTGAGCGGCCACTGTACGAGGCAGCCGAACCGTGCGGCGTAGATGCCGGCGCCGCGCAGCGCGTACCGGTCGCTGAAGTCCATCAGGGCGTAGCCGAGCAGCTGGTACACGTCGGTGGCGGCGAGCGCCGGTGACCTGCTGCCGTCCAGCCGCGGCCGGCCGCCGGAGCCCGACTTGATGTCGATGAGCAGCCCCGCGACGACGAGATCGGCGTCCGCCGCGAGCAGTTCGCTGCCGTCGAACGTCGGTCCACTGTGCACGGTCCCGGCGTCCAGGCTCGGCAGCAGCCGCGTCCGGGCGAGGTCGCGCATCGCGATCAGGTCGGCCACCTCGTCGTCGTTGGCGAGGGCGAGCAGGTCGTCCGCCCTGCTGCCAGCGGGGAGGGTGAACAGCCGCGAGCCGGTGGCCATCGGGTTGCGGAACCGCTCGACCAGCAGCGCCAGCGCGTAGCAGGTCCGCGCCCACCACTCGTCCGGCCGGTCGGCGTGCAGGCCGGCCTCGAGCACGGTGGGGCGGCGCGGGCAGAGCACCTCCAGCAGCTCGCGCCCCGCGCTGTCGAACGCCGCCCGGCGGTCCCACAGTCCCCGGATCGGCAGTTCGAGGGACACCCGCGGGTCGACCAGCAGGCGGATCCACCAGTCGATCGCCCCGCCCTGCGTACCGAGGGCGACCGCCGCCGGCGGGGCGACCGCCAGCTCGCCGGCCGCTTCCCGGACGGCCTGCTGCAGCGGCGCCAGGTGCGGGAACGTCGCCCGCATCCACCGCCCGACCGGGCTGTCGGCCTGCTGTACCGCGGCGGTGAGGCTCGGCATCCGTGCAGCCTACGGGCCGCCTCAGGGGTGGGTCATCGACAGCAGGTCAAGGGCCTCGTCCAGCTGGGCCTGGGTGAGGGTGCCCTTGTCGAGGTGGCCACGGGAGATGACGACGTCGCGGATGGTGTGGCCGGTGGCGAGGGCCTCCTTGGCGATGGCGGCGGCCTCGTCGTAGCCGAGATAGCGGTTCAGGGGCGTGACGATCGACGGGGAGCCGGCGGCGTACGAGTGCAGGACCTCCTCGTTGGCCTCCAGGCCGTCGACGCAGCGGGCGGCGAAGAGGCGGGCGACGTTGGCGAGCAGGCGGATGGACTCCAGGAGGTTGCGGGCGATCACCGGGAGCATGACGTTGAGCTCGAAGTCGCCCTGGGAGCCGGCGAACGCGACCGCGGCGTCGTTGCCGATCACCTGGGCGACGACCTGGCGGACCGCTTCGGGGACGACGGGGTTGACCTTGCCGGGCATGATCGACGAGCCGGGCTGGAGGTCGGGCAGGCGGAGCTCGCGCAGGCCGGCGCGCGGGCCGGAGCCCATCCACCGGATGTCGTTGGCGATCTTGTACAGGCCGACGGCGATGGTCCGCAGCTGGCCGGAGGCCTCGACGAGGGCGTCGCGGGCGCCCTGGGCCTCGAAGTGGTTGCGGGCCTCGGTGAGCGGCAGGCCGGTCGTCCCGGCCAGGGCGGCGATCACGGACGCGGAGAACGACGGCGGGGTGTTGATGCCCGTCCCCACCGCGGTACCCCCCAGGGGCAGCTCGCAGACGCGCGGCAGGACGGACTGAATGCGGTCGATGCCGTACCGGACCTGAGCGGCGTATCCGGAGAATTCCTGCCCGAGCGTCACCGGCGTCGCATCCATGAGATGCGTCCGCCCCGCCTTGACCACGGACGCAAACGAGTCCGATTTATCCGACAAGGCGTCAGAAAGCACGGAGAGAGCCGGCAGCAATTCGGATGTCAGAGCCGACGCGACGGCGATGTGAATGGAGGTGGGAAATACGTCGTTGGACGACTGCGACGCATTCACGTGGTCATTCGGGTGTACCGGTGAGCCCAGCAACCTGGACGCCAGCGTCGCGATGACCTCATTGGCGTTCATGTTCGACGACGTGCCCGACCCCGTCTGGAACACGTCGATCGGGAACTGGTCGTCGTGCACGCCGCTCGCCACGTCCGCCGCCGCGGCCACGATCGCCTGCGCGAGCCCTTCGGGCAGGACGCCCAGCGAGGCGTTCACCGCGGCGGCCGCGCCCTTGATCTGCGCCAGGGCCTTGATGTGGGAGGACTCCAGCCGGCCGCCGGAGATCGGGAAGTTCTCGACGGCCCGCTGCGTCTGCGCCCGCCACAGTGCGTCGGCGGGGACGCGGACCTCGCCCATGGTGTCGTGCTCCACGCGGAATTCCATACGTTCTACAGTGCCCCGCGGCGACCGCCGTCAACGGTAAAGCGCGCCCAGATCACAGACGCCGAGCTCCTCGAACAGCGCGACCGCCTGCTCGTGGCGGCCGAGGCCGGCCAGGGCGCGGGCCTGCTCGTACCGGTCGCCGATGCGCACGGACTTGGCGAGCGCCTCCTCGTTGAGCTGCCGGGCCTCGTCGTGCATGTCGAGGGCGCGCAGCGTGAGGGCGAGGTCGTTGGCGGTGAGGCACTGCCCGGAGACGTCGGCGACCTGCTCCATCAGCGACCGCGCGGCGCGCTGGCAGGCGAGGGCGTCGGCGAGGTGGCCCTGCAGGCGGTGCGCGGTGCCGAGCTTGCTGAGGGTCTCCGCGGAGCCGAACTGGTTGACCGAGTGCTGCTTCAGCGTCAGCGCGCGCCGCAGCAGGGCGGGCGCGACGGTGAGGTGGCCGAGGTGCAGGTGGTTGAGGCCGAGCTCGCCCATCATGATGCCGACGGCGCGCATCCCGCCGAGCGTGCGCGCGGCGGCGAGGCCGCGCCGGTTGGCCTGCAGGGCCTGGTCGTAGTTGCCGGCCTGGGTGTGCGCGATGCCGATCGTGCTATTGATCTTGAACTGGAGGTGCGCCGGGGCCTCGTCCAGGTGCAGCGCGGCGGCGGCCTCCGCGGCGGCGATGGCGGCGGCGTACTGGCCGAGCCGGCTGTGCAGCATCGCCATGTTGGTCAGCGCGGTGCCCATGAGCCGGGGGATGCCTTCGCGCTCGGCGATGGCGGTCACGAGCCGCAGCGTCGAGAGGGCGTCCGCCATGCGGCCCATCCGGAAGTACACGCCGGCGAGGTAGTTCTGGGCCTCCGCCTCCAGCTCCGCGCTGGGCAGGGTCCGCGCGGCCGCGATCGCCCGCTCGTACAGGTCGAGCTGCGCCTCGCCGTAGCCGAAGCCGAACAGGAACGGCGACACCGCGCGGGTCAGCAGGCAGATCTGCCGGTGCCGGCCGAGGTCGGAGGCGAGGCGCGCGGCGCTGAGGACGTTGGGCAGCTCGCGCTCCATCCACCCGCGCGCCTCGGCGATCCCGGTGAACACCCGCGCGGCCGGAGGCGGGGTGTCCAGCCGCAGCATGACGCGCGTGTCGGACAGCTCCAGGAACGCGTTGGCGGCGGCCACGCTGTACAGATAATGATCGAGCATCCGGTCGACGACGGCGTCCGCGTCGGCCACTAGGTGGGCCGCGTAGTCCCGCAGGAGGTCGTGCAGCCGGTACCGGCCGGCCTCGGGCGCCTCGACCAGGTGGACGTCGACGAGGTCCTCCAGCAGCTCCTCGGCGTCCACCACGGGCAGCTGCGCCATGGCGGCGGCGACGGCCGGCTCGAAGTCACCCGCCGGGTGCACGCCGAGCACCGCGAAGAACTGCTGCAGGTGCACGGGCAGCTGCTGGAACGACAGCGCGAACGCGGCAGCCACGGTCCGCCCGTCGACGGCCAGCTCGGGCAGCCGCCGGTCGGCGCCGCGCAGCCGGCGGGCCAGGTCGGCGATCGTCCAGCTCGGCCGGTGCTGCAGCCGCGCGCCCGCGAGGCGCACCGCCAGCGGTAGGCGCCCGCACAGCTCGACCACCTCGACGGTGCACGCCGGGTCGGCGACGGCGCGGGCGCCGACGGTGCGTTGCAGCAGCTCCACCGCCTCGTCGAGCGGCAGCACGTCCAGCGACACGGGCCGGGCGCCGTCGAGGCCGCCGAGCCGGCGCCGGCTGGTGATGAGCACCCCCGTGAGCGCCGTGCCGGGCAGCAGCGGCAGCACCTGCGCGGAGTCCAGGGCATTGTCGAGCAGCACGAGCACCCTGCGGTCGGCCAGCTCGGTCCGCCAGAGCACCGCGCGCTCGTCCGAGACCGCTGGGATCCGCTCCGGCGGTACCCCCAACTGCCGCAACAGCGCGCCGAGCGCCTCCCCCGGGTCCAGCGGCGCCCGGTCGCTGTGCCCGCGCAGGTCGAGGTAGAGCTGCCCGTCGGGGAACCGGGGCGACACCGCGTGCGCGGCGCGGACGGCGAGCGTGGTCTTGCCGGTGCCGGCCATCCCGTCGATCGCGAGCACGGCGTGCCGCTCATCGCTGAGCGCGGCCACGATCTCGGCGAACGCGTCGGCCCGCCCGGCGAAGTCCGCGATGTCGCGCGGCAGGCAGCGGGCGGCCCGGCGCCCCTCGTCGGCCGGCTCGGGCGGCGCGAGCAGCAGCGTCACGTCGCCGTTGAGGATCCTGCGGTGCAGCTCGACGAGCTCGGCGCCCGGCTCGATGCCCAGCTCCTCGGCGAGCATCGCCCGCCCCCGGCGGAACACGGCGAGCGCGTCGGCCCGCCGGCCCGTGCGGGCGAGCGCCGTCATCAGGTGCCCGCGGAACTGCTCGTGGTGCGGGAACCGCTCGACCAGGTCGGCGACCTCCGCGAGGATCTCCTCCGCCGCGCCGAGCCGCAGCTCCAGGTCCAGGCAGAGCGACAGGGCGGCGGTCCACTGCTCCTCCAGGTGCGCCGCGGAGGCGCGGACCGCGTCGGAGTCGACGTCGGCGAGCGGCCGCCCGCGCCACAGGGCGAGGGCGGCGCGCAGCTCGTCGCGGGCCGCGGCCAGGTCACCGTCGGCCGCCGCGGCCCGGCCGCGCTCGACCCGGGCGGCGAAGACGACGGCGTCCAGCTCGTCGGCGCCGACCTTGATGCGGTACCCGGAAGGCTCGGTGATGACGAGCTCCTCGGGCAGCCCGGCGCGGCGCAGCAGCTGGCGGAGCCGGGAGACGCAGCTGTGCACCTGGGCCCGCGCGGTGGTCGGCGGGCTGGTGTCCCACAGCGCCGAGATGACCTGCTGGAACGGCACCAGCTGCCCTTCGCGCAGCAACAGCAGCGCCAGGAGGATCCGCTCACGGGGCGCCGCAACCGTGATCTCCGAGTCCGGCGTGCGGATCTGCACCGGCCCCAAGATCGAAAACTTGGTCGAATTGCCCATAACCACCCTCTGCGCGGCGCCTGCCTCCCCTCGAAGCTGCACGCGGTATTGCCCGATGGTAGTCAAATGAGAGCGGCGAAAGAGCAGCGCCGTGGAGTCTTTTTCGTGGAACGACATGCGTGTGCCGGAATGCGTCCAGGTCTTGCAGGCGGTTTGCTCATAAACCGGATTCGGGCTACTCAAGCCCTCTGCGGGGTTGCTCTGGACGAACGGGGACATTTCGGCGCGAATTCGCATTCTGGGGCCGCGCCCAACGTTGTGTGCGGCCCCCGTTCACCCTCCGGCCACACCGCCTTCGGCCCGCTCGCCCATCGTGGCGAGCTATGCCATTCCTGCTGCGCGCGGCCGCGACCGTCGCCGTCGCCGTCCCGGCCCTGCTGCTGTCGGCCACCCCCGCGTCCGCCCACGGCGGCGCCCGGGTCACCGCGACGGCCACCCTGCCCTCGATCCCGCTCAGCGCCTTCGGCGTCGCCGACGACCGCGGCGTCAACCTCGGCGGCATCGGCAGCGACATCTTCCCGGCCGGCCGCCCCGGCGAGTACTGGACGATCACCGACCGCGGCCCCAACGGCCAGATCACGGTCGGCGCCGAGAAGCGCCGGACCTTCCCGGCCCCCGACTTCAACCCGACGATCGTCCGCGTCCGCGCTGCCGGTTCTGTCTTGAAGGTCGTGCAGACCATCCCGATCACGACCTCGTCCGGCAAGCCCGTCACCGGCCTGCCGAACCAGCTGCCGCACGACGAGCAGCCCTACACGTACAACGCCGGCACCCCACTGTCGATCAACCCCAACGGCCTGGACACGGAAGGCATCGTCCGCGCCACCGACGGCACCTTCTGGCTCGTCGACGAGTACAGCCCCTCGCTGGTCCACGTCTCGTCCCGTGGTCGCGTCCTCGCCCGCTACGTCCCGTCAGGCCTGGGCCTGACCGGCACCGACTACCCGGTGATCGAGGCCTTCCCTGCCATCTACGCCTCCCGCAAGGTCAACCGCGGCTTCGAGGGCCTCGGCGTCCTCGCCGGTGGCGACCTGGTCATCGGCCTGCAGAGCCCCCTCCTCATCCCGACCAAGGCCGCCGGCGAGGCGTCGCTGAACACCCGCCTGCTGCGCTTCTCCCCCCGCGCCGGCAAGGTCATCGGCGAGTACGCCTACCAGTTCGCCCCCGTCTCGGTCGTCGACCCCGGCCAGACCAACCCCGCCGAGCTGAAGATCTCCTCCATCGTCGGCCTCGGCCCCAACACCGTCCTCGTCCAGGAGCGCACCGACCAGGCCGCCCGCCTCTACCGCGCCGACCTCCGCAAGGCCACCAACCTCCTCGGCGGCCCCTACGACAACCCTTTGACGGTGCCTTCCCTAGAGCAGGACGCGTCTGCGGTAACCGTCGTCCCGAAGACCCTCGTCATCGACCTGAACACCGTCCCCGGCACCCAGAAGAAGATCGAGGGCGTCGCCGTCCTGAACCCGTGGACGATCGCCCTCATCAACGACAACGACTTCGGCATGACCGACGGCCCAGCCGCCTTCGACGCATCGGGCCGCCTGATCGACAGCGGCATCAAGACCACCCTGGTCACGGTCCGCCTCGCCCACCCATTGGTATAGCCCGACGGGCCGCCTCCACTCCGGTCGAGGCGGCCCGTCACTCGTTCAACGTCGAGCAACGGCCGCTCCGCGGCGGCAACCACGCCTGATTCCCGCCCCGCCACTGCCCACCAGGGGGTCAGGCGGCGTCGCGCTGTTCCCGTAAGGCGAGCGTGTCCGCGACCCGCTGGACGGCAGCACCCAGATGGCGAAGCTCGGCGAGCGGATCAGACTGCCGGGCGGTGACATCCTGCAGGCCGGCGACGATCAGCTCCCGCAGCATGACCGAGATCGTCACACCGCGCTGCTCGGCGAGCTCCCGCACCTGCACATCAAGGTCATGGGGGATGCGCAGCGGCCGGATCACGTTGACCGGCGCGCCGGGTGGCGGCAGGTCCGGGACCTCCGCGGTGTCGTCGTAGGCGAGTCGCAGGTCGCCGGACGCGAGCTCGCGGGCGATGCGCTCATCCTCGGCGATCCGCTGCAGGTCGATGTCGTCACCCACCCGCCAAGCTTATACGGCGCGTATACGCCCGGGTAGCTCTTCCACCCCGCTGCTGCGACGCACGAGTGCCGCTCGCCAGCCTTCTACCCTTGAGGATGAAATATCCGCGACACGGGCTTATCGGGCGATCCACCGCAGTAAGATCCGGCGCCGTTACGGTGAGCGGGTGGCTAGGGGAGCGGTCCGGAACTTTGAGACGGCGCTCGGTGCGATCGGGGTGCTGGCGCTCATCATCACGGGGATTTTGGTCACCGGGTGGAATCCGCTGCCCAAGATGTCGATGGACTTCACGGGCTGGTGGGAGAAGGTCGCCTCCAGTGGCGGGAAGCTGTCGGAGCCCGAGACGTTGTGGACGGACCGGGTCGGGGGGCAGCCGTCGGCGGCCGTGATCGCCGGGGATGCCGTGGTCGTGCAGATGCGGGGGACGATCGAGGCCCGGGGGCTGCGCAGCGGCACGAAGCTGTGGGACAAGGAGGCCGACTGGGCCGCCGTCGCCGGGGACGGGGCGGGGCAGGTGGTCGTCGTCGGGCGGCGCGGGAAGGGGCTCGAGGCCCTCGACCCCGCGAACGGGTCCGTCAAGTGGAAGGACGGCGACGCGGTCGGGGCGTGGACCTACCGGGACTCGGTGCTGGCGCTGGCCTGCGGTGGACTGACCGACTGCACGCTCACGGCGCGCTCGCCCAAGGACGGGGCGCAGATCTGGAAGCTGACGCTGCCCGGGATCGGGCGGGTGCTCGCGGGCGTGAACACGGACCTGCTCGGGACCAGGCTGCTCTCCGACACGTACGACAACGCCGTCGAGGCGAGCCCGAACGCCATTCCGGCCATGCTGGGCTTCCCGATCGACCAGCGGGTGCAGGTGATCGACACGCTCAGCGGGAAGCGGCTGCGTACCGAAGAACCGACGAACACCAGTCGGATCGTGGTCGTCGGTGGGAGGGTCCTCGTCTCGACCGCGCAGCCGAAGGACGGGAACTGCCGCTACAGCCTGGAGGCGCGGGACGCCGCGACGGGCAAGACGGTCTGGCGCAAGGACGGCTACGACCTGCGGACGTCGTCCGGGGCGGGGTGTGAGCAGCGCAGGGACCCGGCGGGGGCGGACTCGGTGATCGCGGCGACCCGCGGGGACAACCGGGAGGTGTTCCTGTCGCCGCGGGACGGGCGGGAGCTGTTCGTGGGGGCGCTCGGGGACACGCTGGTCGCGGCCGACAGCCAGTACGGGCTGATCCGCGGCGCCGACAAGAAGACCCTCCAGGTGATCAACCTGACCACGGGGAAGACCGCGTGGAAGCAGGAGATCGGCGAGAAGGCCGACGTGGCGATCACCCGCTACGCGGTGCTGATCCGGGACTCGGGGACGCTCAAGGCGTACAAGCCGGACAATGGCACCCTGAGACTCGACGCGAAGACGAGCTCTGACGTCCTCGGCGTCGGACCGGACGGGCTGATCGTCTCCCGTGGGCGGAATCTGGGGTTCCTGCCCTACAACTAGCGGTGCTCCATCACGAGGGTGAACGACGTGCCGGGTTCCAGCGCCTCGTAGAGGTGCGGTACGTCGCCGGGGAACGAGCAGTAGTCGTGCGGTGACAGGTCGACGGTCGCGTCGGAAGGGCCGACCCGGAGGCGGCCGCTCATCAGGACCACGTGCTCGACGGTGCCCAGCAGGTGCGCGTCGGCCTTGCGGGGGCCGCCCATGCCGACGTTCATCAGGTAGATGTCGCGCTTCGCGCCCGGCGGGCAGGTGGCGAGCAGCGCGCCGCCGAAGTCGGCCTGCTCGGCCTGGATGGAGGGGCCCTCGCCGGCGCGGATCACCCGCGGGGCGGTCGGCGCGGGCGGCTCCACGAGACGGCTGAACGGCACGTTGAGCGCCACCGCCAGGGCCCACAGGGTCTCGATGTTGGGGTTGCCGGCGCCGGACTCCAGCTGGTGGAGGGTCGACTTGGCGATGCCGGCGCGCTTCGCGACCTCGCTCAGCGACAGCTTCTCCCGGTCGCGCTCGCGGCGCAGCGCGGCGGCGATGAACTCCAACGGCGCGCCCATGTGCGACCTCCATGCGTTCGGTGCAACGAACGAATCATTCGGCTTGACGAACGGGTTGCGACCAGTCCAGCATATCGAACTATGCGTTCGATGATACGAACACGGGATCCCATCGTCCGCGACGTCAGCGCGCTGTGTGCCGCGGCCGTCGTGGTCGGCCTCTCGTTCGGCGCGATCGCCACCGCCGCCGGCCTGCCGCTCAGCCAGATCGTGGTCATGTCGGCGTTCGTCTACGCGGGCGGCGCGCAGTTCCTCGCGGTCGGGCTCGTCTCCGCCGGCGGCACCGCGCTCGCGATCGTCCTGGCCGGGCTGCTGCTCAACGCCCGGCACCTGCCGTTCGGCCTGGCGATCGGCAACGAGACGCTCGGCGCGAGCCGGTGGCGGCGCATCGTCGGCAGCCACATCCTGACCGACGAGTCGGTCGCGTTCGCCCTGGCGCAGGACGACCCGGCGCAGCGCCGCCGCGCGTACTGGCTGACCGGTGTCGCGCTGTTCGTCACGTGGAACGTCGCCTCCACCGTCGGCGCGATCGCCGGCAGCGCCCTCGGCGACCCCAACCGCTACGGCATCGACGCGGCGTTCCCGGCGGCACTCCTGGCGCTGACGCTGCCCTCGTTGAAGGATTCGGCGTCGGTACGAGTGGCAGTCGCCGGTGCCGCGATCGCGCTCGCCACCACGCCGCTGCTGCCGGCCGGGTTGCCGGTGCTGCTGGCACTGCTCGGACTCGCGTTCGCACTGCCCGTGCCCGGTTCGAAGCGACGGCCGTCATGAGCTGGATCGCGATCATCGTCCTGGCCGCCGGCACGTACGCGCTGCGCTTCGCCGGGCCCGTCCTGCGCAGCCGGCTGTCGGTCTCCGACACCGTCAAGCGCTACCTGACCCTGGCCGCGGTCGCGCTGCTCGCCGCGCTCATCGGCACCGCCGCACTGCTCGACGGCACCGACTTCGTCGGCGTCGCCCGGCCGGCCGGCGTCGTGGTCGGCGCCGTGCTCGCGTGGCGGAAGCTGCCGTTCGTGGTCGTCGTGGTGGCCGCCGCACTCACCGCCGCCCTGCTCAGACTGGCCGGAATCCAGTAACTACAGTCGAGGCATGCCTGAGTTCGCGTTCTCGCCGCTGCTGCCGCTCGGACCCGACACCACCGAATACCGGCTGGTCACCAGCGACGGGATCGGGCGCGACGGGCGGTTCCTCACCGTCTCCCCCGAGGCGCTGACGCTCCTCACCGACGAGGCGATGCACGACATCGCGCACTTCCTGCGCCCCGCGCACCTCGCCCAGCTCCGCTCGATCATCGACGACCCGCTGGCCTCCCCCAACGACCGGTTCGTCGCGCTCGACCTGCTCCGCAACGCCAACATCGCCGCCGGCGGCGTCCTGCCCATGTGCCAGGACACCGGCACCGCGATCGTCATGGGCAAGCGCGGCCGCTTCGTCCTCACCGACGGCGCCGACGAGGCGGCGATCGCCCGTGGCGTGTTCGACGCGTACACCCGCCTCAACCTGCGCTACTCGCAGCTCGCCCCGCTGACCATGTGGGACGAGAAGAACACCGGCTCCAACCTGCCCGCGCAGATCGAGCTGTACGCCGAGGGCGACGACGCCTACAAGTTCCTCTTCATGGCGAAGGGCGGCGGCTCGGCCAACAAGAGCTACCTCTACCAGGAGACGAAGGCACTGCTCAATCCCACCCGGATGATGCAGTTCCTGGAGGAGAAGCTCCGCCTGATCGGCACCGCCGCCTGCCCGCCGTACCACCTGGCCGTGGTCATCGGCGGCACCTCCGGCGAGCACGCGCTGAAGACCGCCAAGCTCGCCTCCGCGAAGTACCTCGACACGCTGCCCACGTCGGGCTCACCGACCGGCCACGGCTTCCGCGACCTTTCGCTCGAAGCCGAGGTGCTGCAGCTGACGCGGGAGTTCGGCATCGGCGCGCAGTTCGGCGGCCGGTACTTCTGCCACGACGTCCGCGTCGTCCGCCTCCCGCGGCACGGCGCCTCCTGCCCCGTCGCGATCGCCGTCTCCTGCTCCGCCGACCGCCAGGCCGTCGGGAAGATCAACGAGTCGGGGATCTGGCTGGAGCAGCTGGAGCGCGACCCGGCCCGCTTCCTGCCCGACGTCACCGACGAGCACCTGGACGACGACGTGGTCGCGGTCGACCTGACCCGCCCGATGTCGGAGATCCGCGCGCAGCTGTCGGCCCTGCCGGTGAAGACCCGCCTGTCCCTGACCGGCCCCCTGGTCGTGGCCCGCGACATCGCCCACGCCAAGATCGCCGAGCGCCTGGACGCCGGCGAGCCGATGCCCGCCTACCTCCGCGACCACGCCGTCTACTACGCCGGCCCGGCGAAGACCCCCGAGGGCTACGCGTCGGGCTCGTTCGGCCCCACGACCGCCGGCCGCATGGACGCCTACGTGTCGAAGTTCCAGGCCGCCGGCGGCTCCCTCGTCATGCTCGCCAAGGGCAACCGCTCCAAGCAGGTCACCGAGGCCTGCGACACCTACGGCGGCTTCTACCTCGGCTCCATCGGCGGCCCCGCCGCCCGCCTGGCCCAGGACTGCATCAAGCACGTCGAGGTCCTCGAATACCCGGAGCTCGGCATGGAGGCCGTCTGGAAGATCGACGTCGTCGACTTCCCCGCCTTCATCGTCGTCGACGACAAGGGCAACGACTTCTTCGCCGAAGTCACCAAGCCCGTCCTCACCGTCGGCCGCCGCTGACCCTCTTCTCGTGCAGCCCCCGCCCAGAGCACCAAGGGCGGGGGCTTCCGCGTCTCCGGTCAGTCTCGCCGCCTGTCGCTGTCGGCGGCGAGGGGGCGGGCGGCGGCGTGGACCAGGGGGAGGGTGCGGTGGGGGATCTGTTCGGCGAGGGCGATGATCGTCGAGGAGCGCTCGATGCCGTCGAAGCCCATGACGCGGTCGATGACGCGTTGGAGGTCGGAGTTGGAGCGGGCGACGATGCGGCACATCAGGTCGCCTGAGCCGGTGATGGTGTGGGCCTCCAGGACCTCGGGGATCTCGGCGAGGTGGGCGGCGACCGGGTCGTGGCCGTAGCGCTGGCGGATCTCGAGGGTGACGAAGGCGGTCACGCCGTAGCCCAGGGCCGCGGGGTCGATGTCGGGGCCGTAGCCGCGGATGACGCCGCGCTCGGTGAGGCGGTCGAGCCTGGCCTGGACCGTGCCGCGGGCGACCTGCAGGCGGCGGGAGCACTCCAGCACACCGATGCGGGGCTCCAGGGCGAGCAGCGCGATCAGCCGGGCATCCAGCGTGTCGATCGGACTGGGCAACTTGTCCACCGGTACCCCCGAAACCAACGGCAAAATGAGCAACCTGACCATGCAGAATAGCGTTCCTTGCACAGTCGCCGTGGGCGACCGAGGCTTGGCGCATGACCCAGGCTGTCGAGGACATCAACGAGCTCATCGGTGCTGTCGAGCGCGACGTTTCGCATGATCCGTTCCCGCTGACGGGGCTCGATCACGTGCTGTTCTACGTCGGCAATGCGAAGCAGGCCGCGCACTTCTATTCGACCGCGTTCGGGATGACACTGGTCGCGTACCGGGGGCCTGAGCAGGGCTACCGGGACCACGCCGAGTACGTGCTGCGGTCCGGCTCGGCGGTGTTCGTGCTGGCGGGCGGGGTGCACCGGCAGGCCGCGGCGACGCAGCACTACGAGCGGCACGGTGACGGGATCGCCGACATCGCGCTGGAGGTGCCGGACGTCGACGCCGCCTACGCGCACGCGCTGCGGCAGGGGGCGACCGGGCTCGAGCAGCCGCACGACGAGACGGACGAGCACGGGACCGTCAGGGTCGCGGCGATCGCGGCGTACGGCGAGACCCGCCACACGCTGATCGACCGCTCGCGGTACAGCGGCCCCTGGCGACCGGGGTTCGTGGCGAAGCAGCCGATCGTGACGCCCCCGGCGAAGCGGTTCTTCCAGGCGGTCGACCACGTGGTCGGCAACGTCGAGCTGGGCAAGATGGACGAGTGGGTCGAGTTCTACAACCGGGTCATGGGCTTCACGAACATGGCGGAGTTCGTCGGTGACGACATCGCGACGGAGTACTCGGCGCTGATGAGCAAGGTCGTCGCCAGCGGCACCCGCAAGGTCAAGTTTCCGCTCAACGAGCCCGCCGTGTCGCGCAAGAAGTCGCAGATCGACGAGTACCTGGAGTTCTACGGCGGGCCGGGCGCGCAGCACGTCGCGCTGGCGACCGGGGACATCCTGCGGACCGTCGACGTGATGCGGGCGGCCGGGGTGGAGTTCCTGGTGACGCCCGACTCGTACTACGACGACCCGGAGCTGCGGGCGCGGATCGGCCGGGTGCGGGTGCCGATCGAGGACCTCAAGGCGCGCGGCATCCTCGTGGACCGCGACGAGGACGGGTACCTGCTGCAGATCTTCACCAAGCCGGTGCAGGACCGCCCGACGGTGTTCTTCGAGCTGATCGAACGGCACGGCTCGCTCGGCTTCGGCAAGGGCAACTTCAAGGCGCTCTTCGAGGCGATCGAGCGGGAGCAGGAACGTCGCGGAAACCTGTAACACTGTCGGGGTGACAATCCCCCAGCCGCCTCAGCACAACCCATACCCTCAGGGCGCATACCCTCAGGGCGCATACGGCGTGCCGGCGCAGGCCTACTACGGGCCTCCGCCGGTGCCGGTGGCGCCGACCGGTCAGCCGCTCGCCGGATTCGGCGCCCGGCTCGGCGCGTACCTCATCGACGCGATCGTCTTCGTCGTCCTCTCGATGATCGTGATGATCCCCGCGGTGATCGCGATCGTCGGTTGGATCGGGTCGCAGGCCGACAAGTTCCAGACCGACCCGGTCACCGGCGAGCTCGTCGACTCCCCCGACCCGGGGCTGTTCGTCGGGCCGATCATCCTGATCTACGTCGGCATCTTCGTCGTGATGTTCGGCCTGAGCTACGTGTACTACGTCGAGCTGTTCCCGTCCCGGCGCGGTGTCACACTGGGGAAGCGGGCGCTCGGTCTGACGCTCATCCGCCTCGACGACCCGTCGGCGCCGATCACCCGCGGCGTCGCCGCCAAGCGTTGGCTGATGCAGTACGTGGTGGCGATGTTCGTGCCGTTCTTCTCCTGGATCGACGGCCTCTGGCAGCTGTGGGACAAGCCATTCCAGCAGTGCCTGCACGACAAGGTCGCGGAGACGGTTGTGGTAAAGGTCAACAGGTGACAGCTCCAGGTTGGTACAAGGACCCCGTCGACTCGGCCGTCCAGCGGTACTGGGACGGTGAAGGCTGGATAGGCGACGCCATCCCGGCCGACGCGGTCGCGCCGGAGGGGCCGCCAGCCGTCGCGCCGCCACCCGTCGAACCGCCGCCGCAGCCCGTCCCGCAGATGGGCGCGGTGATCCTGCCGCCCGGCACGCCCGTGCCACCCGGCGGCTTCCCACCCGGCCAGCTGCCGCCCGGCGCCATCGTGCTGCCGCCGGGCACGCCGCTGCCGCCCGGCGCCCAGCCGCAGGGCACCCTCCCGCCCGGTGGGTACCCGACCGGCGCCGTCCAGGTGCTGCTCCCGCCGCAGGCCTTCGCCGGCCTCAACCCGGCGGCGGCGATGCCGCACGGCCGCCAGGTCGCCGGCCTCGGCGCGCGGCTGCTCGCCCGGCTCGTCGACATCGCCGCGCTGCTGCTGATCAACGCCGTGGTCACCGGCTGGTTCGTCTACCAGTACCTGCGCGAGATGTGGCCGGTGTTCCAGGAGTCGTACGACCGCTACCTGGCCAACGAGTCGCCCAGCGACGTCGTGCCGCCGGACCGCGCCAACTCGCTGCAGGTGGTGATCCTCATCCTCATCGCGGCCCTGTGGTTCGCCTACGAGGTGCCCGCGATCGCCAACAACGGCCAGACCCTCGGCAAGCGCCTGCTGAAGATCAAGGTCATGCGGCTGGAGAGCGAGGAGCGCATCGGCTACGGCCGCGCCATCCGCCGGTGGAACCCGCTCGGCCTGTCGGTGCTGCTGTGGACCTGCGGCGTCGGGTTCGTGCTGCAGTTCCTCGACAGCCTGTCGCCGGTGATCGACTGGCCGCTGCACCGGGCCTTCCACGACCGTTCGGCCGGCACCGTCGTGGTGCGGGACGTTCCGCAGCAGCCTTCTGAACCCAGTGGAGATCCTTCATGACCCGCCTCACGCGACCCGACCTCGACGCCCTGCCCGCCTACGTCGCCGGCCGCACCGTGCCCGGCGCGATCAAACTGGCGAGCAACGAGGTCCCGTACGGCCCGCTGCCCGGCGTCGTCGACGCGGTCACGGCGGCGATCAGCGGCGCCCACCGGTACCCGGACCCGGGCGCCACCGCGCTGCGCGCCGCGCTCAGCGACCGGCTGGGCGTCGACCCGGACCGCATCGCCACCGGCTGCGGCTCCGTCGCCCTCTTCGAGCACCTCTTCCGCGCGACCTGCCTCCCGGGCGACGAGGCCGTCTACGCCTGGCGCTCGTTCGAGGCGTACCCGATCATCGCCGCCGCCTCCGCCGCGACCAGCGTCCGCGTGCCCAACACCGCCTCGCACGAGCACGACCTGCCGGCGATGGCCGCCGCGATCACCGACAAGACCCGCCTGGTCATCGTCTGCAACCCGAACAACCCGACCGGGACCGCCGCCGGCAAGGCCGCTCTCGACGCGTTTCTGGATGCTGTACCGCCGACGGTGCTGGTCGCCCTGGACGAGGCGTACCGCGAGTTCGTCACCGACCCCGACGTGCCCGACGGCCTGGTCGAGTACGGCGACCGCCCCAACGTCGTCGTCCTGCGCACCCTCTCGAAGGCGTGGGGCCTGGCCGGCCTGCGGGTCGGCTACCTGATCGGCTCCCCCGAGGTCGCCGCGGCCGTGCGCAAGGTCATCACGCCGTTCTCGACCTCGGCGACGGCGCAGGCCGCGGCCCTGGCCGCCCTGCAGTCCGCCGACGAGATGCAGCGCCGGGTCGACCTGATCACCGCCGAACGCGAGCGGGTCGTCACCGCCGTCCGCAAGGTGTACCCCGATGTCCCCGACACCCAGGCGAACTTCTTCTGGCTGCCACTGGGCGACGCCGCCCTGGACTTCGCCGCCAAGTGCGAGGAGTCCGGCGTGATCGTCCGCGCCTTCGCCGGCGACGGCGTCCGCGTCACGATCAGCTCCCCCGGCGAGAACGACGCCTTCCTCGACTGCCTCTGACCGCTCCCGATCCGGAAGACCTCGCCCAGCCCGAGGCCTTCCGGATCCCTGCCCGGCGAGCGCCCCCGCCTCGGCCCTCACACATCGCGCCCCTCCTCTGACGCAGCGCGCCACCACCCCTGACGCAGCCCTGCAGCAGTTCCAGGCCGTCCGAGGCGGCTGCCGCCCACGATGACCGATCCTGACGCCAGCCAATCGCCTCATCACAGACGCTGGTCAATACGCCGAGCTGGACGGCACAGAGCGGGGCACACCGGCGTGCCGGAAGCCGTCAACCGAAGCAACGTCGGCAACGCGCACACCCCCACCAGCACAGCCGATGACACCAACACAGCCGCCGGCACCCAGCACAGTCGATGACACCAACA
>NZ_JBFANF010000001.1:746111-755975 GCF_040674675.1 Dactylosporangium sp. NPDC049742 | reverse complement strand
CCAGCCGCCAGCACCCAGCACAGCCGCGGCGCCAGCACAGCCGCCAGCACCCAGCACAGCCGGTGACACCAACACAGCCGCCAGCACCCAGCACAGCCGCGGCGCCAGCACAGCCGCCAGCACCCAGCACAGCCGGTGACACCAACACAGCCGCCAGCACCCAGCACAGTCGATGACACCAGCACAGCCGCCAGCACCCAGCACAGCCGCGGCGCCAGCACAGCTGGTGGCACCAGCACAGACGCGGCGCCAGCACAGACGCTGATCAATACAGCGCGGGACACGCCAGCCAACACACCTTGGCCGAGCCGGCCACCGCATCGCCCGGCACCACGCTGCTCACACGCGCCACGGCACGCACACCGACCGACGCATCACGCGGCACAATTCGCCGGCACATCCACGGCGCATGACTGCTCATCGCGCCAACACAGACGTTGGTCAATACCCCAAAAAGTCCCCTTTTCGCCATCGACGTTGCGCGATCCACCCACAAATCAGAGATCCACTTGTGGGCTAATCGCGCACCGTCGATGGAATAAAGGCCGCAAATGCGGGCATTGACCAACGTCTGTGCTGGAGGCGGAAGGCCAGCGATGCGAGGCGGAAGGCAAGTGCCACGGAAGGCGGAGGCGAAGAGCGCGAGGCGGAAGGCAGGCGCGGAGAACACGAGGCGGAAGGGCGGAGGGCCGGCGTCGGCGACCGCGTCCCGCCTCAGTCTCGCCCAGACATGCGGAGGTGGAGGGCGGGAGGCAGGGAGCACGAGGCGGAAGGCAGAGGTGGAAGGCGCGAGGCGGAAGGCAGGCGCGGAGAGTGCGAGGCGGGAGGGCGGAGGGCCGGCGTCGGCGACCGCGTCCCGCCTCAGTCTCGCCCAGACATGCAGAGGTGGAGGTGGAGGAGCCGAGGCGGAGTACGCGCGGAGGGCGCTACGGGAGTTTGTCGAGGAGGGTCTTCAGCTCGGCGAGTTCGGCGGTCTGGGTCGTGACGATCTCGGCGGCGAGGTGTTTGACCGCTGAGCCCTGTTCCTGGGCGGTCTTGGCGGTTTCGACGGCGCCCTCGTGGTGCTTGATCATGAGGGTGAGGAACTTGGTGTCGAAGGTGGGGCCGGTGGCGGCGGCCAGCTGGCGGAACTCGGTGTCGGTGAGCATGCCGGGCATGCCGCCCATGTCGCCTGTTTCGTGATGCATGGGGCCTGGGACCGGCTCGCCCCATGAGCGGAGCCAGGCGGACATGGTGGCGATCTCGGGATCCTGGGCCTTGCGGATCTTCGCGGCGAGGGCCTTCACGTCGGGGTTCGAGGCGTGGGTGGCGGCCAGGTCGGCCATGTCCACGGCCTGCTGGTGGTGAGGGATCATGTCGGTCGCGAACTGCACGTCGGTCGCGTTGAAGGTCACCGAAGCCGTCGGCGACGCGCCGGCCGACGCCGTCACCCTCGGCGTGGCATCGTGACCATGAGAGCCGGAACCAGAGCCAGAGCCAGAGCCTGAAGAGCAGGCGGCCAGCAGCGCCGCGGTCAGCGTGACGGACGCAGCAAGGCCACCACCGCGAACGCGACCGCCCCGAGCAGGGGCGCCGGCAAGAGCGGGGGCGCCGGCAGGAGCGAGGGCGCCGGCAGGAGCGAGGGCGCCGGCAAGGGCGGGGGGCATCAGCCGATGCCGACCAGGACGACGGTGTTCATGCTGAAGTAGTACCTGTCGTCGATCTCCGACGCGTTGGTGGTGTGCAGGCGCTCCACGCTGAGGTAGCCGCCGTGCAGGTACAGCTCGCTGAACACGAACCTGTCCTCCGGCCGGATCCGCAGCTCGGTGCTCGACGTGACGGCGCCGGTGACGAGGTTCAGGACCAGGAGCTGGTAGTCGCGGTTGATCAGGTAGACGTTGCGCTGGTCGGCGCCGATCAGGGTGCCGGAGACCTCCGACATCCACAGGCGCTGGCCGGTTGTGCGCGAGAAGGCCCAGATGTAGCCGCCCACGACCTGCTCGGCCAGGACGTCGCCGACCACGACGACCTTGTCCTTGTCGGGCACGAGCTCCGGCTTGACGATGTGGTCGGCGCCGAGGGACCAGTACGTGGGGGTGATGCTGCCGATGCCTGAGGCGGCGTCGGCGAAGGAGACCACGTCGCCGGTCGGGGCGGCCTTGAACAGGGCGCAGCCCGAGCGACCGAGCTGGCAGGAGGTCGGCTCCAGGTACCAGTTGGTGATGTTGTCGGGGCCGATCGACGCGCCCGGCGGGCGCCACGTGGTGAGGAGGGTGCCGGTGCCGGCGTCGTACACCTCGAGGGTCGCCGGCTTGGCGCAGGTGTCCTTCACGAAGTAGGCGTCGAGGCTGGTCCAGTCGACGGCGTGGCAGCCGGGGGTGGCGGCGAAGGAGTGGGTCCAGCGGATCTTGCCGTCGACCGGGTCGATGGCCTGCACGACGTCCTTGCCGGTGGCGATGATGACCTGCTGGTGGTCCAGCGCCGAGGTGGTGACGAAGAGGTCCTCCGGGCTGTACAGCGTCTTCGCGCCGGTGCGGCGGCCCTTGAACGTCTCGCCGTCGGCGGGGTCGATGCGCACCTGCCAGACGATGTCGCCCTTCTCGGCGTCCAGGGCGACGATCTCGCCGTCGGACCACTTGGTGACGACCACGGACATGCCGACGCCGCTGGCGGGCTTCTCGACGGCGACGACCGAGACGACCTCCGCGGGCCAGCGCCGGTACGCCCAGTGCGGCGTCATCAGCCGCTGCGCGGTCACGGGCGTGTCGGCGAACACCCGGCGCTGCTCGGTGTAGACGCGCAGGCGGCCCTCGACGATCAGCGGGGCGGAGGGCAGCTCGGCGTACTGGATGGACTTGACCGGCTCGGGCGACGGCACCGGCTTCTTGGCGCTGCTGACCGTCTCGGCGGGCTTGAGGGTCCGGTACGCGGTGACGCCCATCGCCGCGATGACCACGAGCGCGAGGAGCGCGGTGAGCACCCGGCGCAACGACCGGGGCCAAGTCCGCGGGCGCACCGAAAGACGCCCAGCACCACCGGTCCCCATAACCACCTCCGCGGGGCACCATACCCGGCGATCGTCGCATTCTGCTCACGGCGACCGTCGATCGCCGGGCTTCTCACACCCGCGTCACCACCGTGCCGGCCACTTCACCAAAGCCAACCACGGCCCCACCCGTACACCACCCGGTGGCGGAAATCGTGACCGTGTCGCCATCGAGCAGAAAGCTACGGGTCACGCCGTCGTCGAGCCGGACCGGCTGTGCGCCGTTCCACGTACGTTCGATGAACGAGCCGGTCTGCTCGGGCGTGTCGCCGGAGATGGTGCCGGACGCGTACAGGTCGCCGGTGCGCGCCCAGGCGCCGTTGGCGGTGAGGTGGGCGAGCTGCTGCGCGGGCGTCCAGTAGATGCCGGCATACGGCGGCCGCGACACGAGCGTCCCGTTCCACCGGATCTCGTAGCGGATGTCGTACGAGTAGCGCTCCGCCTCGGCGAGGTAGGGCAGGACGGGCGGGTCCTGGACCACGGCGGCCACCTTCGCGGGCTCGAGCGCGTCCAGCGGCACGACCCACGGCGACACCGACGTGGCGAAGGACTTGCCCAGGAAGGGCCCGAGCGGCTGGTACTCCCACGCCTGGATGTCGCGGGCGGACCAGTCGTTGACCAGTACGGCGCCGAACACGTGCTCGCGGAAGTCGTCGACGGCGATCGCTCCCTTGGACGGCGCGCCGACGACGAACCCGAGCTCGGCCTCGACGTCCAGCCGCCGGGACGGGCCGTAGCTGGGGCGCTCCTCGTCGGGCGCCTTGCGCTGTCCGTGGGGGCGCGGGATGTCGGTGCCGGAGACGACGACGGTGCCGGCGCGGCCGTGGTACCCGATGGGCAGCGACTTCCAGTTGGGCAGCAGCGTCGGCGCGTCGGGGCGGAAGATCGCGCTGAGATTGTTGGCGTGCTGCTCGGAGGAGTAGAAGTCGACGTAGTCCGCGACCTCGAACGGCAGCGCGAGCGCGATGTCGCCGACCGGGTGCAGGTGCCGCTCGACGGTCCCGGTCACGCCGCCGGTGAAGAGGTCGGTGAGCTGGGCACGGACCCGCGTCCAGGTGGGGCGGCCGGCGGCGAGGAAGCGGTTCAGGTTCGGCGCGCCGGTGAACGCGCCGCCGGCGTCGACCAGGCCGGCCTCCTCGGCGGCGGCGAGGTTGAGGACGAGGTCGCCGGCGCGGACGCCGGCCCAGCCGTCACGGGTGGCGCACAGGGGCAGGTTGTGCAGGCCGAAGGGGTCGTCGGCGGCGGGCTGGATCCACGGGGTCACGCATGCACCTCTCGGGGTAGGAGGCCCAGGTTGGTCAGGTCGGTGACGGGCTCGTCGACGCTGCAGCTGCCGAAGCCGACCCACAGCGGGCGCGGCCGGTCCAGCGCGTCGCGGACGGCCGTCGCGAGCGGGAGCCCGTCGGTGCCGGCGAGGATGCCGGCCAGGTCGGCGGGCTCGGCGCCGTCGTCGGCGGCCAGGCACGCGGCGAGCACGTTGAGGAAGCCGTGGTGGACCAGGCCCGTGTCGGGGTCGGTGTGCCGCACGGCGTGGTGCAGGCCCGCGGTCAGCTTGAACGGCAGCTCGCGGTCCCGGCAGGCGCAGATCACGGCGGCGAGCTCGACCGGCGTCGGGAACAGCTCGGCGGCGAGCCCCCCGGTGCGGAACTTCGCGGCGGCCGGCAGCCCGTCGGCCCGCAGCCTCGCCAGGTGATCGAGGGCCTGCATCAGGCCCCAGGCGAGCGGCACCTCGAAGTACCAGTTCCACGGCTTGTCGCTGTGCTTCTGAGCCAGGGCGGCGAGCCGGTCGATGCCTGGTGCGGGGTCCTCTCCGCGCTTGGCGACGGGCGACTCGACCTGCCGGACGGTGAGGTTGCCGGGGACCGCGGCGAGGGCCTGGCCCACGGCGACGGGCTCGCCGACGACGCCGATGTCGACGGTCGCGGCGATCTCGGGCAGGTCGGCGGCGGGGACCAGCAGTGGGCCGATCATCGGCGCCCACCGGCCGGCGCGGTGGCGGAGGTGGGCCGGGACGGCGTCGGGCAGCGGCATGCTCCCCGGCGGGAAGACGGCGGCGTCGTCGACCAGGGCGGCCAGCAGAGGCGGTACTGCGTTTGACACGGCTTCCGAATCTAATGGACGCTATACAGGGCGGACAACTTCGTCCGCTATCCGGACGGTTTCCACTTCTTCCGGGAGGCAGCGATGCCCTACTACCGTCGCGTGGGCGAGGTTCCACCGAAGCGACACACCCAGTTTCGCCAGCCGGACGGCTCGCTGTTCGCGGAAGAGCTGATGGGGCAGGAGGGTTTTTCGAGCGACTCTTCCCTGCTGTACCACACGCATCGACCGACGGCTATTCTATCGGCCACCGCGGTGACGCCGTTCACGACGACCCGAGCGCCGAACCTGCCGCTCAAGCCGCGCCACCTCCAGACGCACAAGCTCGGCGGCGGGCCCTCCGACGCGGTCCTGGGCCGGCAGCACCTGCTGGCCAACGACGACGTGCGGCTGTCCTACGCGGTCGCGACGGCGCCGTCCCCGCTGTACCGCAACGCGATCGGCGACGAGTGCCTGTACGTCGAGTCCGGCTCGATGCTGGTCGAGTCGGTGTTCGGTGCGCTGTCGCTGAACGAGGGCGACTACGCGATCATCCCGACGTCGGTGATCCACCGGCTCGTGCCGGTCTCCGGCGAGGTCCGGCTGCTGGTGATCGAGGCGTCCGGGCACATCGGGCCGCCCAAGCGGTACCTGTCGAAGCGCGGCCAGTTCCTGGAGCACTCGCCGTACTGCGAGCGCGACCTCCGCGCGCCCACCTCACCCTTGCTGGTGGAGGGCACCGAGGTGCCGGTCCTCGTGCAGCACCGGCGCGGGTGGACCGAGCACGTGTACGCGCAGCACCCGTTCGACGTCGCCGGCTGGGACGGGTGCCTCTACCCGTGGGCGTTCTCGATCCACGACTTCGAACCGATCACCGGCCGGCTGCACCAGCCGCCGCCGGTACACCAGACCTTCGAAGGCCCGAACTTCGTCATCTGCTCGTTCGTGCCGCGCAAGGTCGACTACCACCCGCTTTCCATCCCCGTGCCGTACAACCACCACAACGTCGACTCCGACGAGGTGCTCTTCTACACGGGCGGCAACTACGAGGCGCGCCGCGGGTCGGGCATCGTCCAGGGCTCGATCTCGCTGCACCCCAGCGGCTTCACCCACGGCCCGCAGCCGGGCGCGGTCGAGCGGTCGCTCGGCGTGGAGGCGTTCGACGAGCTGGCGGTCATGGTCGACACGTTCCGCCCGCTCGACCTGTGCGAGCCCGGCCTGTCCGTCGAGGACACCGGCTACGCCTGGACCTGGGCCCGCACCGTCTAGCCACAGTCCCAGCGCACAGGGCTGTTGTCCGGGAGCGACCAGCCGAACAGCTGCCGGCCGTCGTCCCGGACCGCCTCGGGCCGCGCCGTCCGGCCCTCGAACTGGTCGGGCACCGGCTGGAGGGTGCCGTTGACCCACACCGCCTGCCGGTGCTCGGGCGTGTCCGTTTCGCCGTAGACCCGCCCGTACATGTCGACGACAGCCCACCGGCGGCTCAGGCCGTTGATCACGTCGGCGTGGCGGGTGCGGATGTTCCACCGCACCCCGGACCCGACCGCCCAATCACCGGTCAGGCCGGTGACCTCGACCTTCCCGCCGACCTCCGGCGGCACCGGCAACGGCTCGCCGGTGCCGTCGGGGTGCCACAGATACGGTGTGACGACATCACCGCTGACCAGCTCGCCGACGATCAGGCCGTCCCAGGCGATCCCGGTCGCCCGCGCGACATGACCGGCGGGAGCCTTGAGCATCCGGGGGCGGTCCGGCCGGCCGCCCGGCCACACCACCGCCTCGTAACCCATGGGGTTTCCCAGGTCCACCGCGCCGAGGAGATCGCCGGCCTCGTTGATGTCGGTCAGCGCGAGGTGGGTCGCGCCCTTGGGGAGCGTGAGGGCCCTGAACCGGCCGTCGCGGTACACCCAGCCGCGCTCGACCTTCCCGTTGACCCCGGCGAAGTCACCCGCGCGGTTCACGTTCGTCACCTGGAACCTGCTCGGCACGTCCGGGATCCGCTCGACGGCACCGTCCACGTACCGCACCGCCTCGACCGGTCCCGTGCCCCGCGCCTCGAGGTGCACGACCACCCGCCAGGTGTCGTCCAGCACGAACCATGGATGCCACTTCGCCCACGGCGCGGTGTCCTTGCTGATCGTGCACTCGCCGAGCGGCGGCGCGATCGTCGACGTCGGCAGCGGCACCGGCGTCCGATCCGCCGGCATCGCCTGGGGGCGGCTCCGCACGGCGCCGATCGCGACGGTCACCGCCAGCACGGCGACGGCGGCGACCGCGGCGTTGCGGATCCTGCGCCGGCGCCGGCCGGTCCGGATCGCCCGGTGCAGGTCGACCCTCGGCGGCCGCACGTCGGGGTCGCGCAGCGGGGCCAGCAGATCCTCGGTCATCGCGCACCTCCGGCCGGCGCGAGCACGCCCAGCTGCTTCCTGAGCTTCGCCAGCCCGTCCGACGTCTGGCTCTTCACGGTCCCCGCGGAGCAGCCGACCAGCTCCGCGACCTGCTCCACCGGCAGGTCGCACAGGAACCGCAGCACCAGCACCGCCTGCTGCTTCGGCGGCAGCTTCCGCAGCGCCGCCCGGACCACCAGCCGCTCGTCGGCCGGCTGCCCCGTGACAGCCGGCTGGTCTGGTGGCATCTCGGTCAGCACGACCCGGGACCAGGGGCGACGGCGCTCGCTCAGGAACGCGTTGACCACGCTCCGCCGCACGTACGCGTCAAGGTTGCCGACCTGCCGCACCTGCCGCCACCGCGCGTACAGCGTCGTGACCGCCGCCTGCACGATGTCGTCGGCGCGGTCGGCGTCGCCGCAGAGCATCACCGCCAGCCGGTGCAGCTGCGGCAGCCGCGGCTGGAAGTACTCCACGTACTCCCGCTCCAGTTCGTTGCGCACATCGCCTCCCGCCGCATTGACGCGCGGCGGGCCGGCGGCGGTTGGGTGCGGGTTTCCGCTAGTGCTCGACTTTTCGCTAGTGCTCGACGACCTTGGTGGCGGTCACCCGGCAGACCACCCTCGTCACGCCCGGGACCTTCTCGATCCAGGGTTTGCCGTCGTACGCGCGGCTCAGCTCGTCGATCAGCTCCGGCCCGCCCTCCTCCGTGATGGCGACGGTGCCGCGGAGCTCGACGTGGCGGTACGGGTTGGCGGGGTCGTACACGCAGATCGACACCCGCGGGTCGCGCTCCATGTTGCGGGTCTTGCGGCGGCCGCGGATCGTCGAGAAGACGACATCGCCGCCGTCGTGCTTGGCCCAGATCACGCTGGACTGCGGCGCGCCGTCCGGGTTGATCGTGCTGAGCACCAGGAACGCCCGGCGGTCGAGCAGCTCGCGCAGCATCTCGTTCACGTGTGTCTCTACTCCTTCGGTACGGGATAGATCAGCGCCACGGCGGTGGCGGCGAGACCCTCACCGCGGCCCGTGAAGCCGAGCCCGTCGGTGGTCGTGCCCGACAACCGGACGATCGCCCCGATGGCGGCCTTCAGCGTGTCCTCCGCCTCGGCGCGGCGCTTGCCGACCTTCGGCGCGACGCCGATGACCTGCACGGACACGTTGCCGATCTCATAGCCCGCCGCGCGGACCAGCCGCGCGGCCTCGGCCAGCAGCGTCACGCCCTTCGCACCGGACCACTCCGGGCGGCCCGTGCCGAAGATCGCCCCGACGTCACCCAGGCCCGCCGCGGACAGCAGCGCGTCGCAGATCGCGTGGGCGGCGACGTCGCCGTCGGAGTGCCCGGCGAGGCCGTCGACCCCGTCCCACTTGAGCCCCGCGACCCAGCACTCGCGCCCCTTCTCGAACGCGTGCACATCCGTCCCGTTGCCGATCAACATCATTTCCGGATCACTTTGGGAGGGTACGACGACCGGTGCACAATCGTGAACTTCCGGTTGCTGGCTCGCCATCAGGCTCGGCATCGTGGCGTTCCGGGCCTAGGCTAGGTCGGGTGCGCAGCGACCAGACGACCCCGAAAGCCCCACAGCAGTGGTGGCGCACCGGAGCCGCCTTGCGCTTCGGGCTGCTCGCCCTGCTGGTCGCGACGTTGTCAGTGGTGATGCTGATCATTCACCCGGACAAATCGTCGCTGACCCATGCCGTGGGCCCTGACCATCCGTTCGCCCCGGCGATCGCCGTCTTCGGCACCGCCCTGCTGACCACCGCCCTGGTCCCCCGGACCCTCCTCGCCGGCGTCGGCGGCGTCCTGTTCGGCTTCGCCGGCGGCGTCCTGTACATCCTGGCGGGGGTGACCCTCGGCGCGCTGATCGCCCACACGATCGGCCGCTTCCTGGGCCGCGAGTTCATGACCCGCCACCTGAGCGGCCGCTTCCTCGCCGTCGAGCAGGCCGTCGCCAACCGCGGCATCGTCGCCGTGATCATCTCCCGCATGATCCCGTTCGTGCCGTTCTGCGTGGCCAACTACGTCTTCGGCACCACCCGCGTCCGCCGGTCCGCGTTCATCACCGGCACCACCCTCGGCGCCCTGCCCGCCACCATCGCCTACGCCGCCCTCGGCTCAGCCACCGCCCGCGGCGACCACGTGGGCATGTCCATCGCCGGCGTGGCGATCGCGACCCTGGGCATCGGCGGCTCGATCGCCTCCTACCTGGTCTGGCGCCGCCGCCCCCGCAAGCACGTCGCCCCAGCCTTGACCGCCCCGATCTCGGCCGCCCCGGTCTCCCCGGCCGCCGCCTGACCACTTTCCCGTCTTCCACCGGCCCCGCGGCACCCACCGCCCGGGGCCGGTTTCGTTTGTGTACGCCTCTTCGC
>NZ_JBFANF010000001.1:481907-746012 GCF_040674675.1 Dactylosporangium sp. NPDC049742 | reverse complement strand
CTCGGCACGCCTCTTCGCTCGGCACGCCTCTTCGCTCGGCACGCCTCTTCGCTCGGCACGCCTCTTCGCTCGGCACGCCTCTTCGCTCGGCACGCCTCTTCGCTCGGCACGCCGCGCCCACCGCCGACCTCAAGACACACGCCTCCCAGCACCGGTCTCCAGACGCCGACCTATGAGACGCCGACCTCAAGACACCGGCCCCAGGCACGCCCCCGGCACGGGTCTCCAGACGCTGACCTATGAGACACCGACCTCGAGACACCAGCCCAGGCGCACGCCTCCCAGCACCGGTCTCCGACGCCGACCTTTGAGACGCGGATCTCCGGACATCAGCCCCAGGCGCACGCCTCCCCAGCACCGGTCTCCAGAAGCTGACCGTTGAGACGCGGATCTCCGGACGCAAGTTTCCGGACACCAGCCTCAGACGCCGACCTCAAACGCGGGCACTTCGGACGCCGGCTCCGGACACGGGCCTCCAGACTCGCCTCTGAACGTCAACCCTGGCCGGGGCCTTCAGGGCGGCCCTCCTGGCTTCGGCCGCCGCCGGGCTCGGTCTCCGGACGCCAACCTCGGCACGCGGGTAGACCGGACGGGCCGGCGAGCCGACGAGGGACGGGCACGCCAGCCTTTGCACGCGGGTGGACGGACGTCGGCTCCGGAGGCCACCCCTCAGACGGGCGCCGGCGGCGAGTCTCCAAGCGCCGGCCTCCAAGCGCGGACGCTCGTGCACGGAGATTCGGGCACCGGTGTCCGAATCGGCGGATTCCGTCAAACTCGGCCGGGCGCCGCACCCACCCCGAGCGCGGATCTCGCACGCCAGACACCGGCATGACCCACGAGCAGACCGGCGAGCCCGACCGCGACCGGAGCGTGGGTCTCCTCCCGAGTCGACCCGGGTCCGCCTTCGCACGCGGGTGGACGGACGTCGGCTCCGGAGGCCACCCCTCAGATGGGCATCGGCGGCGAGTCTCCAGGCGCCGCCCTCCAGGCGCGGACGCTCGGGCGCGGAGATTCGGGCGCGGAGATTCGGGCGCGGAGATTCGGGCACCGGTGTCCGAATCGGCGGATTCCGTCAAACTCGGCCGGGCGCCGCACCCACCCCGAGCGCGGATCTCGCACGCCAGACGCCGGCATGACCCACGAGCAGACCGGCGAGTCCGACCGCGACTGGCGCGCGTGGGTCTCCTCCCGAGTCGACCCGGGTCCGCCTTCCGATCGCGGGTGCCGCCCCAGGCGCGTGCCGACCCCAGGCGCGTGCCTGAGGTCACGTCAGACCTGGGCCGCTCCAGGTGCCCGACGACCTGCGCCCGATCGCCGAAGAGGTAACCGCCGCATGGCTGGATGATCGATCCCCGTCATGCCATCGACACTAACGCCCGGGTACGACAAAAAAGCGCGGTCAGGTGTGGCGGCGGGCGAAGGTCTCGATCGCGGTCAGGTCGCTGGGGCGCAGGCCGCGGCGGGGGTGCGGGCGGATCAGCAGGGCGCGGCCGCCGGCGGTCAAGGTCGTCGCCGGCACGGCGGTGTCGTCGGTCCACACCAGGCGGCGGCCGGCGGCGAGGACGCGGCGGGCGGCGGCGAGCTTCAGGGCGTCGGTCGACACAGACACGGCCAGCTCGGCACGGGTCAGGGCCCGGCCGAGCGCTGGCAGCCCGAACAGCCGCTCCAGCGCGGCCGCGTCCGGGCACCAGGTGGAGCACCAGCGGAGCTCGACCAGGCCGGCGTCGTACAGGCGGCGCATCCGGGTGATCAGCGCGGGCGCCCACCGGATCGGCCAGTCGACGCCGTCGGCGCGGGCGACGCCGCG
The DNA here is from genome assembly GCF_040674675.1 of Dactylosporangium sp. NPDC049742. Lineage (NCBI taxonomy): Bacteria > Bacillati > Actinomycetota > Actinomycetes > Micromonosporales > Micromonosporaceae > Dactylosporangium > Dactylosporangium sp. NPDC049742. Next base: position 744,205 of record NZ_JBFANF010000001.1, on the reverse strand, counting down.
GCGCAGGTCGGGGCCCCAAAGGGGGCGGCGGGTGTTGATGACGCCGTCGACGTCCACGAGCCAGACGGGCGGGCGGCGCACGGTGTCAGAACAGCAGCTCGGCGATGGCCAGGTCGAACGGCCGGGTGATCTTCATGGCCGCCTCGGAGCCCGGGACCGTGTGGACGGGCACGCCGATCTTCTCCGCCATGCCGGCGTCGTCGGTGTGCTCGTCGACGGCGGCGGCGTGGGCGCTGGTCAGCACGTCGCGGCGGAAGCCCTGAGGGGTCTGCACAGCGCGGAGGACCGAGCGGTCGACGGTACCGACGACAATGCCGGAATTGTCGACCTCTTTGATGGTGTCGACCACAGGAAGAACGGGTATGACGGCGCCGTGCCCCCCTCGCACCGCGTCAGCGACCGTCTCCACCAGCTCCGGTGGGGTCAATGCGCGCGCCGCGTCGTGGACGAGCACGATGCCGAACTCCGCGGGGACCGCGGCCAGCGCGGCGGCGACCGACGCCTGCCGGCTCGACCCACCCGCGACCACGAGCAGCAGCGGAGACTCACTGGAAGCTTCCAGCTTCGGCTCAGCCGCACCACAGGTCTCACTGGCAACAATTGGCGCAGTGGTCACAGGACCAGCGACCAGCGGACCGAGCAGTGCGGTGACGTCGTCGACGGCGTCGGAAGGAGCGGCCACGACGATGCAGCCGACGCTCGGGGCAGCTGCCACCCGGCGAACGGCGTGCACAAGGAGCGGCTCCCCTCGCAGGAGCCGCAGTGCCTTCGGGGCGCCGGGGCCGAGTCGGACCCCCATGCCCGCAGCAGGCACGAGGACCGCGACGTCACCACGCACGCGTGGGTGCGCCGTCACGTCGCGGTCCTCGGTCTCAGTGATAGCCGGGCTGAGATGTCAGGCCTCGGTCAGCACCTTGTCCAGCAGCGTCTCGGCCTCATCCTTGGTGCTCTTCTCAGCGAGCGCCACCTCACCGACCAGGATGTCCCGCGCCTTGGCCAGCATGCGCTTCTCGCCGGCCGACAAACCACGCTCCCGGTCACGGCGCCACAGGTCACGAACGACCTCTGCGACCTTGAGCGGATTGCCGGAGGCCAACTTCTCCAGATTCGCCTTGTAACGCCGCGACCAGTTGGTCGGCTCCTCGGTGTGCGGAGCGCGGAGGACGTCGAAGACCTTGGTCAGGCCTTCCTCGCCAACCACCTCGCGCACGCCGACGATCTCGGCGTTTTCGGCGGGCACCCGCACCGTCAGGTCACCCTGAGCGACCCTGAGGACGAGATACTGCTTCTCCTCGCCCCTGACGACCCGAGTCTCGATTGCCTCGATGAGTGCGGCCCCGTGGTGGGGGTAGACAACGGTCTCGCCGACACTGAAAACCATAGGTTCGAAACCCCTTTCGCTGTGTCTAGGGTAACACGGTCACGCGCTGTCGTCCCACCCCAGAGAGCAGCATTCGCGCAGGTCAGAACACATGTGAGTCCCCTTTCTCCCGCTTGACATGAATCGTGGAACCTGCTGCGTAACGGATCAACAACCCTGGGCACACGCAAATGCGCAGCCTGTGGGACATTTCCGATTGATTGCCGCGAGTACGTACAGATGCGTCGGCACACCGTTCCGACACCACTCTCCGTGACGCCACCAGCGGCGGAGCGTGGGAAACTCTTCATCCATCTCGATGGGTGGCTCCTCTGGCGCCGACGCGTCAGGTGAGGGAAAGTTGAGGCAGGTGCGAGGAGAACAGCGATGGGCACGCTGCGGGGCGACAACGGCGGTGGTGAGCGACCACAAGATGGTGGTGGCCTCCCCGACCTGCCCCCTGAGTGGGGCACGATCATCATTCCCGACGATGCGGGCGCACTCGACGATGAAGGATCATCGATCCGTCGACAATTCCGCCGTGCCGCAATCCGTCGCCGCTGGCGGCGCCGGCTGCATCTGAAGCCCGAGCCGGTCCAGCGGGCGGGAGACGATTCCCCGGGACTCGCCGTGCCGTTGCTGATCATGTCGATCGCCGTCATCGCGACGTTGGTGAGTCTGTTCGCCGTCGCGTGGCCGCGCCGCAATCCCAACGGCACGCCGCAGGTGACGCCGCCGTCGCCACCCGCCGCGGTGAAGCTGACCGGGCACGGCCTGTTCGACGCCGACGGCGCCGCGGTGCCGCTGCATGACCTCACTCCGGCCGTTGTACTGCTGGTCGAGGGCTGCACCTGCGCGGACCTCATCACCGGCACGGTCGACGCGGTCGCGGCGAGCAAGGCCCCGTCGGCCACGGTCGTGGTCATCGCGGCCCGGGTCCCGACGCTGCCGGCCGGCCTGAACGAGAAGGTGAAGGTCCGGGCGCTCGCCGACCCCAACAGCTCCGTGCGGGCCGCGGTGCCGTTCCTCGCCCCGAGCCGCACCACGGCCGCCCTGCTGGTGGCCGCCGACGGCACCGTGATCAGGGCGGTCAGCTCCGTGACGGCGGCGTCGGCCTTCGACTCGGAGCTGGGCAACCTGGCGGCCGCGGTCCCGGCCCCGACCGCCTGATCAAAAAGGCCTGCTCAAAGCCTGATCAAAGTCAGAGGCCGCGCAGGAGCGTCCCGTACAGCGTCAGCCCGGGGCCGAACGCGAGCGCGACGGTGTTCCTCGGCGGGCCGGAGGGGCGGCGGCGCAGGGCGTCGATGATGAGCAGGACCGTCGGGGACGAGCAGTTGCCGTGCTCGGCGAGCGTGTCGCGGGACTCGGCCAGCGCGGACTCCGGCAGCGCGAGCTGGTCGCGCACCACGTCCAGGATGCGCGGGCCGCCCGGGTGCACCGCCCAGCCGTCCACGTCGGCGAGGGTCAGGTCGTGCCTGGCGAGGAGGTCACCGACCAGGTCGGCAACGTAGATGGCCAGGACGTCGGGCACCTTCGGCGACAGCCCCATCCGGAAGCCGAGGTCGGTGACGTCCCAGGTCATGTGGTCCGCCGTGGCCGTGTCGGTCATGGCGGCGATCTCGGCGACCTCCTGTCCGGCCCGCGGCACCAGTACCACCGCCGCCGCCGCATCCGAGAAGAGGGCGTGCGCCACGATCTGCTGGGGATCCTCGCTGGGCGGCTGGACGTGCAGGCTGGTCAGCTCGAGGCAGAGCAGCACGGCCGGGCGGCCGCGGGCGGACACGAAGTCGGTCGCGGCGCCGAGCCCGGGCAGCGCGGCGTAGCAGCCCATGTGCCCGATGAAGAGGCGCTGGGTCGTCGGCGCCATGCCGAGGTCGCGGGCGAGCAGGATGTCGAGACCGGGGGTGGCGTACCCGGTGCAGGAGCACACCACGAACAGCCCGATCTCGTCCGGCCGCAGCCCGGCGGCGTCGAGCGCGCTCGTGACCGCGTCCTTGCCCAGCGGCAGCGCCTCGGTCAGGTAGCGGCCCATGCGTTTGGCGGTCGACCAGCTCGACGCGTCCTCGATCAGCGGGTTGACCGCGCCGTGCCGGCTGACCACGCCGGAGTTGGCGAAGATCCGCTTCGCCAACCCCTTGCGGGGGCCGCTGTAGTGCCGCTCGAAGAAGCCCGTCCACACCTCGTCCTGGCGCATCGGGCCGGGGAATGTCACACCCATGCCTGCGATCGCGGCACCTGTCACTGGGTCCCCTTTCTGCCGCGCCCCTGATAGAGGATCGCGGTGGTGAACGTCGGCACGATCGGCACAGCGTTGCGGCGGGTGACGAGCCATCGGGTGAGCGCGGGCAGCGTCGGCCGGACGCCCCGCACCGCGAGCGGCACGCCGTGGCGCGCGCACTCGATTCGCAGCTTCCTCGGGGAGACGAACAGGGCCGGGTCGTGGATACCCCGCACCGCCGGGATCATCGCCTCGGCCAGCCGCACCGCGACCAGCCGCGACACGGCGGTGTCGGCGAGCGTGTCGAGCACCAGCCAGCCCCCGGGCCGCAGCACGCGGCACGCCTCGGCGACCACCGCCGGCCAGTCCGGGACATGCTCCAGCAGTTCACCCGCGCTCACCACGTCGGCGGTGCCGTCGGCGAAGGGCAGCCGCCGCACGTCCGCCAGCACGGGCAGGACGCCGTGGGCCGCGGCCTGCTCCAGCCCGGACACGACCAGGTCGACGCCGACGTGCCGGTAGCCCTTGCCGGCGATGTGCGGGGCGAGCAGCCCGCCGCCGCACCCGAGGTCGATGAGCACGGCGCCGTCGCGCTCCGCCGGCGGGATGAGCCGGGCGCGGGCGCGGGCCAGCCAGTACAGCATCGACAGCGGCGAACCGGGACGCCACCACTCACCGGCCAGGTCGTCATACTGACCAGGGTCGTTACGCGCCCGGCGCGTCGATCGCATGGATCGAGACTGACACGGAACCCCTCCGACAGCCACACTTGCCGAGTGTCGGTTGCTCGCGCGGTTCTGCGCTCCAGCCACCCGGAGCCGGCGGTGGCGGTCACGGCCGTCGCCGCGCTGCTGTCATTCGGACTCGGAAGACCCTGGCCGGGTGTGGTTGCGGCGGCTGCTGCGGTACTGGCGAGCCAGCTCTCCATCGGGTGGGTCAACGACGCCCTGGACGCCCCGCGGGACGCCGCGGTGGGCCGCACGGACAAGCCGGTCGCCGCCGGGGTGGTGTCCCGCCGGTTGATCCTTTCGCTCGGCGTCGCGGCGGGCCTGCTCGTGCTGCCGCTGGGCCTGCTGTCCGGCGTCACCCCCGGACTCGTCGCCCTGGTCGCGCTGGTCTCCGCGCTGCTCTACGACTGGCCGTTGAAGGCGACGCCGGTGTCGGTACTGCCGTACGCGGTGTCGTTCGGCTGCCTGCCGGCGTTCGTCGTGCTGGGCGCGGGGCTGCACCCGCCGGTGTGGCTGCTGCTCGCCGGCGCCCTGCTCGGGGCCGGCGCGCACTTCGTCAACACCCTGCCCGACCTCGACGACGACATCCGCACCGGCGTCCGGGGCCTGCCGCACCTGCTCGGCCGGCGCGGCTCGCTCGCCGCCGCGGCCGTGCTGCTGCTGCTCGCCACCGGGGCCCTGGCGTTCGGGCCGCCGGGGCCGCCTCCGCTGCTGTTCTGGCCGACCCTCGCGGTCGCCCTGACCGCGCTGTCTTTCGGCGTGTACGCCATGCGCCGCGACCCCACCTCCCGCGTCCCCTTCCTGTCGGTCATCGCCGTGGCACTGATCGATGTGGTATTTCTGCTGGTCAGCGGCTTGAACCTGGAATGACCGGTGCAGTGTCAGGGTGCGCGTAATCGGCCGATCAACGGCATCTAGGCTGTAGTCGGCCGCCCGATCCAGATGGAGGACCCAAGGTGACGCGTACGATTCCGGCTGCCCGCCGCCGCACGGTACTGGGCGCCGCGCTGCTGGCTTCCGCCGCGCTCGGCGTCGGTCTGCTCTCGGGCTGCAGCGCCGGTCAGATCACGCAGACCGACACCCAGGTCGCCGCGGTGCCCGGCGTGAGCGCCAACAGCACCGACGGCCTGATCGCGCTGCGCGACGGCGCTGTGGCCTACTCGAACGAGTACAAGCCCGGCAGCGTCGTGCCGATCGAGGTGCGGCTGTTCAACAACGCGAAGCAGTCCGTGAAGCTGACCGGCGTGACCTCCGCCGCGGGCACCGTGGTCCTGGTCGGCGGGGCCATGCCTGCCGCTGCCGCGCCCGCGCCCACTTCTGCCGCGCCTTCGCCTTCTTCGGCCTCGCCGTCCGCGCCGCGTTCCGGGTCCGGGTCGCCGTCCGCGCCTGCGTCCGCGTCGAAGTCGCCCTCCGTGGTCGCCGCGCCCGCCCCGGTCGGCACGGCGAAGATGGCCGTCGAGATCCCGGTCGGCGGGTTCGTCGCGCTGAGCCAGGGCACCAAGACCTACCTCGCGGTCGAGAAGCTCTCCGGCGAGGTGCTGATGGCCGGCGGTGCGCTGGCGGACGTCAAGTTCACCTTCACGTACGCCGACGGCACCACCACCGAGATCACCCTCGACGAGCTGCCGATGACGGTGCCGCTGAGCCCGCTGCCGAAGCCGACCTCGGTCGTGGGGCACGAGGGCGAATAGTTTTTCTGTCGTACCCCTCGGCTAGTTTTCGGATGTGACGAAGACGAGGGGCGCTGCCTACCAGTGCGACGTGTGCGGCCACCGGCCGGCCAAGTGGATGGGGCGGTGCCCCGAGTGCGGTGAGTGGGGCTCGATCATCGAGTCCTCACCGCTGGCCGCGCTCGGCCCGACCGCCCTGCGCTCCGTCCAGAGCCGCGCCCCGCTGGAGCCGGCCCGCCCCATCGCCGAGATCAGCGCCAAGCCGGCCCAGGCCCGCCCGACCGGCGTGGCCGAGTTCGACCGGGTGCTCGGCGGCGGCATCGTCCCCGGCGCCGTCGTCCTGCTCGCCGGCGAGCCCGGGGTCGGCAAGTCCACCCTCCTGCTCGACGTCGCCCAGCAGTGGGCCAAGCACGGCGACACCCCGTCGCTCGTCGTCAGCGGCGAGGAGTCGGTGAGCCAGGTCCGCCTGCGCGCCGAGCGCATCGGCGCCCTCCACGAGCGGCTCTACCTGGCCGCCGAGAGCGACCTGGGCGCCGTCTTCGGCCACCTCGACGCCGTTAAGCCCGGCCTGCTCATCCTCGACTCGGTGCAGACCATCTCCGCCCCCGGCACCGACGGCGTCGCGGGCGGCGTCACCCAGGTCCGCGCCGTCACCGCCGCCCTCGTCGCCATCGCCAAGGAGCGCGGCCTCGCCACCGTCCTCGTCGGCCACGTCACCAAGGACGGCAACGTCGCCGGCCCCCGCGTCCTGGAGCACCTCGTTGACGTCGTGCTCAACTTCGAGGGCGACAAGCACTCCTCGCTGCGCATGGTCCGCGGCCTGAAGAACCGTTTCGGCGCCGCCGACGAGGTCGGCTGCTTCGAGATGCACGAGGGCGGCATCACCAGCCTGCCCGACCCGAGCGGCCTGTTCCTCACCCGCTATGCCGACGCCGTCTCCGGCACCTGCGTCTCCGTCGCCATGGAGGGCCGCCGCGCCCTCGTCACCGAGGTGCAGACCCTGATCGGCGCCCAGACCCCGGGCTCCCCCCGCCGCACGGTCAGCGGACTCGACTCCGCCCGCCTGGCCATGATCATCGCCGTCCTCCAGCAGCGCGCCAAGATCCAGCTCCACGACCGCGAGGTCTATGCCGCCACGGTCGGCGGCCTCCGCGTCACCGAGCCCGCCGTCGACCTGGCCCTGGCCCTCGCCGCCGCCTCCGCCGCCCACGACCTCCCAATGCCCCCCGACCTGGTCGTCGTCGGCGAGGTGGGCCTGACCGGCGAGGTCCGCCGCATCGGCGCCGTCCCCCGCCGCCTCGCCGAGGCCGCCCGCCTGGGCTTCCGCTTCGCCCTCGTCCCACCCGGCTGCGGCCCCGCCGCCACCGGCGTCACCCCACCCGGCATGCGAGTCCTGGAGGTCGCCGACGTGCGCACCGCCCTGCACTACGCCGTGAAGGCCGCCAGCGAAGCCGACCCCCGCTGACCCTCCGCCCGAGTTGGGCAGCGACATACGGACCGCCACGCACCACAGCGAAGCCGACCCCGCTGACCCTCCGTCTGAGGCGGGCAGCGAATACGGACCGCCACGCACCACACCGCGAAGTCCCCCCAAGGCCGGCCGCCACCAACCCGAAGCCAACCTCCGCCGGCTGTGCCGATGCCGACGAGGCGCAGACACCGCCCCGCACCACACGGCCGAAGCCCTCCACTGCGGCCGACCCTGCACACGCAGCACCGGCGACGTCTTGCCGCAGGACTGCACGGCGTGGTGCATGGCGTTTCGGGCGAGTCGCCCGCCACCGGCAAGCCGTCGTCCATTCGCAGCCAGACCGGCACCACAGCAACTCGACCGACGCGACGCCGCATCGCCCCACCACGCGGCAGCACCCGGGCGCCTTCGCGCACCCGAAGCGCAAGGCGCAGGAGACGCCCAGTGGCGCACCATGCAGCTCGGATAGACATTGCGCGATCTACTCCCATTCTGGAGATCATTTAGGGGGTGGATCGCGCAATGTCGATGGCGCAATCGTCACATAACAGGGCATTGACCAGCGTCTTTCGCGGGGCGTCGACAGCCGCCTGACAGGACAGCGGGGCCGTAGCCGGCACGCGCTTGCTGTCGCGGGCGGAACTGTCGCCTGGACGACAGGAGATCCACTGCAACCTCTTTCCCTGCTGTGGCGTGTTGCCGCCGTACGACCGGATGGCCGGTCGCCGATGGGGAGGAAGGCAGTGTGAGCACCTTGCTTGACGGGGGCAGAGTGGAGAGTCCGTCCGACAGCGGACCGCCCGCCGACGCCGGCGGGTTCGACGAGTTCTACGCGGCCCACTTCCGGCCGCTCACGGTCCAGCTGTTCGCCTACACCGGCGACATGGCCGCAGCCCAGGACGTCGTCCAGGAGGCGTTCTGCCGCGCCCTGTCGCGGTGGAAGCGCATCGCCGACATGGACGATCCCGCGGGCTGGGTCCGCCGGGTCGCCTGGAATCTCGCCACCAGCCGGTGGCGACGGGCCCGCACCGCGATGGCATTCGCCCGCCGGCACCGCGAGGAGCACGTGGCGGCGCCCAGCCCCGACCGGGTCGCGCTGGCCCAGGCGCTGTCGACCCTGCCGGAGCAGCAGCGCCGCGCGGTGATCCTGCACTACCTCGCGGACCTGCCCATCAGTGACATCGCCCGCCAGGAGGGTGTCGCCGAAGGCACCGTCAAGTCCTGGCTCCACCGCGGGCGCACCGCGCTCGCCGCCCAGCTCACCGACAAGGAGTCCCGCCGTGCCTGACTTCACCGACGACGACCTGCTCACCAGCGCCTTCGCCGACTTCCGCAGCGAGGCGTCCACCCACGTCAAGCCCGCCGGCACCGCCGCGGCACGCGCCACGGTGCAGCACCAGCGCAAGGTGCGGACCATCGCCGCGAGCACCCTTGCCGCACTCGCCATCGCCACGCCCGTGGCGGCCTACGCGGCCGCCGGAGGCGACTCCAACGCGCCACCGGTGATGCCGGGCGCCCCGACCAGCGCGGTCGACACGGCGACAGCGTCGCCGGCCGCGCCCGAGACGGCGGCGAGCGTCACCCCCTCGGCACCGGACGGGCGGATCAGCAAGACCGACCTCGGCAACGCGACCCTCTCCATCCCCGCGTGGCCCAAGGGCTTCGCCGCGGACTGCCCGCACGGCTCGGTGAAGTTCAGCGGCGGCAAGGCGGGCGACCACCCGCCCGCCAGGTTCGAGGGCGAGCCGGTGTACGTGGACGTCGATCACGACGGGGCGCAGGAGACGGTGATCATCCTGTCGTGCAGCCCGCAGGGGACCGACTACAAGGTGCTCGCCTTCGACCGCGACGCGGGCGGCAAGATCGTCACCCTGGGCCAGGTCGTCGGCAGCGCCGGCAACACCGGCAGGCCGGGCACCGACATCGAGACGATCTGGGAGGTGCGGGCCGGCGACAACGGGCAGGTCAGGGTCGACGTGGGCGAGTACCGGCCCTGCTGCGAGATGGCGCAGGCGTCCCAGCACCAGTGGCGCACCTACGGCTGGAACGGCACCACGTTCACCCAGACCGGCGGCCCGACCGCGTTCGGGCCCAACCCGAACATCACCGACGTGACCGCCACCGCGGACACGCTGACGATGACCGCGACCGGCTCCGGCACGTGGCAGGGCACCCTCAAGGTGACCGTCCACAACAACGCGCAGTTCGCCACGCCCGGCAAGCTGCGGATCTCGCTCGGGATCCCCGACGCGTGGACCCTCCAGGCGGTCTCGGGCTGCACGATCCGGCCCGACGAGCTGCCGGTGCCCTGCCTCGCCGACAGCATTCCGGCGGGCGGCACCAAGGTCTTCACCCTCAAGGTGACCGCACCGGCCGCGCCGCAGCAGACCGAGAGCAAAGTCTGGGCGTCCGCGCAGGACGACAAGGGCGCCGGCTATCCGGGCCGTAACGACAGCACTCCGGCGAAGTTCCAGATCGTCGTCCAGGGCTGACACGGCAGCGAGAGCCGTGGTCATGATCCGGTGCTACAGCGGCAGGTGGTTGGCGATGAGGACCTGGTCGGGGGCGAAGGCGGCCAGGGCCGCCAGCTGGCCGTCGGCGGTGCCGGTGAAGTCGCGGAGGCGGACGGCGACGTCGAAGCCGCGGGCGCGCTTCGAGGGGGTCTTCGACAGTTCGCGGACGACGTTCTGGTCGAGCCAGCCAGGGTTGGTGCCGGTGCGGTCCAGGCCGGCCCGGAGCCTGACCAGCAGGTACCCCTCGCCGCCGACGTCCATCAGGGCCACCTGCGCGACGCGTGACCACGGCAGGACCAGCGTGCGGACCCAGCCGGGGCGCAGGCTGAGGGCGAAGTGGTTGGCGCCGACCCGGGGGCGGCGCGCGACGGCGAGGACGAAGGGGGTCGCGCCGAGCGTGGCGAGGGCGACGGTCCACATCGGAAGGTCGGCGAGGGGGTTGCTCGCACCTGATGGGAGGACGTCGGGCTCGTCGGCGAAGAAGCCGCGGACGAGGCCGACGGCGAGGGCGGCGGAGAGCACGTACCAGGCGAGGCTGACCAGTGCGCGGGACGGGAAGCTGCGCCGCCACTCGATCCGCTCGGGACCGGCCACCGGTGGGACCTCACAGACTGAACGCAGACATCAACTTCGATCCATCGGCTGATGGGGTCGGCCCACTCTACGGGCTGGGTCGATACCGCACCAGCACCGGATGTCCGACCATCCGTAGACTGTGCGGGTGCCGATAGACCGCGAGCCCAGCAGAGGCGGTTCCCACACCGGCCTCAACGGGGGTTGGGCCGCCGCAGACCCGCTGCGGGCGACGCTCGCCCTGATGGCGCCGGGGACGGTGCTGCGTGACGGGCTGGAGCGCATCCTCCGGGGGCGCACGGGCGCCCTGATCGTCCTCGGCTACGACAAGGTGGTGGAGCAGATCTGCACCGGCGGGTTCCCGCTGGACGTCGAGTTCTCCGCGACGAGGCTGCGTGAGCTGTGCAAGATGGACGGTGCTGTCGTCCTGTCGAGTGACGGCACGAGAATTGTCCGGGCCGCCGTGCACCTGATGCCGGACCCGACCATCCCGTCGGAGGAGTCGGGGACCCGGCACCGCACGGCCGAGCGGGTGGCGAAGCAGGCGGGGTTCCCGGTCATCTCGGTGAGCCAGTCGATGCGGATCATCGGCCTGTACGTGAACGGCCAGCGGCACGTGCTGGACGACTCGGCCGCGATCCTGTCGAAGGCGAACCAGGCGCTCGCCACGCTGGAGCGGTACAAGCTGCGCCTCGACGAGGTCAGTGGGACGCTCTCGGCGCTGGAGATCGAGGACCTGGTCACGGTCCGCGACTCGGTGGCGGTGGTGCAGCGGCTGGAGATGGTGCGGCGCATCGCGGACGAGATCGCGGGGTATGTGGTCGAGCTCGGCACCGACGGGCGGCTGCTGGCGCTGCAGCTCGAGGAGCTGATGGCGGGCGTGGAGGCCGACCGGACGCTGGTGATCCGCGACTACCTGCCGTCGGGGCGGCGCAGCCGTTCGTCGGACGACGCGCTCGACGAGCTGGACGCGTTGACGGCGACGGAGCTGATCGACCTGGTCGCGGTGGCGAAGTCGCTGGGTTATCCGGGGGCGAGCGACGCCCTGGACGCCGCGGTGTCGCCTCGTGGGTTCCGGTTGCTGGCCAAGGTACCGCGGCTGCCGGCGCTCGTCGTGGACCGGCTGGTCGAGCACTTCGGCAGCCTGCAGCGCCTGCTCGGCGCGACCGTGGAGGACCTGCAGGCGGTCGACGGCGTCGGCGACGCCCGCGCCCGCGGCGTCCGGGAGGGCCTGAGCCGCCTGGCCGAGGCCTCGATCCTCGAACGCTACGTCTGAAAACCTACGCTCAGGTGAGCTGCACCTGGACCGGCGCGCTCAGCTTGGTGTCGAGGCGGGCCATCAGCTCGTACTTGCCGGCCGGCGGCAAATCCCGGTGCTCGCACCCGTCCTTGGTGGTCTTGCCGTTCCACGTGGTGGAGAACTGCACCTCGATGCCCGGCTTCAGCGTCGTGGGCTGGCTGCCCTTCGGGGCGTCGCAGGCGTCCGACGACCACATCTTGATCGCCCCGACCTGCAGGTACAGCTCCTGGTAGTCGGCGCCGACGTCGCGCGTGCACTCCCGGGCCGAGGTGTTCTTGATCTTCAGGAAGAACTTGAGATACGCCCCGCGGAACTGCATCGCCTGCTCGGGCTGCGCCACCAGCGACAGGTCCGTGTCGGCGCAGACCGGCACCGTGGACGTCACGGCGGGCGCGCTCGAAGGCGGCGCGCTGGAGGCGGGGTCGCCGGTCGTCGGAGTCTGGATCGTCGGCTCGGCGGCGGCAGGCGTGGCGGTGGGCCCCGTGGAAGCCGGAGCCTTGGTCTGTGCCGATGCCGGGGTTCGCTTCGGGTCCGGTCCGGAGCACTGCACCCACAGCATGAGCACCACGATGAGCAGCGCCCCGCCGATGATGGCGCGACGCCGCCAGTAAACGCCAGCGGGAAGCGGGCCAACCGTCAGCTTCATGATGCACTCACCGTATCGAGGGAACGAGTGGCGGACGGGGCGGCGCGCCGTGTAGACCGCTCAGAGATAGACCTTGCGGGCGTATACGGCATGCGCGCCGGCAACACGATCAAGGAACAGTAACCCAGCGCAATGATCGATCTCGTGCTGTAAAGCCCTCGCCTCGAACGCATCCGTAGTGATCTCGATCTCGTCACCCGTTCCGGGGACCTGGCCCGCCACGACGAGCCGGTTGGCGCGTTTCACGTCGCCGGTGAGGTCGGGCACCGACATGCAGCCCTCGCGGCCCTTCTGCCACTGCGAGGCCTCGACGACCCGCGCGTTGCACAGCACCAGCGTGCCGTGCACGGTTCGGGCCTTCGGGTGGCCGGTGACGTCGACGGCGAAGACCTGCGCGCCGACGCCGACCTGCGGCGCGGCGAGCCCGACGCAGCCGGGCGACACCCGCATCGTGTCGACGAGGTCGGCCGCGAGCTTGACGATGTCGTCGGCGCACGGGTCCACGGCCACGCCGGCCGAGCCCAGCACCTCCGCGGGGGCCTGGACGACCTGCAGGACGGTCACATCAGGTCCGCTTCGCCCGCGCGCAGCGTCGCCTCGACCCCGAGCTCGCCGGCGACCCGCTCGATCGCCTCGGCGAGGTCCGCGATCGGCCCGGGCGCGTCGAGCTCGGCCACGACCACGTAGAGGTTGCCGGCCAGACGGGTGGTCAGGTCGGTGATGTTGCCGCCCGCCGCCGCCACGGTACGGCAGAGCGCCGCCACGATCCCCAGCTTGTCCGCGCCGTGGACGGTCAGCACGTAGTGCGCGCCCGAAGGCTCGTCGACCAGGTCCTGGCCCACCTCGCGGACGGTGACCAGCAGCGTCCGGCCGGCGGTCAGCGGCGCGAGCGCCGCCTCGACCTCGGCGGCGGACACGGACCCGGCGCAGACCAGGGTCATCGCGAAGTGCCCGCGCAGGCGGGTCATCGTCGAGTCGGTGAGGTTGAGGCCCAGACCGGCGAGGATCTCCGCGACGTCGGCGATGATGCCGGGGCGGTCGTGGCCGATGACGGTGACGGCGTACTCGTTCACCTGGCTTATCCTTCCTTATCGCCTCCATCGCCCTCTCACAGACCGTCACCAGTTGGTACGACGCCAACGCCCGGGACCTCCCCTGGCGGCAGCCCGACGCGACACCGTGGGGCGTGCTGGTCAGCGAGGTCATGCTCCAGCAGACCCAGGTGTCCAGAGTGGACCCCGCCTGGCGCCGCTGGATGGAGCGCTGGCCGACGCCCGCCCACCTGGCCGCCGACCCGCCCGGCGAGGCCATCCGCGCGTGGGACCGCCTCGGCTACCCGCGCCGCGCCCTGCGCCTGCACGCGTGCGCGGTGGCGATCGTGGAGCGGCACGACGGTGCCGTCCCCGACGACGTCGACGCGCTGCTCGCGCTGCCGGGCATCGGCATGTACACGGCCCGGGCGGTCGCCGCGTTCGCGTTCCGCCAGCGCCACCCGGTCGTGGACACCAACGTCCGCCGGGTCGTCGCCAGGATCGTCGACGGCGCCGCCGACGGCGGACCGGCCACCACCCCCGCCGACCTGCGCGCCGTCGAGGTGCTGCTGCCCGAGGACCACGAGGCGGCGGCCCGCGCCTCGGTCGCGTTCATGGAGCTCGGCGCGGTGATCTGCACCGCCCGCGCTCCGCGCTGCGAGGAGTGCCCGATGGCCGGCGTCTGCGCCTGGCGGATCGCCGGGGCGCCGGCGGCCGGCGGCCCAAGCCGGCGCACCCAGCGGTACCACGGAACCGACCGCCATGTGCGGGGCCTTCTGCTCGCCGTGCTGCGCGCCAGCGACGACCCGGTGCCCGCGGCGCGGCTCGACCTCGTCTGGGACGACGAGGTGCAGCGCGGCCGGGCGCTGGCCGGGCTGATCGAGGACGGGCTGGTCCGCGAGCGGGGTGGGACGTTCACGCTGCCCGGGTGAGGCGAGGGTTGCAGCCGGTTCAGCTGGTTTTTCCCACACTTTTCGGGACTCCCCTCACGCGCCCGCATGGATAGGCTCACGGCGTGCTCATCCCTCGCCTCAGGGCACGCCGGATCGCCGCGGCGGTCCTCGCCGTCGCGACGCTCGCGGGCTGCGCCGCGTCGAAGCCTGACCATCCGAAGTGGACGGACGCCGCCGCCCCGCCGCCGGCGATCGCCTCCAGCGCTGTCGCGGCGTCGCCGGCCTCGTCCGAGGCGGCCCCACCGTCGGCCTCGCCCGCCGCGAAGCCCTCGAAGACGCAGGCCACCACCACCGCGGCGGCACCACCCGCCGCGGTCAACTACGGCGACCGGCTGCCGAAGTTCGACCGCCCTCCGACGGCGGACAAGGTCCACCTGCCGGAGAGCAACCTCGTGCCGTACTACTCCCGCATCCAGACCGACCAGCCCGTCGCGTTCATCACCATCGACGACGGCCAGGTCAAGCGCCCCGAGGCCCTCGACCTGATCAAGCAGGCCGGCGTGCCCGTCACGCTGTTCCTCATGATCGACGCGATCAGGAACGACCCGCAGTACTTCAAGCGCCTCCAGGACGCCGGCGCCGTCATCGAGGCCCACACGGTCACCCACCAGAGCCTGCGCGGCAAGCCGTACAACGTGCAGCGCCGGGAGATCTGCGACTCCGCGGACAAGCTCGGCAACTGGTACGGCCGCCGCCCGGTCCTCTTCCGCCCGCCGTACGGCGAGAAGGACGAGACGACGCTGAAGGCCGCCCACGACTGCGGCATGCACGCCGCCTTCTTCTGGAAGGAAACCGTCGACAAGGGCATCGTCCGCTACCAGCAGGGCAACACGGTCCAGCGCGGCGACATCATCCTGATGCACTTCCGCGACCGATTCGTCGACGACTTCATCGCCGCCCTCCAGGCCATCAAGGCCGCCGGCCTCACCCCGGCCCTGCTGGAGGACTACATCCCCTGAAACGCCTCCAGCAGCGCCTGCCGTTCGGGTTCCGCGAGCGGCAGCCGCTGCTGGATCGTTTTCCGGAGCGGCTCCGGTACGACGAAAGCTTCCTTCTCCGCCCGGGCCGGCACCACGAGCGGCGGCACCGCGCCCCACTCCTCCGCCAGCCCCAGGACGTCCGCCCGCCCGGCGTCCACCGCCGGCAGGTACGCGAGCCGCCGCACGAGCTCCCGCTCCCCCGCGTCCAGCACCCCGACCAGCGCGCCGACGAGGTGCTCCTGCAGCCCTCCGTCGACCCGCGCCAGCTGCCGCAGGCTGCCCGCCCGTTCCGCCTGCGGCACCCGCGCCAGCCACGCCGCCGCCAGCCCGACGAGCCCCGGCCATCCCCCCGTCAACAGGTGCAGGTCAGGCGCCAACCTGTCGGCCCCCGCCGCGTCCGCCAGCGCCGCCGCCAACACCTGATACGTCTCGTCCTCGCCGAACGCCAGATGCCCCGACCCCAACCGGTCCACCGCCGCAACCGGAATCGGCTCCCTGCCACTGAGCACCAACGGCACCACCCCGACCCGCGCGACCACCCACCCCCACCCAGCACCCCCGACCTCCAGCCGCTCCACCCCGTCGACCACGACGAGCGCATCCGGAGGCACCTCAGCCGGCAGCTCCTCCGCCTGTACGAGCACCGCCCCCCGCCGCTCGGCCCACTGCCCCAGCAGGATGCTCTTGCCCGCCCCGCTCCCCGCCACCACCACAACCACCGGCGCGCCTGCCGCCCTATCGCTCCCGGCCCCCTGCCCCGCCTCCGCCCTGTCGCTCCCAGCCTCCTGCCCGGACACCGAGCCCGCGCCCCGGACGGCCGCCGCATCCTCCCGGCCCTGCGAGCCGCGCCCGGACGCCCCGCCAGCACCCCGCCCAGCCGCTGAATCCGTCCACTCGCCCTGGCCCTGCCCAGACACCGAGCCCGCGTCCCGCCCAGCCGCCGCATCCTCCCGGCCCTGCAAGTCGCGCCCGGACACCTCGCCCGCTGCCGCGCCCGCACCCCGCCCAGTCGCCGCATCCGCCCGCTCGCCCAGGCCCTGCCCGGACACCGGGCCGGACCGCTCCGGCGCGAGACCGGCGTCCTGCTCGGCAGGTCGGTGTGACCACTCCCGGCCCGGCACGAGGCCGGCGTCCCGGTCGGCAGGTCGACTGGCCTGCTCCCGGCCGGCTTCGTCGAACGCCCTGTCGAGCCGCTCGAGCAACCCCGTCCGGACGATCGGCCGCGGCGCGACCGGCCGCCCGAAGCGCGCCGCCCCGAAGTCCCGCCACCACCCACTCACGCCAGGCAACGTAACCCGCCGACCGCCCCCACGAACCCTCGACATGTCACTCTTCGCCACCAACGCCACCCACCCGCGTGAACCGTCCCACGACGCCACCGACAATCAATGGCCTGGTCGTGCCGCGCCCACCGCACGATTGAGCTGATCGAAGGACGGATCCGGCCGCCCCCACAACCAGTCCCCTCCTTCGATCACGCCGCTGACGACCCCGCATCTGGGGGGTTGACGGAAAAGACGGACGGATCTGGCCAACGCGCCAACAGACACCACGCCGTTGAATTTGATCGAAGGAGGAATCCGGCTGTCATCACGACCGGCTGCGTCCTTCGATCACCGCACCCGCTGGTGTCTGGTGGCGCTGGCTCAAAGGAAGCACCCCGCACTTTCCGTCGTGACGGAATGGCCCAGTTCCAGTAGCGAGAGGTCCATCCGCAAGGTGGACGGTGGGTTCGCTGCAGAACACAGCTGCAGAACACAACTGCGCGACAACGGCGCCGGTGGAAGGGCAATGGCCGTGAAAAAACGGAACCGCACGAAACGGGAAAGGCCCCCGTCCTGAGTGGACGGGGGCCTTTCGCGTGGTGCTGGGTCAGGCTGCGGACTCCTCGGCGGAGCCGCCCTTGGTCAGCTCGGCGGGGACGGCGTCCGGGACTGCGCCCGGGCGGTCGGCGCCGTTGAAGACCAGCTTGGCCTTCTCGAACTGGGCCGGGTCGCCCTCGCAGTCGATGACGACGATCTGGCCCGGGCGGAGCTCGTTGAACAGGATGCGCTCGGAGAGCGAGTCCTCGATCTCGCGCTGGATGGTCCGGCGCAGCGGCCGGGCCCCCAGGACCGGGTCATAGCCCTTGTTCGCCAGGAACTTCTTGGCGTTGTCGGTCAGCTCGAGGCCCATGTCCTTGTTGCGCAGCTGGGACTCGATACGGGCGATCATCAGGTCGACGATGCCCAGGATCTGGTCCTGCGCGAGCTGGTGGAAGACGATCGTGTCGTCGATGCGGTTGAGGAACTCCGGGCGGAAGTGCTGCTTCAGCTCGTCGTTGACCTTCTGCTTCATCCGCTCGTAGTTGGATTCGTTGTCCTCCGACGCCTGGAAGCCCAGGGACACGGCCTTGGCCACGTCGCGGGTGCCCAGGTTGGTGGTCAGGATGATCACCGTGTTCTTGAAGTCCACGATGCGGCCCTGACCGTCGGTGAGACGGCCGTCCTCCAGGATCTGCAGGAGCGTGTTGAAGACGTCCGGGTGGGCCTTCTCGATCTCGTCGAAGAGGACCACCGAGAACGGCCGGCGGCGGACCTTCTCGGTCAGCTGGCCGCCCTCGTCATAACCGACATACCCGGGAGGCGCACCGACGAGGCGCGACACCGTGTAGCGGTCGTGGAACTCGGACATGTCGAGCTGGATCAGCGCGTCCTCGGAGCCGAAGAGGAACTCGGCGAGCGCCTTGGACAGCTCCGTCTTCCCGACGCCGGACGGGCCGGCGAAGATGAACGAGCCGGAGGGGCGCTTCGGGTCCTTCAGGCCGGCCCGGGTGCGCCGGATGGCCTTCGAGACCGCCTTGACCGCGTCGTCCTGGCCGACGAGGCGCTTGTGCAGCTCGTCCTCCATGCGCAGGAGGCGGGCCGTCTCCTCCTCGGTCAGCTTGTAGACCGGGATGCCGGTCCAGTTCGCCAGGACCTCGGCGATCTGCTCGTCGTCGACCTCGGACACGACGTCGAGGTCGCCGGCCTTCCACTCCTTCTCGCGCTGCGCCTTCTGCCCGAGCAGCTGCTTCTCCTTGTCGCGCAGCTGCGCGGCCCGCTCGAAGTCCTGCGCGTCGATCGCGGACTCCTTGTCGCGGCGCACCTGGGCGATGCGCTCGTCGAAGTCACGCAGGTCTGGCGGCGCGGTCATCCGGCGGATGCGCATCCGTGCGCCGGCCTCGTCGATCAGGTCGATCGCCTTGTCCGGCAGGAAGCGGTCGGAGATGTAGCGGTCGGCCAGCGTCGCGGCGGCCACCAGGGCGGCGTCGGTGATCGTCACCCGGTGGTGCGCCTCGTAGCGGTCGCGCAGGCCCTTCAGGATCTCGATGGTGTGCGCCAGCGACGGCTCACCCACCTGGATCGGCTGGAAGCGGCGCTCGAGCGCGGCGTCCTTCTCGAGGTGCTTGCGGTATTCGTCGAGGGTGGTGGCGCCGATGGTCTGGAGCTCGCCACGGGCCAGCATCGGCTTGAGGATCGACGCGGCGTCGATCGCGCCCTCGGCGGCACCCGCACCGACGAGCGTGTGAATCTCGTCGATGAAGAGGATGATGTCGCCGCGGGTGCGGATCTCCTTGAGCACCTTCTTCAGGCGCTCCTCGAAGTCACCGCGGTAGCGCGAACCGGCGACGAGGGCACCGAGGTCGAGCGTGTAGAGCTGCTTGTCCTTCAGCGTCTCGGGCACCTCGCCCTTGATGATCCGCTGGGACAGGCCCTCGACCACGGCGGTCTTGCCGACGCCCGGCTCGCCGATCAGCACCGGGTTGTTCTTGGTGCGGCGGGACAGGACCTGCATGACCCGCTCGATTTCCTTCTCGCGCCCGATGACCGGGTCGAGCTTGCCCTCGCGGGCGGCCTGGGTGAGGTTTCGACCGAACTGGTCGAGCACCAGGCTGGTCGACGGAGCGGCCTCGCCGGGGGCGCCGGTGCCGGCGGCGGCCGGCTCTTTGCCCTGGTAGCCGGAGAGCAGCTGGATGACCTGCTGGCGGACCCGGTTGAGGTCGGCGCCGAGCTTCACGAGGACCTGGGCGGCCACGCCCTCACCCTCGCGGATCAGACCCAGCAGGATGTGCTCCGTGCCGATGTAGTTGTGCCCGAGCTGCAGCGCCTCGCGGAGGGACAGCTCCAGCACCTTCTTGGCGCGTGGCGTGAACGGGATGTGCCCGCTCGGCGCCTGCTGCCCCTGGCCGATGATCTCCTCGACCTGCTGGCGGACACCCTCCAGCGAGATGCCGAGGCTCTCAAGCGCCTTGGCCGCCACGCCCTCACCCTCGTGGATGAGGCCGAGCAGGATGTGCTCGGTGCCGATGTAGTTGTGGTTGAGCATCCGGGCTTCTTCCTGCGCCAGGACGACAACCCGTCGTGCTCGGTCGGTGAACCGCTCGAACATCCCTGCTCCTTCACGTGCCGTGTCCGTCGCCGCCGCCCCTGCCGCGGAACCCCTGGAGGGGGTCGCCACGCCGAAGCTCTGTCGGACGCCAACGTGACCGTGCCATCACTCTATCGCCGTAGGCCGACACATTGCGGGTGTGCGCCATTGCCGCACCCCACCATCGGACCATGTCGGAGTCGTTGCGTGGTACTTGTCTACCCGCCGGGGACGCGTGTACCCGGCGCTTTTGCTCAACGCGAGCATCCGTCGCCGTGTTCCTGCTGGCGAGCCCGTACGCCAAGAGCGAAATCGACGCACCATGCAAGTCACCCACCGTAGCCAGTCAGCTACAGTAGGTGAAAGATGCTGAAAGAACCCCAAAACGACCGCTCAGGCCGAAACCGGTCAACGGGCGCTAACGGCCGGCCTCGGCGTTGAAGCGGTCCACGATTTCCTGCTTGATGCGACCCCGGTCGGAGACCTTGATGCCCTTGTTCTGAGCCCATTCCCGAATCGCCTTGTTCTGCTCGCGATCGGCGGCGGCTCCACCGCGGCCGCGGGCACTGGCGGCACGCCCTCCGACCACGACGCCACCCCGGCCGACCTTGGTCGCCGCACCGAGGAACGGCCCGAACGCGTCACGCAGCTTCGTCGCGTTCTTCTTCGAGAGGTCGATCTCATACTGAACGCCGTCCAGCGCGAACTTCACGGTCTCGTCGGCGTCCCCGCCGTCGATGTCGTCGACCAGCACGTGGATGGTCCGCTTGGCCACTGTCGTATTCCCTTCGAGGAAGCTCGCCCCGCGTTGTGCGAATGCAAAGATAACGCAATCAGGGTCCGCTTCGTCAACGGTACGCCGAAACTACCGCTACCGCACCAGCGGAAAGACACCGCGTTTCCCGAATGCCGGGCACGACGGGCGGCACGCCAACGCGATCGATTCCCATCACACGCCTGCCGCCGGTGGCATTCCGTACTCCATCGCGCGCGGATAGTTCCCGTGCAGGCATCCACACCGGGCACGGACACCACAGCCAGGGCCGCAGGCAAGGAAGACAGGGCCTCGGAATCGGATTGGGCGATACGCCGACGCAAATCCGTGTCCGTCGCATTGCTATGCGTGACGAATGGCAGGTGCAGCACCACCTTGCACAACTGCAACATGGCGCGTGCAGGTAGCAGAGGCCAACGACCGCCCAGAGAGAGCCATGCGCGCCCGGCCGGCCAATTCCGCGTTTTACGGCGCGACCTCGCGACTTCGCTTTCGGTACTTTTAGCAGCGTGGATTTCGCAGCACATGCCTCCTCGTTCGGAGCGGCCGCCGACCTGTACGACCGCATCCGCCCCCGCTACCCGCGCGAGGCCCCGCAATGGGCGATACCGGAAAAATCCGAAATCTGTGATCTTGGTGCGGGCACCGGCATCCTGACCCGCCAGCTCCGCGACCTGGGCCATCACGTCATCGCCGTCGAGCCGGACGACAAGATGCGCGCCAAGATCCCTGGTGACGCGCGCAAGGGTGACGCCACCCACATCCCCCTGCCGGACGCGTCCGTCGACGTCGTCACCGCCGGGCAGGCCTACCACTGGTTCTACGGCGAGCCGGCGCACGCCGAGATCGCGCGGGTCCTCCGGCCAGGTGGCCGCTTCATCCCGATCTGGAACATCCGCGACGAGCGCGTCCCATGGGTCGCCGAGTCCTCCACGCTCTTCGACGGCGCCCGCGAGCGCGACGCGTTCGACGAGACGGCCGTGCGGGACTTCGGCCCCCTCTTCGGCCCGGTGGAGCGGGGGACGTTCGAGTGGAGCGCCACCCACACCAGGGAGTCGTTCCTGGAGCTGGTCAAGTCCCGCAGCTACTACCTGGTCGCCGGCGATGAGGCACGGCGACAGCTGGAGGAACGGCTGGGCGAGGTGCTCCCGCGGACCGAGCAGTTCGAGCTGCCGTACGTGACCTACACGTACATCGGCCGCAAACGCTAACCGCGGTTGCGGTCGAAGATCAGTCGCAGCCCGATCAGGGTGAGCATCGGCTCGTGGTGCGTGACCGTGGCGGACTCGCCGATCACGATCGGGGCCAGGCCACCGGTCGCGACGACCGCCTTCACCGTGCCGCCCAGCTCCGCGGAGATGCCCCGCACGATGCCGTCGACCTGCCCGGCGAAGCCGTAGACGACGCCGGACTGCAGGCACTCGACCGTGTTCTTGCCGATCACCCGCGGCGGCTTGACCAGCTCCACCTTGCGCAGCTGGGCGGCGCGGGCCGCGAGGGCGTCCACGGAGATCTCGATGCCGGGCGCCAGGACGCCGCCGAGGAACTCCCCGCGGGCGGAGACGACGTCGAAGTTGGTCGACGTGCCGAAGTCCACGACGATCGAGGGACCGCCGAAGAGCGTGAAGGCGGCCAGGGTGTTCGCGACCCGGTCGGTGCCGACCTCCTTCGGGTTGTCGATCGCCAGCTGGACACCGGTCCGCACGCCCGGCTCGACGATCACGGTCGGAACGCCCGGGTAGTACCGCTGCAGCATCGTGCGCAGGGAGCGCAGGGCCGCGGGGACGGTCGAGCAGGCCGCGATGCCGGTCAGCGACACGGCGTCGGTGGCGAGCAGCCCCCGGTAGAGCAGGCCGAGCTCGTCGGCGGTGGCCCTCGCGTCGGTCTTGATCCGCCACGAGTGGACCAGCTTCTCGCCCTCGAACGTGGCGAGCACCGTGTTGGTGTTTCCGATGTCGATGCACAGCAGCACGCGGTGAGCCTAACGAAAGGCCCGCCATCGGCGGGGTGAGCCTGGTCATCTACGATCCGGTTCCCATGATGCCGACGGCCCGCACGCTGCTCGCGCTCCTCCCGCTGGCGGCGCTGGTGTTCACCGCGTTCGCGCTGCGTCCGGGCAGTCTGGACGCCCGCCAGGCGGTCATCCGCGCGGCGGCCACGGTGGCGGGCGTCACGGTCGTCTTCGTCGAGCTGCTGTCGCTCGCGGGGTTGATCACGACCTGGCCGGTGATCGTCTACTGGCTGCTCTTCGCCGGCGTGTCCGCCTTCTTCGCCAGGCGCCACCTGCACGTCCCCCACCGTGTCCTGCAAAGTTGGGACAAGGTGCTGCTGTTGGCGTTTGCGGCGTTGGTACTGGCTGAGCTGGTCCTCGCGCTCGCCCACTCGCCGAACAACTACGACTCGAACCACTATCACCTCACGAAGATCGAGCACTGGATCGCCGACGGCGACCTGGCCCCCTACGCCACGGTCCAGAATCAGCAGATCATCCTGGTCCCGGGCGCGGAGTACCTGCTGCTGCAGGCCCGCCTGCTGACCGGGGACGACGCGCTGTACAACCTGCTGCAGTGGGGCGTGTCGCTGCTGGCCGCCGTCGCCGTCTCCCGCTGTGCCGCCCAGCTCGGCGTCGGCCGCATCGGCCAGCTCGTCGCCGCCGCCGTCCTGCTCACCGCGCCGGCGGTCGCCCTGGAGGCCACCAGCACCCAGAACGACCTCGTCGTCACCGCGTGGGTCGCCTGCGCCGCCAGCCTCGCGCTCGACGGCGCCCGCCGGGTCGCGACGCGCGGCGACGTCCTGACCCTCGCCACGGTCGCCGGCCTCACCGCCGTCACCAAGTCGACCGGCCTCATGCCCCTCGCCCCGATCCTCGTCTTCTGGGGCATCTGCCAGCTCCGTCTCCGGACGGCGCGGTCCTCGGAAGCCGCTGGGGCCCCCGAGGCTCCCGCGCCCTCTGACGGGCCTTCTGACGGGCCTACAGACGGGCCTACAGACAGGGCGGGCGGCCGGACCGGGCAGTGGCTGCGCACCGCCGGCGCCGGCCTGGCGATCGTCGCCGGCATGGTCGTGCTCGCCGGGCCGGCGATGCTGCGCGTCAACGACGCCTTCGGCTCACCGCTCGGGCCGCCCGGCTACAGCGCATCGCTGTCCACGGAGCGCAAGGACCCGCCCGCAGTGCTGGTCAACGGCCTGCGCCTGGCCGCCTCCACGCTCACCACGCCGTTCCCGGCGGTCAACGGCGTGGTCAGCGACGCCGTCATCGCCGTCGCGGACGTCGTGGGCGTCAACCCCAACGACCCGAAGATCACCCAGTGGCGGAGCGTCTTCCCCGGCACGCGCTGGAAGCCGGACGAGGACCGGTCGCCGTACCCCATCCAGTCCGCGCTGATCCTGAGCGCCCTCGCCGTCACGCTGGTGTGGCGGCGGCTGCCCCCGCTGCTGAGGGGCTACGCCGTCATGGTGCTCGGAGCGTTCGTCATGACCGCCGCGGTCGTCAAGTGGCAGGACTGGGGCAACCGGCTGATCCTGCCCGCGTTCGCGCTCGGCGCGCCGCTCGCCGGCTACTGGGCCGACCGCCTGCGCACCCACCGCGTCACCGCGGCCGCGCTCGTCGTCGTCATGGCGGCGGCGTTCGCGGCCGGCGGGATCTCCGTCGCGTACGGGCAGCCCCGCCGCCTCGTCGGCCAGGGATCCGTCTTCACCCTCACCGACTGGCAGGAGCGCTTCGTCCGGCTGCCCGACCAGGCGGTGCCGTACCAGCAGGCGATCGACGCGATCAAGGCCAGCGGCGTCCGGCGGGTCGGTCTGGTCATGGACGGGGACCTGTGGGAGTACCCGCTGCAGATCTCCCTGCCGGACGTCGAGCTGGTCGCGGTCGAGTCGGTGATCCCGTCCGCCCCGCCCGCACCGGTCTCATCGGTGCAGGCGATCGTGTGCGTCTCCGGCCCCGAACGCTGCGCCGCGGTGGTCCCGCCGGCGTGGAAGGTCCAGCGGTTCTCCACGCTGGTCGCCGTCGCGTTCCCCGCGTAGGGGCCGTGCAGGGGCTCAGTGGGTCCGCAGGTCCATCGCGATGTCGAGGATCGGTGAGGAGTGGGTGAGGCCGCCGACGGACAGATAGTCGACCCCGGTGGCCGCGTAGTCCGCCGCCGTCTCCAGGGTCAGGCCGCCGGTCGCCTCCAGCTCGGCCCGGCCGCCGACCGCCGCCACGACCTCCCGCAGCAGGTCCGGCGCCATGTTGTCGAGCAGCAGGAAGGTGGCGCCGGCGGTGACCGCCTCCACCGCCTCGCCGACCGTGGTCACCTCGACCTGGACCGGGACGTCGGGGAACGCCTCCCGGACCCGGGCATACGCCGCGGAGATGCCGCCCGCCGCCAGCTTGTGGTTGTCCTTGATCATGGCGACGTCGTAGAGGCCCATGCGCTTGTTGGTGCCGCCGCCGGCGCGGACCGCGTACTTCTCCAGGATGCGCAGGCCCGGCGTGGTCTTGCGGGTGTCGAGGACCAGGGCCTTGGTGCCGTCGAGGAGGTCTGCCCACCGGCGGGTGTGGGTGGCGACGCCCGACATGCGGCACAGCAGGTTGAGGGCGGAGCGCTCGGCGGTCAGCAGGTCGCGGGTCGGGCCGGTGACGGTCGCGAGCACCGTGCCGCGCACGACGGACGAGCCGTCGACGGCGTGGATCGCCACCTCGACGGACGGGGACACGGCCTCGAACACGGCGGCCGCGACGGCCAGGCCGGCGACCACGCCGTCGGCGCGGGCGACGATCTCGGCGGAGTCCGTCTGGGTCGCCGGGATGGTGGCCACGCTGGTCACGTCGAGGCGGTCGGGGCCGAGGTCCTCGGTCAGGGTCCGCTCGACGATCTCGCCGACGGCGACCGGGTCCAGCCCGACCTTCCGCAGCAGCGCATCAGTCTCCGGGGTCACGCCGCCACCTCCGCTGCGCTCCGGCGTCGGCCTGACCCGTCTACTGTGCCCATGATGCCCACCCCTCCGCTGCGCTCCGGTGCGGTCATGTCATCCTCCAGCGTCTCGGTCAGGGCAGCGGCGGCAGCCAGGGAGGGCGTCACGCGTCCTCCCACGTCTCGGTCAGGGCGCCGGTGTCGGACAGGCCGGCGAGGAAGTGGCCGCGGAACACGTCGCTGGCGTCGGGGAAGTCCTCGCGCCAGTGGCAGCCGCGGGTCTCCTGCCGCTGGTCGGCGGCGCCGACGAGGGCGGCCGCGACGGTGAGCAGGTTGGTCGCCTCCCAGCCGGCGAGGCCGGGCGCTGCGCGGTCCAGGGCCAGCTTGGCGATCGCCTGCGCCGCCTGGTCGAGCGACTCGGCGCTGCGCAGCACCGAGGCGTGCGCCGACATGGCCGCCTGCAGCGGGCCTCGCAGCCCGGGGTCGGCGGTCCACGCCGGCAGGTCGCCGGCGACGGGGTCGGTCTGCGCGGGCAGGCCGCGGGCGATGTCCTCGGCGATCCGGCGGGAGAAGACCAGCCCCTCCAGCAGCGAGTTGGAGGCCAGCCGGTTGGCGCCGTGCACACCGGTACAGGCGACCTCACCACACGCGTAGAGGCCCGGGATCGACGTGCGGCCGTGCAGGTCGGTGCGGACGCCACCGGAGGCGTAGTGCGCCGCCGGGGACACCGGGATGAGGTCCGCGGCGGGGTCGACGCCGGCCGCCCGGCAGGACGCCACGATCGTCGGGAACCGCCCCTCGAGGAAGTCCCGGCCGAGGTGGCGGGCGTCGAGCCAGACGTTGTGCGTGCCCTCGGCGCGCATGACCCGGTAGATGCCCTTGGCCACGACGTCGCGCGGGGCGAGCTCCGCGAGCTCGTGGCGGCCGACCATGAAGCGGTTGCCGTCGCCGTCGCGCAGGTACGCGCCCTCGCCGCGCAGCGCCTCGCTGACCAGCGGCTGCTGGGAGTCGCGGTTGTTGAGCGCGAGCGCGGTCGGGTGGAACTGGACGAACTCGATGTCGGTGACGGCGGCCCCGGCGCGCAGGGCGAGCGCGACCCCGTCGCCGGTGGAGACGATCGGGTTGGTGGTGGCGGAGTAGATCTGGCCCATGCCGCCGGTGGCGAGCACGACGGCCCGGGCGAGGACCGCGCCGACGCCGTCCTCCGCGCCTTCGCCGAGGACGTGCAGGGTGACCCCGCAGGCCCGGCCGGCGGCGTCGGTGAGCAGGTCGAGGACGAGGGCGTGCTCGATGAGGCGGATCCACGGGTCGCGGTGGACGGCGGCGTGCAGGGCCCGCTGCACCTCGGCGCCGGTCGCGTCGCCGCCGGCGTGGATGATCCGGTTGGCGTGGTGGCCGCCCTCGCGGGTCAGCATGAGGGAGCCGTCGTTGTTGCGGTCGAACTCCGCACCCCAGCGGATCAGCTCGCGGACGCGGGTCGGCCCCTCCCTGACCAGCACGTCGACGGCGGCGGTGTCGCACAGTCCGACGCCGGCGACGAGGGTGTCCTGGGCGTGCGCCTCGGGCGTGTCGAGCGGGTCGAGGACCGCGGCGATGCCGCCCTGGGCCCAGCGGGTCGAGCCGTCATCGATGTTGACCTTGGTGACGACGGTGACGTGCAGGCCGGCCTCGCGCAGGTGCAGGGCGGCGGTCAGCCCGGCGACGCCCGAGCCGATCACGACGACGTCGGTCGGCTCGGCCCATCCCGGCTGGGGCCCGGCGAGTCGGCGCGGTAGTACGGGCAGCTCCATCACTCCAGTCAAACATCACAACCAGGCATTGCGCGCCGTGCCGAGAATCACGCGAACGGCAAGGGGCCCGTGCCCAGCTTCTGGATCGATCCCTTCAGCGGGCGCGCGCTCATCAGGTAGCACGCGAAGGTCTGGTCGCTGCCGAGCCAGGCGGAGCCGGTCTTGGGCCCGACGGCGGCGGCGGACAGGTCGGCCCGGTCGGCGGTCTCCGCCAGGCCGAGGTACCGCAGCCCGACGCTCGTGCAGCCCTTCGCCGACGCGTTGCGCACCGCGGTCTCGTCGAACGGCGCGTCCATCGGGGCGATCGAGTAGCTGCCGGAGTACTCGCCGTCGTGCGGGCCGGCGCAGCCGACGTACTTCAGCGCGGAGATGCACTCGATCGGCAGGCTCGGCCCGGCCTTGGCCAGGCTGCCCTCGCGGGTCGCGAGCTCGTCGCCGGCCGGGCCGGTCACGGGGGCGACCGCGCAGCCGAAGAAGCCGTCCTTGGCCGGCGTGATCCACGAGGCGAGGATCTGGACCTTCGACTCGTGCCAGTTGCCGCCGAGGAACGCGGTGCCCTGCACGACGCAGGCGCGGCGGGCCTGGGCGTACAGGAGGTTCTGGGCGATCGCGACGTCCTGGCCCTTGGCCTTGTCGAGGCGGTGCAGCAGGTCGTCGGTGGCCTGGCCGACGTGGAACACCTCGGCGGTGTGGGCGGCGGCGCAGTCCACGGGGCCGCCGGCCCACGGGAAGGCGGCCTTCGCGCCGGCCGCGTCGACCGACCAGCAGGAGCCGACCTGCGGCGCGGCGGCGGGCGGGGTCTTCGGGATCTTCCGGTCGCCGCCGCGCAGCAGCCAGTAGGCGCCGCCCCCGACGAGCGCGAGCACGACGACGATGAAGATGACCCGCCTCATGAGGAAGCAGTGTGCCATTACCGGCCGGTAACGTCACGCCCCGTTCCTAGACCGGGACGTTGCCGTTCTTAGACCGGGACGTTGCCGTTCGCCAGCAGAGAGCGGCTGACCGAGAGGTTGCCCTCCAGCATCAGGTAGCAGCGGGCGGTGCGGTCGCCGTAGCCCCACCGGGCCGGCGTCGCGGTCGACCAGGCGAACGAGATCTGCTTGTTGAGGTCGTACTGGGCGTCGGTGAGGCCCAGGTAGCGCGCCACGATCGTCTTGCAGCCGGGCTGCAGCAGCGACCGGCGGGCCGAGGCGTCGCTCGGGTACGGCCGCGCGTCCGGCGAGTAGAAGGTGCCGGTGTACTCGCCGTTGTGCAGCGTGTCGCACTTGACCGGGACGAAGTCCTCGATGCTGCCCTTGCTGTCGGTCGTGACCTTGACGCAGCCGAGCTGGAGCGGCTTGGAGCCCCGCAGGGTGTCCTTGAGGCTCGTCGTGCGCGGCGCGATCGTGTACGTGTCGTCGGAGACCTCGATCAGGTCGCACCGGTAGTAGCGCGCCTGGCCGGCCCACTGCTTCGCCGACGGCGCCAGCACCCGCAGGATCAGCCGGCCGTCGTGCCAGTCGCCGCCGAGGAAGTTGCTGGCCTCGGTCTGGCAGGCGGCGAACGCCTCGGTCAGGTCGGCCTCGGCCGGCGGCGACGACTTCTGCGCGATGGTGCCGGTGAACTCGCCGACCTTGAACGTCTCGCTGGCGTGCGACGCGGTGCACTCGACCTCGGCCAGGTCGGGCCCGACGGCGAGCTTGTCGGCGTCGCCCTTGTAGGTCCAGCACTGGCCCGCGGAGGGCTTGGGCACGCTCGGCGCCGCGAGGGCGCCCCAGCCGTTGACGAGGTCGCCGTCCGTGCCCGCCGGATTGCCGCAGCCGGCGGCGAACAGCACCAGCGCCACCGACAGCCCGACGGTCCACCGCTTCATCGGCAGAGCTCCCTCACCTCGTAGCACGGGCCCACAGTCTCGCAGAGGGGGTCAAATCTTGCCCATGCCGATGCCCTTGAGGGAGCGGATCGTGCTCTTCTTGTCGTACAGCATCGCGTAGCACCGGGCGGTGCGGTTGCCGCGCAGCCAGTTCTCCTCGTCGACCATCCAGAAGCCGATGCCGACCTCCTGGTGGTTGTCGAGCGCCTGCTGCGTCAGGCCGAGGAACTTGGCGCCGAGCGCCTCGCAGCCGGTCCGCATCGCGGCGCGCCGCTCGTCGGCGTTCTTCGGGAAGGCCCGCTCGCCGGCCAGGTACGTGCCGACGTACTCCATGTTGTGCGTCGACGTGCACGGCTTCGGCTCGTAGTCGTCCCAGGTCTTGCCGTCGGCCTCGTAGATCTCCTGGGCGCAGGTCAGCGCGATCGGCTTGTCGCCGGTGAGGCCGCCCTTGAGGCTGCTCGTGCGGCTGATCGGCTTGCCGGCGTCGCTCTGCACCTCGGCGAGGTCACAGCGGAAGAAGCGCCCGCCGCCGGACCACTGCGTCGTCGACGGGGGCAGCACGATCAGCTCGAGGCGGGCGTCGTGGTAGTCGCCGCCGAGGTAGGTCTGCGCCTCGGTGTTGCACTTGGCCCAGGCGTCCTTGAGGTCCGCGCCCTTCGGCGGCGACGACGCGCTGGCCGCGGTGCCGGTGAGGTCGCCGACGTAGAACGTCTCGCTGATGTGCCCGGTCGTGCAGGAGGCCACGGCCGTGAAGGAGAAGACCGTGAGGGTGTCCGTCTCGAAGTACGGCACGGTGCTGTCGTAGCACGCGCCGACCGGCGGCAAGGGGACCTTGGGGGCGGCGAGCATGGCCCAGTCGTCGACGAGGTTCTTGTCGACACCCGCGGGCGTCGTGCAGCCCGCCAGCATCACGACGGCGGCGACCGGTGCCACCGCCATGGCGAGCCGTCGAAAACGCACCATGATTCCAACCCCTCCCCCGGCGCACACAGCGCGGGTGCAGTGTGCCAATGATCAATGTGGTTGGCAACCCGGCCCAACTGCCAGATCTAGGACAGCATCTACGCGATTGTGATCGGTAGACCCTTTGTACCCGCGCCCCGCAACGAGGTCGTCACCGGCTTCGGCGGCCACACGAAACAGCGCACCGCGCGGTTGCCGAGCTCCCAGGCCGTCTTGTCATAGGGCCACATTACGAGACCGGTGCGGGAGCGGAAGTTCACGTCGTCCGGCACGCCGGTGAAGCCCGCCACGACGGGGCGGCAGCCGGCGAGGTTGGCGTTGCTGCGGGCCTCGCTGTCGGCCGGGTATTCACCGTCCGGGGGCTCGTAGAGGCCGGCGAACTCGCCCTCGTGCGGAGTCGTGCACGAGGCGGGGAAGATCCGGTCGATGTCGCCGGCGGCGCCGCCCGCCTTGGTGGTGACTTTCACACACCCGATGCGCAGCCCCCCGCCGTCGGGGCGCAGCGTGCCGCGCAGCGACGCGGTGCGGGTCGCGACGCTGAAGCGGTCGATGTCCTGCAGCGCCTGCAGGTCGCAGCGGAACCAGCGGGCCCCGGCGTCCCACAGCAACGGCTTCGGCACGTCCACGCTCAGCGACACCCGGCCGGTGCGCCAGTCCGCGCCCAGGAGGGCCTTCGCATCGTCGGCGCAGCGTCGGTACGCGTCGCGCATGGCCGGGCTCCCGACGTTCGGCGGGGTGGCCCGCTCGGCGTCCGCACCGGCGAACCGGCCCACCGAGATCAGCTCGACCTCGTGCGGCTCGGTGCAGCCGACCGGCGTCGGCCAGCTCGTGACGTCGGCGCTCGCGGTGCCCGACGGCAGCGCGTAGCACGCCGGCGCGGTGGGCACCTGCAGCACGGCGGCCGGCAGCATCGGCCAGCCGTTGACCAGGTCCTTGTCGGTGCCTGCGGGGGTCGGTCGCGCGCAGGCACTCAGCAGTGTCGCCACCGCCATGACCAGCACGACCGCGCGCCGCACCGCCACCTCCCCAGGTGCTTACGCCCGGAGAAGGTCTCCCCTCACAGGCTCGCCCACCATACCCGGTATGGCGTCCGCGGGATCGTGACCGAGTTCGATGATTCCGTTGGTGGCGTCGACGTGGACGATGCGCGGTTGGTACGTCCTGGCGGTGGCGTCGTCGAGCTGTGCGTAGGAGATCAGGATGACGAGGTCACCCGGGTGGACCAGGTGCGCAGCGGCGCCGTTGATCCCGATGACGCCGCTGCCGCGGGGTCCGGCGATCACGTAGGTCTCCAGCCGGGCCCCGTTGGTGATGTCCACGATCGCGACCTGTTCACCGGCGAGCAGGTCCGCGGCGTCCATCAGATCCTCGTCGACCGTTACCGAACCGACATAGTGCAGATCGGCCTGCGTCACCGTCGCCCGGTGGATCTTGGACTTGAGCATCGTGCGGATCACGGCATCTCCACTGCTTTATCGCTTTTGTCGCTTCTCACGGCAGGTCCACCGCGATGTTGTCGATCAGGCGGGTGCCGCCGACCCAGGCCGCGGTCAGCAGCCGGCCGGCGCCGTGCGCGGGTGCCGGGCCCAGCATGGGATCGGTCAGGACGAAGTAGTCGAGCTTGACCTCGGGCTCCGTCGCGAACTCGGCGACCCCCACGGCGATGGGGTCCTTGCTGTGCGCCGCCTTCGTGAGCGCCCTGGACAGCACCAGCGCCGCCTGCCGCTCCGCCGGGGCGAGGTAGCGGTTGCGGCTGGACAGCGCGAGGCCGTCGGGCTCCCGCACCGTCGGCACACCCCGCACCACGATCGGCAGGTCGAAGTCGCGGACCATCGCCCGGATCATGCCGAGCTGCTGGTAGTCCTTCTCCCCGAAGTACGCGACGTCGGGGCGGGTCAGCTGGAACAGCTTGTTGACCACCGTCAGCACGCCGTGGAAGAACCCCGGGCGGCTGGCGCCCTCGAGCTCGTTGCCGGCGGGCCCGGGGTCGACCCGGACCGCGGGCTCACCCTGCGGGTACATGATCTCCGGCGTCGGCGTGAACGCGATGTCCACGCCGGCCCGCTCCGCGATCGCCAGATCGGCTTCCAGGGTGCGCGGGTAGCGGTCGAAGTCCTCGCCCGGCGCGAACTGCAGGGGATTGACGAAGATCGTGAGCAGGACCGTGTCCGCTTCGGCGCGGGCGGCACGCAGGAGCTCGGCGTGCCCCTCGTGCAGCGCACCCATGGTCATGACGACGGCGACGGCGCCGCGCGCTCCCGCCCGCGCGACGGCGAGCTGCTCGCGGGTCTCGGCGACGATCATGGCTTACCTCCGGTGCCCTTGGCCTTCCGGCGGCCGCCGCGCTGCGCGGCGATCGCCGGCACCTGCTTCTGCGCAGAGCCCTCCTTCTGTCCGGAGTCGCCGCCCTTATGCCCGGAGCCGCTGAGCACGTCGAGCAGCGGCTCGGCGTCCATCGGGCGGAGCCGGCCGGCGGCGATGACCCGGTCGGCGGTGCGCCGGGCGAGCGCCAGGTAGGGCGGCACCGACTCCGGGGCGACCGCGTCGAGCGCCCTGAGGTGCTTGGCGACCGTGCCGGCGTCGCCGCGGGACACCGGGCCGGTGATGGCGGCGTCGCCGAGGCGCAGCGAGTTGTCCAGCGCGGCGCCGAGCAGCGGGGCGAGGACCTGCTCCGGGTGCCGGACGCCGGCGTCGCGCAGCCGGTCGAGCGCCTCGTTGACGAGGGTGGCGAGGTGGTTGGCGCCGTGGGCCAGGGCAGCGTGGTACAGCGGCCGGCGCTCCTCCTCGATCCACTCGACCTGACCGCCGAGGTCGGCGACCAGGGAGGCGGCGAGGTCGCGCAGGTCGTCGGGGGCGGTCACGCCGAACGAGACACCGGCGGCGAGCCGGCCCAGGTCGACGGCGGTGCCGGTGAACGTCATCGCCGGGTGCAGCGCCAGGGGGCGCGCGCCGGCGGCGGCGACGGGTGCGAGGACGTCGAGGCCGTGGGCGCCGGAGGTGTGCGCGACGATCTGCCCCGCGCGCAGCGCGCCGGTCTCGACCAGCCCGTGCACCAGGCCGGCGAGCACGTCGTCGGGGACCGCCAGCAGCACGAGGTCCGCGGAGGCGGCGACCTGGTCGGCGGGAAGGAGCGCGACGCCCGGGAGCAGCTGCTCCGCACGGGTCTTGGAGGCGGTCGAGACACCGACCGCGGCGACCACCTGATGGCCGGCGTTCACGAGCGCGGCGCCGAGCACCGCGCCGACCCGCCCGGCACCGATGATGCCGATGTTCTGCCTGCTCTTTTGGCTGTTCAGAGCACTGTTCATCGCGGTGGATCCAGTCCTCGGAGTGGGGTACCGGTCGACCACGAGTATGCGTCGTGCGGGGCAAAGCGGACAGGACGTGTGGGATTGTCAACACGAGGTTTCAGACCCTTTACCGGCCTCGCGAGCGGCCGATAAAGGGTCCGAACGGCGTCGTCAGAGGCGGTGGTGCAGGTAGTCCTTGATCAGGGCCTTGGCCTCGCCGAGCACCGCGCGGTCGCCGTCCGGCGAGCGCCGGAACGCCATCTTGATCAGCGCGTCGGCGGCCTCGACCGCGATCGCCAGCACGAACTGGAGCCGCTCGGCGTCCACGATGCCGAACCGGCCGATGAGCAGCGCCGCGAGCTGCGACACGATGACGTCGTTGTTGTCCCGCTCGTCGTCGAGCAGGTGGATGTCCACGACGTCACCGAAGTGCAGCGTCCGGAAGCCCGGCACCGTGCGGTGCATCTCGATGTACTCGTCGATGGCCGCGTCGACCGCGTCCCACCAGTGCGAGATGTCCTCGTCGGCCAGCCGGGCGCCGAGGCGCTCCAGGTAGCCCTCCAAGCTGCGCAGCGTGAGCGCCTGCACGATCGCGCGCTTGTCCGGGAAGAACTGGTAGACCGAGCCGATCGCCACCCCCGCCCGCTCCGCGAGCAGGGTCGTGGTCAACCCGTCGTAGCCAACCTCGTCGACGAGCTCGGCGCACGCGTCGAGCATCCGCCCGACCCTCGCCACACTGCGCCCCTGCACCGGAACCCGGCGCAGCGGCTTCGTCCCGGCACTGGCCACTGTCTGCGTCGCCACCCGGCAATCCCCCCTCTAGCTCGTCCCTCTGAAACCTACTCACGTCAACGAGCGGGCGGGATCGGCGGATAGCCCATTTCACTCTTGTGGTTCAACGGGTCATTGACGGCGGGCATACGTGAAGGGTACTCAGGTTTCGTGACTTCTCCGTGGGCCAACTGGGCCGGCAACCAGACCGCGCGGGCGACGCGTGTCGCACACCCGTCGACCACCGCTGAGCTGGCCGTTGTGCTCCGCGCCGCGGCGGACGAGGGGCTTCGGGTCAAGGCCGTCGGCTCCGGGCACTCCTTCACACCCACCGCTCTGACGGACGGCGTGCGGATCGAGCTCGACCAGATGGCGTCACTCGTCCGGGTCGAGGGCAACCTCGTCACCGTCCAGGCCGGCATGAAGCTCGCGACCCTCAACGCCACGCTCGCCGCACACGGCCTGGCCATGCCCAACCTCGGCGACATCGACGCGCAGACCATCTCGGGGGCGCTGTCCACCGGTACACACGGGACAGGCGCCGCATATGGGTGCCTTTCGACATTTATCGAGGCCCTCGAGCTGGTCACCGCCGACGGTGCGGTCGTGCGCTGCTCGGCCGCCACCCAACCGGACCTGTTCGCCGCCGCCCGGGTCAACATCGGCGCCCTGGGCGTGCTCACCGAGGTGACCCTGCGCTGCGTGCCGGCCTTCGTCCTGCAGGCCGACGAGCGCCCGGCGCCGCTGTCCGACGTGTGGTCGGGCCTGGAGACCCACATCGCCTCGAACGACCACTTCGAGTTCTACTGGTTCCCCTACACCGACCGGGTCCAGATGAAGCGCAACAACATCGTGCCCGCCTCCGACCGCCCCCTCGCGGGCTGGCGCCGCTGGCTCGACGACGACTTCCTGTCCAACTCGGTCTTCGGCGGCGCGTGCCGGCTCGGCCGGGCCCTGCCCTCGACCGTCCCCACGATCAGCCGCGTGTCGGCCCGGGCGCTGTCCGCCCGCACGTACACCGCCGCCTCGCACGAGGTCTTCTGCACCCCCCGCCGGGTCCGCTTCGTCGAGATGGAATACGGCCTGCCCCGCGCCGCCCTCCGCGAAGCCTTCGACGGCCTCCGCTCGGTGATCGCCGGCCTGCCGTACAAGATCCAGTTCCCGGTCGAGGTCCGCTTCACCGCCGCCGACGACATCTGGCTCTCCCACGGCCACGGCCGCGACAACGCCTACATCGCCATCCACCAGTACGTCGGCGCCCCGTTCGAGGAGTACTTCCGCCGCTTCGAGGCCGTCACCACCCCCCTCGGCGGCCGCCCACACTGGGGAAAGATGAACTTCCGCGACGCGGAGTCACTGGCCGCGGCCTACCCACGCTTCACCGACTTCACCGCGCTGCGCGACAAGCTCGACCCTGGCCGCCTGTTCGCCAACGCCTACACAGACCGCGTCCTCGGCCCCTGACTCCCACCCGCACCCGGCGCCTGACCCGCTGTTTCACACCCCCCTGCACGGATCGCGTCACCCGCACCGCCACCGGACCTGCTGTCCACGGGCGCGATCCCTGCACGAATCGCGCCACCGCAGCCGCACCGCCACCGGACCCGCTGTCCTCGAGCGCGATCCCCTGCACGAATCGCGCCACCGCAGCCGCACCGCCACCGGACCCGCTGCCCCCGAGCGCGATCCCCTGCACGAATCGCGTCACCGCAGCCGCACCGCCACCGGACCCGTGGGACCCGCGGCCCACGGGCGCGATGCGATGGCCGCGCCCTCGACACCTGCCCCTTCACCGCGATCGACGCCCAGCCGACCGTTCGACCAACGCCTGCATGACCCGCGCCACCGCGCCCACCTGCGGCGATCCGCGTGCCCCCGCAGACCCCGACGCGATCCGAAGGTGGGCCGCCGGGCTCGCCGGCTGCCATTCCGCTACCAGGTGCTGTGCCGCCGCCACCTCGGCGCGACGCAGCAGGCACATCGCGGTAAGCGCGGCGCCGGGCTCACCTGGCACGCTGCTGCCGGACCTACGAGACCTGCGGAGCTCGCGGGCTACTGGGCGCGATGCGATGCGGTGCGCGCCCTCGCCGGCTGGCGCAGGTCAACCTCGTCGGGCTCGCCGCCAGCGCCCCGGTGGCGAACACCGTCGGGGACCTCGCCCGACCGGGCGCGTCAACGGCGAGATCATCCGCCTCGACGGCGCCATCCGCATGGCCCCGCGCTGAGTCACCCCGGCCGACATCCGACTGGCCGTTTGGCCGACGCCTGCACGGGTCGCGGGACAGCGCCTGAACGCCTCGCCCCGCCGACGCCTGGCCGGTCACATCGACGGTAACACCGCTGGCCTAATCGACCTCCGGGCTCGGCACCGGCTGTAACCGAGCGAGTGCCTTGCCGCGCCGCGACGGCGATCTCCAGGCCGGCACGGTCGCCATCGCGTCGATGCGGCGACCGTGTGTATCCGATCCGATAACCGTGCGTCCTCGTGGTGCTGTTGGGTCACTCTCCCGGCGGGGTCGACTTCTTCGCCGAGGTGGCCTTCCGCGGGGCTGCCTTCTTGGCCGGGGTTGCCTTCTTCGCAGCCGTGGTCGTTTTCGCCGCCGTGGTCTTCTTCGCGGCGCTCGTCGTCTTCTTGGCCGCCGTCTTCTTCGCGGCAGCGGAAGCGGAAGCGGAAGTCGTCGTGCCGTCCTCGGCGCTCTTCGTGGCCTTCTTCGCCGCGCGCTTCTTCGGCGCCGGGCCCTTGGCCCGCTTCTCGGCCAGCATCTCGCTCGCCTCGTCCATCGAGAGTGACTCGACGGTCTGGTTGCGGCGCAGCGACGCGTTGAACTCGCCGTCCGTCACGTACGGGCCGAACCGGCCGTCCTTGATGACCAGCGGCTTCTCGGTCGCCGGGTCGGGGCCCATCTCGCGCAGCGGCGGCTTGGCAGCGGCGCGGCCGCGGGTCTTCGGCTGCTGCAGCAGCACCATGGCCGCGTCCAGCGAGATCGTGAAGAGCTGACCCTCGTTCTCCAGCGAACGGGTGTCGGTGCCGCGCTTGATGTACGGCCCGTACCGGCCGGGCGAGGCGATGATGTCCACGCCCTCGGGGTCCTTGCCGACGAGTCGCGGCAGGGTCAGCAGCTGCAGGGCCTCTTCGAGGGTCAGGTGCTCCGGCGACTGGGTGGACAGCAGCGAGGAGTTCTTCTCGCCGGTCGACACGTACGGCCCGTAGCGCCCCGACTT
The DNA here is from genome assembly GCF_040674675.1 of Dactylosporangium sp. NPDC049742. Taxonomy (NCBI): domain Bacteria; kingdom Bacillati; phylum Actinomycetota; class Actinomycetes; order Micromonosporales; family Micromonosporaceae; genus Dactylosporangium; species Dactylosporangium sp. NPDC049742. Next base: position 706,815 of record NZ_JBFANF010000001.1, on the reverse strand, counting down.
GAGGACGATCGGCTCGCCGGTCTCCGGGTGCTCGCCGAGCTTGCGCTCGCCGCTGGCGCCGCCGACGAACAGCTCCGCGACCTTCTCGGGGGTGAGCTCGTCCGGGGCGAGCCCGTCCGGCACGGTCGCCCGGTCGCCTTCGTCGCCCTCGGGCTGGTCGGCGAGGAAGCGCTGCAGGTACGGCCCGTACCGCCCGACGCGCACGACCACGTCGCGGTTGGCCTCGTCGCGGAACAGGGGGATCGAGTTGATCCCGCGCGCGTCGATCTCGCCGAGGCGCTCGGTGACCATACGCTTCAGCCCGCCTTGGCGGGGCACCGACCCTTCGTCGCCTGTGTCTCCACCGAAGTAGAAGGGGCGCAGGAAGTCCACGGCGCTCTCGTCGCCGTTGGCGATCTCGTCGAGGACGTTCTCCATCGACGCGGTGAAGTCGTAGTCGACCAGGCGCGGGAAGTGCTTCTCCAGCAGCCCGACCACGGCGAACGCCAGGAACGACGGGATCAGTGCCTGGCCGCGCTTGAACACGTAGCCGCGGTTGTTGATCGTCTCCATGATCGAGGCGTACGTGGAGGGGCGCCCGATGCCGAGCTCCTCCATCACCTTGACCAGCGACGCTTCGGTGTAGCGGGCCGGCGGCTGGGTGGTGTGCCCGGTCGCGGTCAGCCCCTTCTCGGTCAGCGTCTGGCCCTTGACCAGCACCGGCAGGCGCCGCTCGGCGTCCTCGGCCTCCGCGTTCTCGTCGTCGGAGGATTCGACGTACACGCGCAGGAAGCCGGGATCGGTGATGGTCTTGCCGGTGGTGCTGAAGTCGACCGACTCGCCGGCGGGGGTGGTCGCGTTGATCCGGACGGAGGTGCTGTTGCCGACCGCGTCGGTCATCTGCGACGCGATGGTGCGCTGCCAGATCAACTCGTACAGGCGCAGCTCCTCGGCACTGAGCTCCTTGGCCACGTCGCCGGGTGTGCGGAAGCTGTCGCCGGCGGGGCGGATCGCCTCGTGCGCCTCCTGCGCGTTCTTGACCTTGCCGGTGTAGCGGCGCGGCTGCGGCGGGACGGCGCTCGGGCCGTAGAGGTCGAGGATCTGCTTGCGGGCGGCGGCGATCGCGGCCTCGGACAGGTTCACCGAGTCGGTTCGCATGTACGTGATGTAGCCGTTCTCGTACAGCCGCTGCGCGATCCGCATCGTCTGCGCGCTGGACAGGCGCAGCTTGCGCGAGCCCTCCTGCTGCAGCGTCGAGGTGATGAACGGCGCGGCGGGCTTGCGCCGGTACGGCTTCTCCTCGACCCGGGTAACCGTGAACGGCCGGCCCTCCAGGCGGGCGGCGAGGCCGCGGGCGCCCTGCTCGTCGAGGTGGATGACGCCGGCGTTGGGCCGGACCTTGCCGGTCTCCGGGTCGAAGTCGCGGCCGGTGGCGACCTTGTCGCCGTCGATGGCGAGCAGCGTCGCGTTGAACGTGCGGGTGTCGCCGTCGGGCAGGAGCTTGGCGAGGATGTCCCAGTATTCGGCGGAGCGGAACTTCATCCGCTGCCGCTCCCGCTCGACCACGATCCGGGTGGCGACGGACTGCACGCGGCCGGCGGACAGGCCGCCCTGGACCTTCTTCCACAGGACGGTGGACAGGTCATAGCCGTAGAGCCGGTCGAGGATTCGCCGGGCTTCCTGGGCGTCGACCAGCGCGCGGTTGATCTCGCGCGGGTTGGCGACGGCGGCCTGGATCGCCGGCCGGGTGATCTCGTGGAACACCATCCGCTTGACCGGGACCTTCGGCTTCAAGGTCTCGAAGAGGTGCCAGGCGATGGCCTCGCCCTCGCGGTCCTCATCTGTGGCGAGGTAGACCTCGCTGGCCGACTTCAGCAGTTCCTTGAGCCGGGTGATCTGCTTACGCCGGTCCGCCGAGATGACATAGACCGGGGTGAAATCGTTGTCGACGTCGACGCCCAGGTAGGCCCACGGCTTGCTCTTGAGGTCCTCGGGCATGTCTTTCTTGCCCACAGGCAGGTCACGGACGTGGCCGAAGCTCGCCTCCACGACGTAATTCGGGCCCAGGTAGCCCGAAATCGTCTTGGCCTTCGCCGGCGACTCGACGATCACCAGCCGCTTCGTGTTGGCGGAGTTCGGCACAGCTCTCCCCGGTGCGGACGGACATGTGTCAAACGTAACGCGCGCTCTCGCGCCGAGTTGCGCAATGCGGCACCCGGCGGTCGGCTCGCGACACGCCGATCGGCGCCACGGTACACCCAAGCAGAAGCGCTACCTGCCCGATCTTGCGATCGTGTCGCATCGGCTGCCGTATTTGTCACGCTTTGTCGTACGGCGGTGACCCCGATGGCGGGTGGAATCACACTGCACGCCGACGGACCAGCCTACCCCGCGGTCACCTCGGCCAACTCGCGTTCGGCGCCCCGGCCGGAGGCTCACCGACGAGCTCCGCGAGGCGTGTCACGCGTCGCAGTCCCACGATCCGGTACGCGGGTCCGCCGGCTTTGGGACCGACGAACACCGCGATCAATCCGACGGCCGCCAGAGCATCTCCGATCGCGACCCAATTGTCGGCGATTCTCCTATTGATGGAGTTCTCATCGCTTTCGTCCTGCTGCGTCGGTACCGCGGAAGCCTCGGCCGGCGGTTCGGTGACGGCGTCGAGCTCGACTGTGGGCAGGTCGGCCACCCCGGAGTCGGGCCACTCGTCGCGGCTGTCGTCGACCCAGTCCTCGACCTCCACGCCCAGGTCGACGGGGCCGGGGTCGAACCCGGAGATGAGCGGTGCGGCCTTCTTCTTCGGCTTCCCGCGCGGCTTGCCGTCCTCGACCGCTTCGGCGCCGGCCGCACCCGGCCCGTCGTCGCCGGCGTCATCCATGTCCACCGCGCCCGCCTCGCTCTGGCCGGTTCGCTGCGTCTCGCTTCCCGCTCCGACCCCGCCGCTTCCGTCACCCCTTCCTCCGCCGGACATTTCCGAAATGTCGCCCGACGGGTCGAAGGGGATGACCTGGTCGTCCGCCGCTTCGGGATCGACGTCGTCGTCCGGCAGGGCTGGGCTGCTCGGGGCGAGGCGGAGCAGGTAGGCGCGCTGGCCGTCCCAGGAGCCCGCCGCCGCGACCCACAGCCGCAGCCGGCGGCCGTCGAGCACCAGGTCGGGTGGGGAAACTTTCGTGGTGCCGTCGAGCCAGCGGGTCGCGAGCGGGGCCAGCAGCGCCGCGTACGCCGTCCGGACGGTCCACCGGTCCTCGACGCCGGTCGGCTCGCAGGACACGACCAGGCCCCGCTGCTCGCACTCGGCCCGTAGTACGTCGGCCCGCCAGGCGTCCTCGACCTCGATCGACACCTTCGCGGTGCCGCCCATCCTGCCGACCTCGCCCGCGCCGGCGAGCAGGCCTTCCAGATCCATCGGGGTGGGCGGGCGCGCCTCGACCCCGAACAGCGACAGTTGCCGGCTCCGAGCCGGCGTCACCGACACTCGGGCACCTCGTTGAAGGCCTTCTGCAGGTCCTTCTGCTTGACGTGCTGCGGGTCGATGGCGCTCTGCTCGTACTCCTCCTTGAGCACCGCGAACGTGGACCCGACCGAGGTGTAGAACGCCTTCGCGTCGGCGGTCTGCAGGCCCTGGACGGAGCGCTTCGCGTTGCCATACGCGTCGCGGGCCTTCGCCAGCGAGCCGGTGAACTGCTGGGCGACCTTGTCGCCGCCGGAGACGTCGGGCACGCCTGCGCCGCTGATCCCGGCCCGGGCCTTCTCGCTCGAGGTCTCGGCGCCGGCGAGCAGGTCGACGATGTTGGTCTTGGTCTGCGCGGCGGTCGTCGCCGACTGCAGTTGCTGCTGGGCCTTCGTCGTCAGGTCGGCGATCTCGGTCCGCCAGGGGGTGAGCGCCGTGCACACCTGCTGCGCCCAGCGCTTCGGGGCGATGTCGCCGCTGCCGTCGTCGCCGCAGCCGCTCATACCCGTCGAAACGACGACAATGAGGGCGGCTGTGGCGACGGCGCGGAAGTGCATGGATGGAAGCCTAGAACCGATCGTCTGTTCGACAAATACGACGCCCCGGCCGGATGCTCCCGGCCGGGGCGTCGGATCGGTGCGAGGTCAGGCGGTGACCCGCTCCGGCGTCGTCTCCTGCGCGTTGGAGTCGTCGCCGTTGCTGGCGTCGACCGCGACCGGCTTGCGCTTGCTGATGAGCACCGCCACGGCGACGACGAGCGCCGCCGCGATCGCGATCGCGAAGCGGACCGCCGGGCTGCCGTCGCCCGTGGTGTAGACGACCACGGCGGGTGCGATCAGCAGGGCGACCAGGTTCATCACCTTGATCAGCGGGTTGATGGCCGGGCCGGCGGTGTCCTTGAACGGGTCACCGACGGTGTCACCGATGATCGTCGCCTCGTGCGCCGGCGAGCCCTTGCCGCCGTGCGTGCCGTCCTCGACGAGCTTCTTCGCGTTGTCCCATGCGCCACCCGAGTTGGACAGGAAGACCGCCATCAGCGTGCCCGTGCCGATCGCGCCGGCGAGGTACGCCGCCAGCGGGCCGACGCCGAGACCGAAGCCGACCGCGATCGGCGCCATCACCGCGAGCAGACCCGGGGTGATGAGCTCACGCTGGGCGTCACGGGTGCAGATGTCGACGACCTTGCCGTACTCCGGGCGCTGGCTGTAGTCCATGATGCCCGGGAACTCGCGGAACTGGCGGCGCACCTCGAACACGACCGCGCCGGCCGAGCGGGCGACGGCGTTGATCGCCAGGCCCGAGAAGAGGAACACGACCGCCGCGCCGATGAGCAGGCCGACCAGGTTGCCCGGGTTGGCCACGTTCAGGAACTTGTCGACCTCGACCTGGCTGAACTCCTTGAGGATCGAGTCCGTGTAGGAGCCGAACAGCGCCGTGGCGGCGAGCACCGCGGTGGCGATCGCGATGCCCTTGGTGATCGCCTTGGTGGTGTTGCCGACCGCGTCGAGCTCGGTCAGCGTGCGGGCGCCGCGCTCGTCGATGTCGCCGGACATCTCGGCGATGCCCTGCGCGTTGTCGCTGATCGGGCCGAACGTGTCCATGGCGACGATGACGCCGACGGTGGTCAGCAGGCCGGTGCCGGCCATGGCGACCGCGAACAGCGACAGCGTGATCGAGCCGCCGCCGAGCAGGAACGCGCCGAACACGCCGGCGCCGATGACCAGCGCGGAGTAGACGGCCGACTCGAAACCGACGCTGATGCCGGCGAGCACCACGGTGGCGGGACCGGTGAGGGCGCTCTTGCCGATGTCCTTGACGGGGCGGCGCTCGGTCTCGGTGAAGTACCCGGTCAGCGCCTGGACGATCGCGGCGAGCACGATGCCGATGACGCAGGCGATGATGGCGGTCACGTGCGGGCCGAACGGCGGCGCGTCGCCGCCGGTGAGCCCGACGATCGCCTTGAGCGAGTCGGTCTGGCCGTGCAGGCCGGCCCACGTCTTGGGCAGGTAGACGACCGCGGCGACGGCCACCAGGACCGCGGAGACGGCGGCGGAGATGTAGAACGCCCGGTTGATGGCGACCAGGCCGTTGCGGTCGGAGGGGCGCAGGCGGGTGAGCGCCACACCGAGGATCGCGACGATGACACCGATCGTCGAGACGATGAGCGGGAAGACCAGGCCTTCCTCGCCGAACGCGGCCTTGCCGAGGATCAGCGCGGCGACCAGGGTCACGGCGTAGGACTCGAACAGGTCCGCGGCCATACCGGCGCAGTCACCCACGTTGTCGCCGACGTTGTCGGCGATGGTGGCGGCGTTGCGCGGGTCGTCCTCCGGGATGCCCTGCTCGACCTTGCCGACCAGGTCGGCGCCGACGTCGGCGGCCTTGGTGAAGATGCCGCCGCCGACCCGCATGAACATCGCGAGCAGCGCGGCACCGAAGCCGAAGCCCTCCAGCACGGTCGGGGCTTCGCTCTTGAAGATCAGCACGACCAGCGCCGCGCCGAACAGGCCGAGGCCCACGGTGAGGAAGCCGACGACGCCACCGGTCCGGAAGGCGATCTTCATCGCCTTCTCCCGGCCGCCGTCTTCTCGGGCCGCCGCCGCGACGCGCAGGTTGGCGCGGGTGGCCAGCGCCATACCGGCGCCGCCGATGAAGGCCGAGAAGACCGCGCCGACGATGAAGAACGCCGACCTTCCGATCTTGACCATGGTCTCGTTGCCGCCCCCGACGTCACCCACGGGGAGCAGGAACAGCACCACCACGGCGATGACGACGAAGATGCCGAGGGTCTTGAACTGGCGAGTGAGATACGCGGTCGCGCCCTCCTGCACCGCCCCGGCGATCTCCTGCATCTTCGGGGTGCCCCGACCAGTCGCGAGCACAGCCTTGACCAGCGCGGCCGCGAAGCCCAGCGCCACGAAGGCGATGACGAGCGCGACGACGACGTAGGTCAGGTTGTTCCCGCTGAGGGAAATCTCGTCGGCTGCGACGAGTGTTGCGGACATTCGTTGTCCTCCTGTACCGACACATGACAGCGCCGCGAGCGGTCAGGCCGGCGGCGGGTTCTCCCAAGGGAGCCGTGCTGGACGGTCGAGGTACCCAATGACCAGGCCCGTCATACACGATCGCCGTACTCTAGCCGCAGAGCGTGTCTGTGGTCACACCGACTTGCGCGTTTCAAGAGATCGCTTTTTGTCGATGGTCCGGTTTGTGGCGCGCTTCACTCGATTGGGCGTTCCAGGTGGCCACTCCGTTGAGCGCTCCCACGGCCGTCCCGCCGGGCGCCCCGGCGGCTCTACTCCGCCGGGCGCTCCAGCGGCCACGACATGCGCACCTGCGTGCCGACGCCTTCGCCCAGCTCGGAGACGTTGAGGTCGTCGACGAGCCCGGCGAGCAGGGCGAGCCCCATCCTCGCCGCGACCGCCTCCTCCGCGAGCAGGTCCGGCGGGGTGGTCAGCGGCAGCGCCGGGTCCGACAGCACCATCACTTCATCCCCGGTCTCACCCTCGGCGCGGGTCACCATCGCCCCGTTCGCCGCCCGGTCGACCACCAGCACGGTGAACCGGTCGCCGTCGGCCATCGCGACGTCGACCAGGTCGTCCAGCCCGTGCGAGCGGTGCAGCGCGACGGCACGGGAGCACGCCTCACCGATGGCGAGCCTGACCTCTTCCAGCAGCTCCTCGGCGACACCGGCGCGCCGCGCGACGGCCACACCGACCAGCCGGGCGGTGCGGACGTGTGCGGCCGCCGGCGAGAACGACAGCCTGACTGTGGGCATGAACCTACGCCGTGGGTTCGGTGTCCGAGCCGGCCGCGGCGGTCGCGGAGGCCACGGAGTCGTACAGGGAGAACACCCGATCCAGGGCGGTGATCCGGAAGATCTTCAGGAGCCTCTCGTGCGCGCACACCAGCCCGAACGTGCCGTTGACCGCCCGCAGCCGCTTCAACGCGCCCACGAGCACACCGAGCCCGGTCGAGTCGAGGAACTCCACCCGGCTCAGGTCGACCACGACATGGCGGGCACCCGTCTCGACGAGCTCGACCAGCTTCTCGCGAAGCCGTGGTGCGGTGTACACATCCACCTCACCGCCGACTTCGAGCACTGTGTGGTCGCCGGAGTCGTACGTCGACAACGACAGCTCCATGCGGACCTCCTCTTCTGGCGGGTGCTGCGCACAATGAGTCTCTCGGGCATCTAACCATCGACGCCTCCACAAGGCGACGCGTCCACCCTGTTTCCCACAATTGCCACACGTGTATCACGCCATCTTCTTCGAACATCTGTCTTAGAGTGCTCGTCGTGACGGCCGTACTTCCGCTCTCTTTCCTACCGTCCCACCGCGCCGAGTCGCTCACCCACGTCGAACACGTGCCACCCCGCGCCGGGTCCACCGCCGCGTGGCCGTCATGGGCGCCGCCCGCGCTGCGCACCGCCTTCGAGGCCCGCGGCGTCGCCCTCCCGTGGACCCACCAGGCCACCGCCGCCGACCTCGCGTGGTCCGGCACCCACACCGTCGTCGCCACCGGCACCGGTTCGGGCAAGTCGCTGGCGTACCAGCTACCGGCCCTCTCCGCGCTCCTGCGCGACGCCAAGGCCACGGTGCTCTACATCTCGCCGACCAAGGCCCTGGCCGCCGACCAGCTCCGCTCGCTGCAGGCCGTCGACCTGCCGGACACCCGCCCCGCCACCTTCGACGGCGACACCTCCCGCGAGGAACGCGACTGGGTCCGCCAGCACGCCCGCGTCGTCCTCACCAACCCCGACATGCTCCACCACGGCATCCTGCCCAACCACGCCTCGTGGACCCGTTTCCTGCGCGGCCTGCGCTTCGTGGTCGTCGACGAGTGCCACACGTACCGCGGCGTCTTCGGCTCCCACGTGGCCCACGTCCTGCGCCGCCTGCGCCGGGTGGCCGCCCGCTACACGCCCCGCGGCCTGCCGCCCCCGTGCTTCGTCCTGGCGTCCGCCACCTCAGGCGACCCGCAGTCCTCCGGCTCGCGCCTGACCGGCCTGCCGATGACCGCCGTGACCACAGACGCATCGCCACGCGGCGGGGTGACGTTCGCCCTCTGGGAACCCCCACTGCTCCCACCACCCCCCGACTTCTCCAGCCTCGGCGAGACCGACCTCCTCCTCCCTGACGACCCCACCCTCACGACCACGGTCGCGGAACGCACCTCGCCCGCCGCCACCCGCCCTTCCGCCACACCACACACCTCTATCCCCGCACCCACCCCCACGACCGCCGGCGGCTCCACAACCACGGCCGATGCCAAGACCACTGGCAGCTCTGCTAGCACGCACAGCTCCACGACGGCGCACGCCTCCACAACCACGCGCGGCTCCACGACTGCGGCCAGCCCTACCACGGCGCACAGCTCCACCACCGCCGGCGCCTCCGCAACCACGCGCGGCTCCACAGCCGCAGCCAGCCTCACAACCACGGCGCACAGCTCCACAACCACGCGCGGCTCCACAACCACGCGCGGCTCCACAGCCGCGGCGGGCGGTGCCGGGGCGGGCGGTGCCGCGGCGGCGCGTGACTTCGCGGGCGCGGGGCGGGACGCGGAGCCGGTGCGGCGGTCGGCGCTGCGGGAGACCGCCGACCTGCTCACCGAGGCGGTCATCGCCGGCGTACGGACACTCGCCTTCGTCCGGTCCCGCAAGGGCGCCGAGGTGGTGGCGAGCATGGCAAGGCGCTCGCTCAACCAGGCCGTGCCGGGCCTCGGCGAACGGGTCGCCGCCTACCGCGCCGGCTACCTCCGCGAAGAGCGCCGCGCCCTCGAACGCGACCTCATGGACGGCACCCTGCTCGGCCTCGCCTCCACCAACGCCCTGGAGCTCGGCGTCGACCTCGTCGGTCTCGACGCGGTCCTCATCTCAGGCTATCCAGGCACCCTCGCCTCCCTCTGGCAGCAGGCGGGCCGGGCCGGCCGGGCGGGCCGCGACGCACTGTGCGTGCTGGTCGCCCGGGACGACCCGCTCGACACGTACCTCGTGCACCACCCGGAGGCCCTGTTCGGCAAGCCGGTCGAGGCGACGGTCCTCGACCCCGGCAACCCGCACGTCCTCGCGCCGCAACTGTGCTGCGCCGCCGCCGAGCTGCCGCTCACCCCCGCGGACCTGCCGCTCTTCGGGCCGACCGCCGAGGCCACGCTCGACGCCCTGGTCGCCGCGGGGATCCTGCGGAAGCGGCCCAGCGGCTGGTACTGGACGGAACGCCACCGCCCGGACGTCGACCTCCGCGGGGCGGGCGGCGGCCCGATCGCCGTCGTGGAGGAGGCCACCGGCCGCCTGCTCGGCACGGTCGACACCGGCTCCGCGCACCACCAGGTGCACACCGGGGCGGTCCACCTGCACCAGGGCGTCTCGTACGTCGTGGACAAGCTCGACCTGGCCGACTCCGTCGCGCTCGTCCACGCGGAGGAGCCCGACTGGAGCACCCACCCCCGCGACGTCACCTCCCTCACCGTCCTGTCGGTCCGCCAGACCCGCACCGCGGGCCCGGTCACGCTCTCGCTCGGGGAGGTCGAGGTGACCTCCCAGGTCGTCAGTTACCAGCGCCGCCGCATCACCAGCGGCGAGGTCATCGACACCTGCCAGCTCGACCTCCCCGAACGCATCCTGAAGACCGTCGCCGTCTGGTGGACCGTGTCCCCCGAGGCGCTCGACGAGGCCGGCATCGCGGAGGTCGACTGGCCCGGCGCCCTGCACGCCGCCGAGCACGCGTCGATCGGCCTGCTGCCGCTCGTCGCGACCTGCGACCGCTGGGACATCGGCGGCCTGTCGACCGCGCTGCACGCCGACACCGGCCTGCCGACCGTCTTCGTCTACGACGGCCATCCCGGCGGCGCCGGCTTCGCGGAGCGCGCGTTCGACGTGGCCGCCGACTGGCTCGGCGCCACCCGTGCCGTCGTCGCCGAGTGCCGCTGCGAGCAGGGCTGCCCCTCGTGCGTGCAGTCCCCGAAGTGCGGTAACGGCAACAACCCCCTCAACAAGCACGATGCGGTCCAGGTCCTCTCACTCGTCCTCGCGTCGCTGTAGTCATCTGTCGTCGTCAGCGTCGCCGGTACCGGTGGCCCACACCGGCCCCGCGCGGGCGCTCGCCTTGCCGCCGGCCATCCCGTCGCCCAGGCGGACCTCGACGGTCACCCGCACCTCGAACCCGTCGACCGCGCAGCCGACCAGCCTCGCGTCGTTGGCCGTGACCGCCCGGCCGGCGACCACGCAGGCCACCGCCGGACCGTCGATCGCCCACACCGCCCCGGCCAGCGCGCCCGCGTCGGCCGCGTTCTGCGCCCGGTGCCGCGCGACCTTGGCACCGCCCAGACCGATCCCGGCGAGCAGCGCCCCGACGAACACGACCCCGAGCACCACCATGAGCAGCGAGATCGACCCGCGATCCCGAGCCCCGGCCGCCGCCTGTCGCCGCCCGCTCACGAGGACTCCGCTCCGGGCTCGATCAGGGCGGCGGCCTCCTCCTGCAACGTGATCGACGGCAGCGGGCCGAGGCCGACCCGCTGGCGCACCGTCACGCGGACAAGGTCGCCGTCACGCTGGACCGAGATCGTGGCGCCCGCCGGCATGGCGCCGCCGGACGCCACCGGCTCGCCGCGGGCCGCCGCCCGTGCCGCCAGCCCCGCCGCGTCGGTGAGGCGCACCTTGGCCGCGAAGGCGCTCCACCCGGCGACGAAGATCAGCAGCAGGACGACGACTCCAGGAAGTGTCACGGCGAACTCGACCGTCGCCGATCCGCGGTCGTCGGCCCGGCCGTTGCGGAGCGTCCATCTCCGCCGGCGCCACGGACCCCCACGGCAGGCGCCACGATCCCGGTCGTCTCTCATGCCAGCGCACCGCCGATCAGGCGGAACATGGCGTCGTACGTCGAATCCGACACGACCACTCTCAGCAGCACCGCGGCGAGTGCCACGCCGACGCCGATGACCAGGACGTATTCGATGCTGTGCGACCCACGGTCTTCCCGGCGGAAGGCACGAAGACGGGCGCGGAGGTTGTGCACTGGTGCTCCTTCACGATGACGCTGAACCAAACCGATCGATGAACTGGAATACGAATCACAGGACGCTCACCACGTCGCGGATGATGGCGGCGACCACCGGCACGACCCCGATCAGCACGAACGCGGGCAGGAAACACACCCCGAGCGGCAGCACCACCAGCACGCCGACCCGGCGCGCCGACGCCTCGCCGGCCGCGGCCTTCGCGACCCGCAGGTCGGCCGCCTGCCGCTCCAGGGCTTGCGTCAGCGCCGTGCCCCGGTCGGCGCTGCGGGCGGCGACCCGGGAAAGCCGCCGCCCGCCGGGGAGGTCGGCCAGGTGCGCCCAGGCATCCCGCGGCGTCGCACCGAGCCGCAGTGCCCGTCCGACGAGCGTCAACCTGGTCCCGACCGGCCCGCCGACCGCCTCCCCGACCACGATCGCCGCACGATCGGGTGGCGCGCCGGTCCTCAACGCGGCGGCGAGCAGATCCGTCGCGAACGGCAGGTCACCCCGGGCAATCGCCCGCTCCCGCCGGACGCGCGGGGACTCGACCCGCCGCAGCATCCGCTCCGCCGCGACCGCCGACACGACGCCGGCCACGACACCCACGAGCCCGCCCAGCAGCAGCCCGGCAGCCAGGCCACAACCGGTCGCGTACAGCCACCGTCGCCCCCGGCTCATCACCGCACCTCCGCGACGACGGACCCGACCATCCGCCCGGTCCACAACATCCCGGCGCACTGCAACGCGACCGCGACGATCGCGCACGCCGCACCGAGCGGCGTGTGCAACAACTGCCCGACGGGATCGACCCCGATGCTCGCCCCGAGCCACAGCCCCGCCACCGGCATCCCGACCAGCAACGTCGTGGTCGTCTGCGCCCCGGACGTCTGCGCCGCGAGGTTGAGCCGGAGGGCCTGCCCCGCCCGCAGGTCGGCCTCAACCTGGTCGAGGAGATCGGCGAGCGGCGTGCCGAGCGCCTCACTGACCCGGTGCGCGGCCTCCAGCCGCGCCATCGCGACCGCGACCGCAGCCTCCTCACGCCGCCGCGCCCGCCCGCCACGCGCTCGACCAGACGCCCCGGCCGCCCCAACCCCGCCGACGACCGGACCACCGCTCGACACCACGCCCCCGTCGGCCACTCGGCCACCCACAGCCCGATCAGGTCTCGTGGCCGACCAGCCATTCGCGGCCTGACCAGCTCCCGCCGCCGGCCAGCCTGTCGTTGCCCGGCCACTCTCGACCCCATACCAGCCGACCGCCCGGCCGCCATCTGCTGCGGGGAGATCGCTCATGGCCCGGCCCGTCACCACCGTCGGGGAGCCGTCGGTAACCCCGCCATGGTCGGCAACCTGGTCATTCGTCATCTGCCAGCCGCCTGCGAACCGGCCACGCTCCGCAGCTCGGCCATCGACTGCAGGACGGCCATCGTTCGCAGACCGGGTGTCGGTTGCAGGCTGGGCGTCGTGTGCAGGCCGGCCGTTGATGGCAGAAGCCCAGCCACTGACCGTGGGCGAACCGTCGGCCACAGCCCAGCCACTGGCCAGAGGTCGACCGTCAGCAGCAGCCCGACCATCGGCGGCGGCCCAACCATCAACCACGCCGTGGCTATCAGCCGCAGCCCAGCCACCGACCGCAGGCCGGCCGTTGATCGCGGGCCAGCCACCCGCCCCGGCCGAGCCGCCGACAGCAGCCCGACCATCGACAGCGGCTCGACCACTGGCGGCGGCCCAGCCGCCGACCGCAGCTCGGCCGGTGATCGCGCCCCGGCTGGTGTGGCGACGGTTGGCGGCGGGGGCGGCCTCGGCAGCGTTCCGACCTGCGGCGGGCCGGCGCCGTTGTGCATTCCGGTCGCGGCCGGTGGGCTGACCGTCCTGTCTGTCGGCGGTCTCCCAGATCCGGCGGACGGTCGCCCCGAGGCCGCCCGGACCAGGCGTGCGGAACGGGCTCGGCGTGGTGTGCAGCTCCACGTCCGCCCCGCCCGGATACGGCGCGGCGGTCGCGAAGGGCACGATGCCCGCGCGCAGGTCTCCGACCGCGTCCTCGATCGTGTCGAGCAGCTCGGCGACCGCACGGTCGGCCGCCCGGCGTGCCAGCTGGCGGCGCACACCGATCAGCCCGACCGCCGCATACGCCCCCGCCAGCACGGCGGCGACCGGGCCACCGCCCAGCAGCCCGATCCCGGCCGCGGCCACGCTGCCGGCGGTGATGGTCGTGCGGGGACGGTCGACGAGCGCGGCCCGCAGCCGGTCGGCCTTCGGCAACCATGCGGCGATGGTCGTCCTGCGATGCCGGGTGAGGCGGTCGAGCCGAGCGCGAGCCCGGCGCCGGCGGAGCACGAACAGTCCACAGAAGACGGTCATGCCGCCGCCGGTCGCGAGGGCCAGGTCGATGGCGTTCATTGCCAGCCCGTTCCTCTCTCATAGCGCCAGGGCCCCGAAGAGCGGGGCGGTGTGATGCCTCGGGCGGCGATCAACGTCTCCAGCTGGTCGGACGCGGCCGCCCTGCCGGTGCCGCGCCGCCAGGCGGTGGCCATGACGGTGGTGCGCTGCTCCGGATGCGCCTCCAGGAGGCAGATCTCGCTGAGGTGGCGGCTGCCGTCGGTGGCTCGCTGCAGGTGCATCACGACCCGCAGCGCCGCGTGGGCGAGGGCGTGCAGCGCCGCTCTCGGCACGCCGCCGAGCAGCCCGAGGGCTTCGAGCCTGGCCGGCACGTCGGCCGGCGAGTTGGCGTGCAGGGTGGCCGCTCCGCCTTCGTGCCCGGTGTTGAGCGCGCCGAGCAGGTCGACGATCTCCGCGCCCCGGCACTCGCCGACGACCAGCCGGTCGGGGCGCATCCGCAGTGCCTGGCGGACCAGGTCGCGGAGGGTCACCTCGCCGGCGCCCTCCACGTTGGACATCCGCGACTGCATCGACACGACGTGCGGGTGCGAGAGTCGCAGCTCCGCGGCGTCCTCGACGACGACGAGCCGCTCCGTGGGCGGGGCCAGGGACAGCAGCGCCGCCAGGACGGTGGTCTTGCCGGTGCCCGTGCCGCCGGTCACCAGGAACGGGATCCGTGCCGCGACGATCGCGGCGAGCAGCCGGGCCGCGCCGGGGTCGAACGTGCCGCGGGCGATGAGCTCGTCGATCGTGAACGTCTGCCGGCGGAACGTCCGCAGCGACAGATACGGTCCCTCCCGGCCGATGGGCGGCAGGACCGCGTGCAGCCGGGTGCCGTCGGCCAGCTGCGCGTCGACGAACGGGGACGCGTCGTCCAACCGCCGCCCGGCGCTCGCCGCGAGCCGCTGCGCCAGCCGCCGCACCTCGGTCGCGTCGCCGAAGCGCCCGCCGGCCCGCCGCAGCCCCGCGCCGCGGTCGACCCACACCTCGACACCGTTGACCAGCACGTCGGTCACGGACGGGTCGGCGAGCAGCGGGGCGAGCCCGCCCGCGCCGATCATCTCGCCGATGAGACGGTCGGCGACCTGCCGCAGCGTGCTCTCGCCGAGCAGCGCGGCGCCCGGCTCGGCGCGCACCGCCTCCAGCACCGCCGAGGGGGTCGGCTCGACGCTGCCGACGGTCATCCGCAGCCTGACCCGCTCGGCGAACTCGTCGAGCGAGCTCGTGACGACCCCTCCGCCGGCCGCCACGATCCGCCTGCCCGGCGCCGTCTTGCTGCGCTCGTCGAGCACCAACGCGCTCATGCCATCACCTCCGCCGCACCCCGGCGCCCGCCCGAGCAAAAACCTGCAGTCCCGATCCGCGGCCCGCTCATGCCGTCACTCCGGTCGCCAGGCCGAGGTCGCCGATGATGCGACGGCAGAGGTGGGCGAGGGGGCCGCGGCCGTCGCCGGCCGGTGGGCTGCCCTTCTCGAGCCGGCGCGTGAGGCCGGGCTCGGCGCGCAGGGTGCCGGCGACCGGCACGCCCAGCGAGCGCGCGATGTCCCTGGTGCGCAGCCGGCCCGGCGCAGGCCCCCGGACGACCAGCCGCAGCTCGTCGGTGTGTGGTGTGACGGTCGCGGCGACCCTGGCGGCGGCGACGCAGGCGCGCAGCTCGGCCGGCACGACGAGGAGCACCCGGTCGGCGGCGCGCAGGGCGAGGACCGCCGCGTCGTCCAGAGATCGGGGCAGGTCGGTGACGACGAGGTCGCGGCCGCGGCTGCCGGCGTCGAGCGCGGCGGCCATCGCGTCCTGTGACAGGCCGCCGGGCTGGCCGCGGTCGCAGGACAGGACGGCGACGTCGCCGCGGCTGGGCAGGGCCGAGACGAGCGCCGGCGGGTCGACGGCGCCGCTCGTCGCGGCGAGCGCGGGCCAGCGCAGGCCGGCGACGTTTTCCCAGCCGAGGATCAGGTCGGCGCCGCCGCCGAGGGGGTCGGCGTCGACGAGCAGGGAGCGCAGGCCGACGTTGCCGGCTGTGATCGCCAGGGCGGCGGCGAGGACGCTGGCACCCGCGCCGCCGCGCCCGCCGAGGACGGCGAGGATCCTGCCGCGGGCGGAGACGGTGACGGCGGGCCCGTGGGCCACCGTGGCGAGGCGCTCGGTGAGCCATGCGGCGCCGTCGGGGAAGCGGACGATCTGTTCGGCGCCGACCGCGTCGGCGAGCGCCACCAGGCGGTCCGTCCCGTGGTCGCGGGTCAGCAGCACGACGCCTCGCCGTCGCGGCAGGTGGGCCCGGGCGCACGCCTGCGCCGCGGCGTCGCCGATCAGGACGATCGGCGCGTGGGGATATCGGGCCCTGGCCGGCTCGGGGCCGTGCTCGACGTCGACGTCGAGGGCGACCCCGGCGGCGAGGGCGAGCACATCGTCGAGCAGGTCGACGTCGGCGGTGACGAGCAGCGGTCGGTGACGGGTCACGGCGTGCTCCACGGTCTAGACGGGCTGGTGGACTCCGCACACCATCGCCCCGACCCCGCCGCGGCCGCTCGACCGCCGGCTCGTTCCTGTGGATAACCCGCCGCTTGTGGATATCTCCCGCACCATCAGTCGATCTGCTACGACAGTACGGACAAATCGGGTGCAATGCCGCGTCGCGGTGCGCCGGCAGTACCGTGGAGAAAAATCAAAACGGCCGGAGATGCCTAACCGTGAACGCTCAACAAAGCATCGGGCGTCAATGCCCTTAGCCCGACCAATCGCCGCGCCACCTAGCAAAACGCCATGTGGCTGTTGCGATACAAAGGGGACGACCCCCGCCGGGGGGTGACGGGGGTCGCCGGGGGTTCGGCTCCGGGGGGGTCGAGCCGAACCCACTCAGCGGCTACGGGGGGTGCAACCGCTGAGAGTCAATGGCAGATCGTTGTCGCGTCGACGTGAAACCGCGTCGTAAACATAAGCATGCCTGAGTGGACCGCCATACGTCGAGTAGGCCCGGCCCGCAACACGCCCGGAACGCCAATCAATATTTCGCCCGCCGGTAATCTTGCGTGATCGAGCACACGCCCAGCGTGATCCAAAGTCGGGGTTGCGGCGTCCGGGCCCCACACCATGTCCGACAACGCTACACTTGCCCGCCGTGGGGCGTAGCGCCGCGTTTTTCGACCTGGACAAAACGGTGATCGCCAAGTCAAGCGCCTTGGCCTTCGGTCGACCGTTCTATCGCGATGGGCTGATCAACCGCCGCGACGTGATCAAAGGCGCCTACGCGCAGCTGCTCTTCCGCGTCGGCGGCGGTTCCGACGAGCAGACCATGGCGAAGACACGGGACTACCTCGCGGCCCTGGTCAAGGGCTGGCGCGCAGAGCAGGTCCGGCAGATCGTGCGGGAGACGCTCGAGGAGCTGATCAGCCCGTACATCTACGCGGAGGCCGTGCTGCTCATCGAGGAGCACCGCGCCGCCGGCCGGGACGTGGTCCTCGTCTCGACCTCGGGCGACGAGATGGTGCGGCCGATCGGCGAGCAGCTCGGTGTCACCGACATCGTCGCGACCCGCATGGTCATCGGCGACGACGGCTGCTACACCGGTGACGTCGACTTCTACGCCGCCGGACCCAACAAGGTCGTCGCGGTCAAGGAGCTCGCAGCGGAGCGTGACTACGACCTCTCCGCGTGTTTCGCCTATTCGGACTCGGTCACCGACGCCGGGCTGCTGAGCCTCGTCGGACACCCGACGGCCGTCAATCCCGATCGCGGCCTTCGCAAGATCGCGATCGAGCGCGGCTGGCCGATGCTCGCCTTCCGGCACCCGATCCCGCTCAGCCGGCGCCTGCGGGAGCGGCCGGCGGTGCCCGTGACGGCCGCCGCGATCGGCGTCGGTGTCGGGCTGGCGATCGCGTTCGCGCTGTACAGCAAGCACCGCCGGACCAAGGCTGCCCTCACCGCGGCATGATCACAGCAGCACCATCCGTCACATTCTGCCGCTGAGGACTTCCGCTCATGGAGGTCTCGGCGTAGAACAGAAGAGCGGGATCTGCACGGATCTCGTGCACGGCCACCGGGCACCCACGAGCGATCAGCCGCGGTAGGCGCGTTGCGGCGGCTCCACAAGGACCGCCGACAACGGACTCAAAGTGCACGCATGGTAACCCGGTAGGACGTGTGTGACGGCGCCTCTGGATGGGGCGCCGTTCACTGTACGTAGGCGCCGCTGTCGCAGATCTCGACCAGCTCCTCGGCCGCCCGCTCGGCCGCCGTCGCGTAGTGGCGCAGCCAGGAGCGCAGACCATCCGGCGTGCCCGTCGCGAAGGCGTTGGCCGCACCGACATACTCGGGCTCGCGGCTACGGTGGCCCACATCCATCGCCAGCAGGCCCCGGGGGTCCAGCCCGCCGCCGATCAAGGTCAACCGCGCCGCCGCACGCGCCACCACACCGTTCGGCCCGTCAAAAGACTTCAGAGCCAGAAGCTCACCATGTACGACTGCCGCCAACACCAACACGGGAACCTTCGTGCCGCCGGTGACGAGGGCTGACAGTGCATCGAGACGCGTCGCGGCCTCCGGCTTGACCGGCCGGCCGAGCGACGACTCGGGCACGACGTCGCGGGCGATCAGCGTGTGCAGCCGGGCGAGCGCCTGACGGGGCGCCTTCGACCAGGTGCCCGTCAGCCCGTCGAGGGCCGCGGTCGCCCGCAGCGCGCCGTGAACCACCGGGTCGGTCACGACACCGGCACGCACTCCTTCGAGGTCGAAGCCGTGCGTGTCGAGCGCCGCGCTGGCGACCGACGAACGCAGGGCGACCTCGGCGGCGACGGGTCCGCCGGAGCGGCGCAGGGCACGGTGGCGCATGGCCGCGTCGATGGCGGCGCGCGCGGCGTCGAACGCCGGCCGGACATCGGCCAGATCCAACAGTGGAGCGAGTGGGTCATCTTGCACGGGCAAACGGTATCGTGCCTCTACTGGTAACAATGCTTACAGAAGAGCCCGGCGCTTCACAGGCGCCACTCAGCGCAGAACACTCGCAAACTGTCACACCCCCCAACTAGCCTGCTTGCGAGAGCTGGACCACATCGAGGAGCCATCACCGATGAGCGAGACCTTGGAAAACCTTCTCAACGAGACCCGGCAGTTTCCCCCGCCTGCCGAGTTCGCCGCCGCCGCCAACGTGACGGAGGGTGCCTACGCAGAGGCCACGCAGGACCGGCTCGCATTCTGGGAGAAGCAGGCCCACCGGCTGAGCTGGGCCAAGGAGTGGGAGCAGGTCCTTGACTGGACCAACCCGCCGTTCGCCAAGTGGTTCGTGGGCGGCCAGCTCAACGTGGCGTACAACTGCGTCGACCGGCACGTCGAGGCCGGCCGCGGCGACAAGGTCGCCATCCACTGGGAGGGCGAGCCCGGCGACACCCGCACCATCACGTATTCCGACCTGCACCGCTCCGTGTGCCAGGCGGCCAACGCGCTGACCGACCTCGGCGTCACCGCCGGCGACCGGGTCGCGATCTACATGCCGATGATCCCCGAGGCCGCGGTCGCGATGCTCGCCTGCGCCCGCATCGGCGCGACCCACAGCGTCGTCTTCGGCGGCTTCTCGGCCGACGCGCTCGGCGGCCGGGTCAACGACGCCAGCGCCAAGGTCGTCATCACCGCCGACGGCGGCTTCCGCCGCGGCAAGCCCAGCGGCCTCAAGGCGATCGTCGACGAGGCCGCGGCCAAGTCGCCGAGCATCGAGAGGGTCATCGTGGTGCGCCGCACCGGCCAGGACGTCGACTGGGACGACAGCCGCGACCTGTGGTGGCACGACGTGGTGGAGACCGCCTCCCCCGAGCACACCGCGGAGGCGTTCGACGCCGAGCACCCGCTGTTCATCCTCTACACGTCGGGCACCACGGCGAAGCCGAAGGGCATCCTGCACACCACCGGCGGATACCTGACCCAGGCGAGCTACACGCACAACGCGGTGTTCGACCTCAAGCCCGACAGCGACGTGTACTGGTGCACCGCCGACATCGGCTGGGTGACCGGGCACAGCTACATCGTCTACGGGCCGCTGTCCAACGGCGCCACGCAGGTCATGTACGAGGGCACGCCCGACACGCCGCACCGCGGCCGCTTCTGGGAGCTCATCCAGAAGTACAAGATCACCATTCTGTACACGGCGCCGACGGCGATCCGCACGTTCATGAAGTGGGGCGACGACATCCCCGCCGGGTTCGACCTCTCCTCGCTGCGCCTGCTGGGCTCCGTGGGCGAGCCGATCAACCCCGAGGCCTGGATGTGGTATCGGGAGCACATCGGCGGCGACCGCTGCCCGATCGTGGACACCTGGTGGCAGACCGAGACCGGCGCCATCATGATCTCCCCGCTGCCGGGCGTCACCGCCGCCAAGCCGGGCAGCGCCATGCGGCCGCTGCCGGGCATCTCCGCCGACGTCGTCGACGACCAGGCCCAGTCCGTCCCCGACGGCGGTGGCGGCTACCTGGTCCTGCGCGAGCCGTGGCCGTCGATGCTGCGCACCATCTGGGGCGACGACGAGCGGTTCAAGGAGACGTACTGGTCACGCTTCCAGGACATGTACTTCGCCGGTGACGGCGCCAAGAAGGACGCCGACGGCGACCTGTGGCTCCTCGGCCGCGTCGACGACGTCATGCTCGTCTCGGGTCACAACATCTCCACGACCGAGGTCGAGTCCGCGCTCGTCAGCCACCCGAAGGTCGCGGAGGCCGCGGTCGTCGGCGCCACCGACCCGACGACGGGTCAGGCGATCGTCGCGTTCACCATCCCGCGCGGCGGCGTCGACACCGAGGGCGACGCGGGCGAGGCGCTCATCCAGGAGCTGCGCAACCACGTCGCGAAGACCCTGGGCCCGATCGCCAAGCCCCGCCAGATCATGCTCGTGGCGGAGCTCCCGAAGACCCGCTCCGGCAAGATCATGCGCCGCCTGCTCCGCGACGTCGCCGAGAACCGCAGCCTGGGCGACGTCACCACCCTGCAGGACTCGACCGTCATGGACCTGATCTCGTCCGGCCTCCAGTCGGGCAAGTCCGAGGACTGACAGCCCCGCTTCCCGGGCCGGCAGCGTCCCACTGCTGCCGGCCCGTCGCGGAGCCCTGCCATCAGCCGGAGCCAGCCAAGCCAACACCAGACGACCACGAAACCAGCGGTCGCCGGCGCGGACCCTGCCGTCAGCCGGAGCCAGCGGTCAGAAGCCAGCGAGCCCGAGTCCGGCGAGCCGAGACCGACGGGTGGCGCGCCTGTCGTCAGCTGGAGCCGGCAGAGCCAGGCCAGACAACCACGAAACCAGCGGTCAGAAGGCAGCGTGCCCGACTCCATCGAGCCGGGACCGGCGGTTGGCTCGCCTGCCGCGTGGATGTGTTCGGACGCTCCGGCCGCTGCTCGTGACTCCACTCGCGTAGTGGCCCGCCCGGACAGCCACAGCCGTCTTGGATCAACAGCAGGGCCGGATCGGCCCGCAGCCTGGTCAGCAATGGATGGTGCGCGAGCCGTCCCCGGCGGCCTAGTCCCCGCTCATGATCCAAGTCGCGTGGCGGTCGCCCGCACGGCCACGACTGTCCTTCGATCACCAGACGCCGCCAATGACCACCGCAGCCCAGACCAGCATTTCCCACACAGACCACGCCCAGGAACGACCACGGCCCCCAGCGGCCCACCACACATGATCCAAGTCGCGCAGCGGTCGCCCCCACAGCCACGACCGTCCTTCGATCACCAGACGCTGAAAAGAACCCCTCAGCCCAGGCCAGCATTCGCACACGGAGCGGGCTCAAGAACGACCACAGCTCCCAGCGGCCCACCACACATGATCCAAGTCGCGCTGCGGTCGCCCGCACGGCCACGACTGTCCTTCGATCACCAGGCGCTGCGGATGGCCCGGTGGGCGGCGTCGGGGTGGCTCTCCCTCGGCCACGGCGGCGGGTGACCACGGGATGGGCGCGTATGCGCAACTCCAGCCACGCAAGCGTCGGCTGTGCGCCGCGCAGCGGCGCATTGGGGTGCGGGTGAGAATCCCCGCCGGGACCCGCCGCGAAGCGGTGGGGCGGAAGAACAGCGGAAACAGCGGGGCGGCCCCCGGGACCGGGGCCGCCCCTACTTACGCGTAGGTGGAGCTACGCGTAGATCTTGACCGGCGTGTAGGTCTGGCGCGGGAAGATCTGCCCGACCTCGGCGTCGGTCAGGCCGAAGCGGCCCTGGGCCACTGAGCCGAAGACGCTGAACATGTTGTTGTACTCGGGGACGTCGCCGTTGGTGAGGGTGGTGAGGCCGTTCCAGGTGCCGAGGAGTTTGCCGGCGAGCTTCTTGCCGGACAGGACGATGACGCCGCCGCCCTTGCCGTGGTCGGTGCCGCCGCCGTTCTCGGCGACGCGGCGGCCGAACTCGGTGGAGACCATGACGGTGATGTTGGCGCCCAGGTCGCCCAGGTCGTCGAAGAAGGCGGCCATGCCGGCGGCCAGCTCGCCGAAGCGGCCGGCCAGGTAGCCGCCGCGGGTGCCCTGGTTCTCGTGGGTGTCGTAGCCGCCCATGCCGATCGTGGCGATGCGGACGTTGGCGCCGCCCTTGATGAGCTGGGCGAGCTCCTTGAAGGCGTTGCCCACGCCGGTGTACTTGACGCCCTCGGTGGGGGTGTAGCCCTTCTGCGCCAGCGTGGAGGCGAGGGTGAGGGCGTCGATGCCGGCCTTCACCGGGGCCTCGATCGGGTGGTTGGTGCCGGTGAAGAGCTTCTGGATGGCGTCGACGGTGGCCTGCTTGTACTTGCCGTCGCCGTTCACGTTGAGGGAGCCGACGCTGTTGAGCGCGAGCGCGCCGCCGCCGCCCACCAGGGAGCGGGGCAGGGTCGAGCCGATGCCGATGGCGCGGAAGGCGGTGCCCGGGCCGAGCTTGTCGGCGAGGTTGGTCAGCCAGCCCATGCCGCCGGTCTCGGCGGGGAGGCCGCCGAGCTGGCAGATGTCGGTCGCGGCGAAGTGGCTGCGGTCGAGGCGCCGGTCGCTGACGGCCGGGATGAAGGCCAGCTGGCCCGCGTCCAGGTACTTCTTCAGCGGGGCGAAGGACTGGTTGAGGCCGAACCCGCGGTCCAGCGGGATGGACCCGTTCTCCGGCAGCGTGAAGCTGGGGCGGACGCGCTGCAGGACCGCGTCGTTCATCGGGGCGAAGAGCGAGAGCCCGTCGGCGCCGCCGTACAGGAACACGTGGATGAGCGTGCCGGTCGGGGTGGCCGCGAACGAGGCCTGCGTGGTCAGGAACTGGCTGGTCGCGAGGGCGGTCGTGGTGGCCGCGGCGCCGACGAAGAACCGGCGGCGGGTGACGCCCTTGCCGTCGTCCTGCTCGTCTTCCTGACGGGCCAGCTCGAGGTACTGGTCGCGGGTCGCCTTCTGCTCCTCCTGCACCGCGACGGCTTCGGCGCGCAGGGCGGCCTCGAACCGGTTGGGGCCGAGCTTCAGCAGGTCGGGGCACTCAGGGTGCAGTGACGGGTGTTGTGCGCGCACTGTCTTCTCCATTGGTATGCCTCGACTTACCGGAGGTGGTGGTGGGGAGTGGCGAAGATCGCCCGGACGATGGAGGCGATCGCACCGTTGAACGTGGCGTCGACGGGGGTGCTCGCGGTCGTCGCCGGGCCGAGGATGTGCAGGATCGCCAGGCGGCGGTCGTTGTCGAGCGTGACGTTGATGAGCTTCTTGGTCAGCGCGTCGAGGTAGGCGCCCGCGGTCGCCGGCGGGGCGGCGATGATCGCTTCGGGCTTCTGCCAGGTGAACTGGCGCCGGCCGCCGGTGACGGCGCCGTACGCGTCGTTCCACTGGTTGACCATCGTGCCGGCGGAGGTCCAGGCGACGTAGACGTCCGGGTAGCCGTTGGGGGTCGGCAGCTCCATCGGGGCGTGGCCGTACTCCTCCAGCTTGCGCTTGATGTCGCCGAGGCCCTGGACCATCGGGCTGACGTTCATGTTGTTGGAGGTGAAGCCGGCCGGGGCCTCGGCGCCGATGTCCAGCGCGCGGTAGGTCGCGGTGAGGTACTCGCCCGGGCGGCGCACCTTCTGGCCGACGGACGCCCAGAACTCGGTGCGGCTCAGCATCGTCATGAGCACGGCCGGGATGTTGCTCTTCTTGTCCAGGTACGTCTTCGCCATCGCGTCGACCAGCGTCTTCGGCGGCACGTCGGAGACGAAGCGGGTCGCGAGGTTCTGCGCCATGTACCGCGCGGTGTTGGGGTGCAGCGCGATGTAGCGGAAGTACGCCTCCTGGACGGCTTCACCGCCGGCCGCGTCGCCGTTCGCGTGCGAGAAGCCCATGATCTTCACGGGGCCGACGTAGTGCTGCTCCGGGCGGTAGACGTACTGGTTGTCCCGGATGCTGCGGCCGGTCTGCAGCATGGCGGCCTGCCGGACGTCGGTCTCGGTGTAGCCGTTGAAGGCGCCGACCGTGTAGAGCTCGAGGTTCTCGCGGGCGAGGTTCTCGTTGATCTGGTCCTTCGTCGACTCGTCCTGGTCGAGGTACCGCAGCAGCGCCGCGTGCTTGTTGCCGGCGACGAACATGTCGACGTAGTTGCCCAGGGCGTGCTTGCGGATGACGTCGCGCTCGAACGAGGCGCGGATCAGCTCGTTGCCGTCGTGGAAGGCCGCGACGTGGAAGTAGTCGCCGAAGAAGTCGACCATCATCTCGAAGAGCTGGCGGTCGGAGAACAGCTGCTTGGCGATCGCGTAGCGGACGTTCTGGTCGTCAGCCTGGATGCCCTTCTTGTCCAGGTCCTCGCGCTGGGCCTTCAGCTGGTCGTACGACATGGCCCAGGTGACCAGCTCGGCGTCGGCCTTCTGCTCGCCGCGCGTGAGCGGGATCGTCTCGGGCTTCAGCTGCTTGGCGATCCAGCCGTTGATGCCGAGCTTGTTGATGTCGGCGATCGTCTTGGCGTTCGGCCCGAAGGTCAGCCGCGAAGCGAGGTGCCGGACCGGGTCCTTGGTCGGCAGCACGGTCTTGGCGGTGACCTTGGCGTTCTTGGCGGCGTCGGCGGGGGTGCCGAACGAGTTGCCCGTGGTCGGCGTGTTCTTGCGGATGCCGAGGCCGGCCTGGCCGTTCATCAGGCTCTGGTTCTGGTCGACGTACGCCGGGGCGGCGGTGTCGACGGGCGTCTCGGCGCCGGCGTTGGAGGGCTGGGTGCCCTCGCCGAAGAACTGGGTGACGGCGTAGGCGCCACCACCGATGAGGGCGGCCGCGCCACCGCCGATGGCGATCATCGCCGTGCGGCGGCGCCAGTTCGACGGCTCTTCGTCGCCGAAGTCCTCGTCATCGATGTCGGGCAGGCCCGCGCCGTAGTTGCGGGCGGCGCTGCTGGGGTCGTAGAAGTGCGGGCCCGAGCCGCCACGGTCGGCGGGCATGGCGCGGTCGTGACCACGCCGGCCGCTGCCGGTCTGGTCCTCGTAGCCGGACTCGTAGTACGAGTCGGCGTACGGGTCGTAATTACCGTCAGGGCCCTGTCCCGGGCGCCGTCTCGGCACGTCTCGCTCGTTCATCTACAAATCCCGATTCCGACGAGGTGGGGGCTCACGTGCGTCGATCGGGAAGGTAGTAGGTGCCAAGAGCACCGACAAGCCGCGTATGAAGCGCTCTGACCAGGACTTAAGGAGCCGCGCGACCACCCACCGCGAAGATCACCGATGACCTGCCGGACTTAACCGTGCTGAGCTGCGAAAACAGCCCATCTGACGGCAGTGGCCGGCCGCCGGAACAGCCTCATCAGCACAGATACATTTAAGGTGGTTCTGCACCGCAGCGGTCAGGCGAAAAGTCCGGTTAGTCGGACCTCGTGATACGTATCGGCCTGACACGACGGACCGGCGGCGATGGACATCCGGCGCTCGTCGAGGTCGAGGATCACGGCGTACAGCGACTCGGAGCGGTCCTCCTCCGTCGGCGCGTTCACGTCGTGCCGGCAGATCGCCTGCGGGTGGCCGCCGTGGTCCGCGAGCACCGCCTGGAGGTGCTTCTCATCCACGGGGAGCGTGCCGAGCAGGCGGCGGGCCCGGGCGCCGCGGAAGAACGACGAGCCGCCGAAGTCGCGGAACGTGTCGTGCACCGTCGGCAGCGCCTCGAAGTGGTTGGCGTGGGTGATCACGCCGTCGACCGGATGCAGCACGCCGACGTCACCGGGAGCGACCTCCAGATCGATCAGCTCCCCCGGTACACCCGCGGCGAACGCCTGACCGAGCAGCAGGTTGATGCTCGCGCTGCGCGGCGTGGAGCACGCCACCCGCAGCGCCGTGCCGAGCACGTCCTCCTCCAGCACGGCCCGGAGCAGGACGTGATAAGGCACGCCGCCGGGCCGGCCGTCGCGGTCGCTGGTGAGCATGTTGACGCACACGCCCAGGCCGGCGTCGTTGAACCCCGTCTTGGCCAGCATGCCGGCCTCGGTCAGCGTGAGCACCGTCGATCCGCGCTCGTCCCGGGTCGCCAGCAGCAGCGTGTACGGGCGCTGCGCCGGGTGCCAGTCCCAGTTCTGCGCCAGGAGGGTGTGACCGGAGGCCGTCCGCGTGTCCAGCACGCCGATCGAGGTGCATTCCGTGTTGCCGTACAGCAGCTCCGTGCGCGCGTTGAGGGCATAGATCTCCTCCACCGGTACACCGGCACCCTCAGCGACACCGTCGAGCATCTCCGCCACGCGGGGGGCGTGCTGCCGGGACGCGGCGCGGAACAGGCTGCCGGCGCGCCGGACGGCCGGGCGGTCGAGCCCCGTCGCCGCGAACCGCTCGATGTAGTTCGCGGTGTTCGCCGCGATCATCGAGCGGGCGGCAGCACCGTAAGCGACGCCACACTCACCGGGAGTGCCCGAGACTTCGATCAGCGGCAACGGCAGGCTCATGCGCTGCACGCTAAGCGTGACTCACCCCTGCCGAGAACCCTCGGCGTTTCCCAGAGCGGCGGATCACACCCGGTCGCCTGGCAGGGATCCGGGCCGCGTGGCCCTACGCTGAGCTACATGAACCCCGCGGTAGACGACACGTGCGTCATGATCGACGGGCCGTGGTCGCACCGCTTCGTCAGCGCCAACGGCACGAGGTTCCACGTCGTGGAGGCCGGGACCGGTCCGCTCGTGCTGTTCCTGCACGGCTTCCCCGAGTTCTGGTACGCGTGGCACCACCAGCTCAGCGCGATCGCCGACGCCGGCTTCCGGGCGGTGGCCGTCGACCTGCGCGGCTACGGTGCGAGCGACAAGCCACCGCGCGGTTACGACGGGTACACGATGGCGGGTGACGTCGCCGGGCTGATCCGCGCGTTGGGCGAGCGGACCGCGCACCTCGTCGGCGCCGGGTACGGCGGCATGATCGGCTGGGCGACGGCGGCGTTCCACCCGAAGCTGGTCCGGCGCCTGGTCGTGCTCGGCGCGGCGCACCCGCTGCGGCTGCGGGCGGCGCTCGCGACCGACCCCCGCGGCCAGCTCGCCGCCGCGCGGCCGGTGCTGAAGTTCCAGCTGCCGCGCTTCGAGCACGTGCTGACCCGCGACAACGCCGCGCTGGTCGGCGAGTATCTGGCGATGTGGGGCGGGCCGGCGTGGGTCGGCACCGACGAGTACCGCGACTACGAGCACTCCTGCCGGCAGGCGATGCGCATCCCGCAGGCGGCGTTCTGCGCCCTGGAGACCTACCGGTGGGCGGCGCGGTCGGCGTTGCGGCTGCAGGGGTACCGCTTCGTCAAGCAGCTCCAGAAGCCGATCACCGCGCCCGTGCTCCAGTTGCACGGCGCGCAGGACACGGCGGTGCTGCCGCGGACCGCGCAGGGCTCGGGCCGTTACGCGCAGGCCGAGTACGAGTGGCGACTGATCCCCGATGTCGGGCACTTCCCGCATCTCGAGCAGCCGGAGCTCGTGACCGGGGAGATCCTGCGGTGGATCAAAACGGGCTAGACCCGATATTCCCGTAATTCGCTGACGTCGGCGCGGGGGGCCCAGCCCTGATACACGCCGTAGTCGAACTCCTCCAGGCCGAGCTCGGCGGCCACGGTCGCCTTGCCGCCGGTGTACTCGACGCGCAGCCAACCGTCGTGCTCGCCGAGCACGATGAACGGCTCGTCGCGCCAGAAGCAGGTCGTGCGGACGTACGCGAAGTCGACCTCGCCGAGCGGCACCACCCGCCGGAACCGCCCGGGCCGCACCTCCTCGAAGCCGTCGCTGGGATCCGGCCGGTACAGGCGGACGTTGTCGCCGTCCGGGCTGGCCTCGTACTCCGCGCCCTGCCAGCGGGCCGCGTAACCGTCCCGGATCACAGCTCCTGACCCTTCCGCCACGCCGGCCCGTCGGCGTCGAGGCGGGCGATCAGCTCCTGCCTGCCGTCGCGCCGCAGCCGCCACAGCTCCGCGTGGTGCGGCAGCCGGGCGCTGTCGACCTTGAACTCGGCGATCACGTCGCTGGTCTCGCTCGGCGCGAACCCGTTGCCCCGGAACGGCGGGCGCTCGATGACCCAGCCCTCCATCGCCCGCATCCCCGCCTCGTGCGACCCGCCGTAAGGGATCCGGTACAGGTCTCCGCGGTACGCCTTCCAGCGCAGCACGTACGCCTCCTCGGCGTCCGGCTTGAACGACGAGCCCGCGTACCCCAGACCCAGCGCCTGATACAGCTGCTCCGGCGTCTGCAGGTGCGCCACCTCGCCGGCGCGGTGCACGAAGCCCGACACCCGGTCGTAGCCGCGCTCCAGGTAGTACGACAGCTGCTCGGGCGAGATCGGCTTCTGCATCAGCAGCGGCCCGCTGGCCACCGGCGGCTCGAACGCCGGCCTCGGCTGCTGCGCGGGGCTCGCGGCCGCCGCGGGCTGCACCGGCTCCGGCTCGTCGACGCCCAGGCCCAGCTCGGCGGCCCACGTCGCGAGCTGCACCACCTCCGTGCCCGGCAGCACCGCCCCGGTCGGGGAGTCCGGGTTGACCGCGAACGCCAGCTGGTCCCCCGGCGGCCAGTTGCGGATCAGCCGCGTGAACTTGATCCAGCTACCCTGCGTGTCCGCGCCGAGCCGGTCCGCCATCCGCTCCGCGGACGTGAACACGACCAGGTGCGGCAGGCCGTTCATGTGCTCGGTCCGCCACGCCGCCGGGTCGATCAGCCCCTCACCGGTCCACTCCGGCACCAGGACCTTGGCCAGCAGCAGCGTCGACAGGAACCGGTCGGTGCTGTTGGCCTGCACCGCCTCGAACAGGTCCTGCTCGACCGTGTTGGCCGGCCGGAAGTCCCGCGCCTGCGCCGCGGCCGACTTCACCGGCACCGTCGGGGGCGGGATGACGACCTCCGCGTCGACGACGTCGGCATGCAGTCGCATCGGCGGCTCGTCGACGACCTCGGGCTCGTAGACCGACTCGAAGAAGGACCTCACCTCGTGCGAGGGCGCCGCTCCCGTTGCGTTTTCGGCTGCTGTACCGGCGGCTGCTGCACCGGCGGCGGGCGCGCTGGAGGCCGCGCTGGAGGCTGCACTGGAGGCTGCACTGGAGGCGAAGAACGAAATCGGGGTGTCTTCGGCGGGCCAGCCGATCGCCTGGGTCGATTCGCTGTCGCCTCGGGTGGTGTCCTGCGCGCCGGTCCAGCTCTGCCCGGCACTGTTCGACGCGCGGTCGGCGTCGGCCCGGTCGGTCGCCCCGGCCGGTCCGTCGTCCGTGGCACCGCTGCCTGCCGCGACTCGGCCGCTGGCCTCCTCGGCGCGGCGGCGGGCATCCTCGACAGCGCTGGACCGGGCGACTCGCTCCTCGATCGCCCGCAGCTGCTCGGCCAGCTCGCGGGCGGCCTGTTCCTCGGCGGCCCTGGCCTGGGTGGCGCGCTCCTCGATCGCCCGCAGCTCGGCCGCCAGGTCGAGGCCCGTCGCCTCGTCGGACGGCCGCCACGGCTCGAACGCACTCTGGGCGGCCGCCTCGGCGTCCCGCTCTGCCTGCGCACGGGCCGCTTCCTGCGCTTCGAGGTCGCGAAGCTGCTGGGCCACCAGCTCGCGGGCGGCCTCCTGCGTGGCCCGCTCCTCCTCGGCCCGCTCCCGTGCCTCCTGCTCCCGGGCTTCCTGCTCGGCCCGCTCACGGGCGTCGCGCTCGGCCCGCTCCCGGGCTTCCTGCTCCCGGGCTTCCTGCTCGCGTGCCTCCTGAGCGGCCCGGTCCCGGGCTTCCTGCTCCCGGGCTTCCTGCTCGCGGGCTTCCTGTTCGCGGGCCTGTGCGGCCTGCTCGCGGGCCGCCTGCTCGCGGGCCTCTTGGGCGGCCTGTTCGCGCGCTGCCTGTTCGCGGGCGGCCTGCTGGGCGGCGATCTCCCGGGCCATCTGGTCGCGGTTGCCCTGCTCGAACGCGTCCGGCCCCCACGGCACCTGCTCGCGCGGCGCGAGGTCGCGGTCGCTCTGCTCGAACGCGTCCGGGCCCCACGGCACCTGCTCGCGTGGCGCGAGGTCGCGGTCCGACGGCCCGGACGAGCGGCCCGGCCCGTCGAACCCGGAAGGCTCGGCGTCGGCGAAGAACGGGTGATCGTCCAGGTCCGAGATCCGCCCGAACCCGGCGGCCTTGGCCCGCCCCTTGACCGGCCCGAAGAGCGACCCCGGCTCGTCGACCGGCGCGGCCGGCTCGTCGGCGGGCGCGGGCGCCTCATCGACCTCGGGCGCCTCGATGTCCAGCCGGCTGAACCCGGGCCGGTCGAACACCGGCCGGTCGAACGGCAGCGGCGGCTCCGCCTGCGGCCGGCGCGGCTCCTCGGCGCGACCCCCCGCGGGTGCGGACAGGAAACCGCCCTGGTCCTGCGGCCCGCTCTCGCCCTGACCCGGGCGGGGCTCCTCGCCACGGAACGCGGCAGGCTCGTCGCCCCTGTCCCGCCCGCCCAGGAACCCACCCTCGCCGGGCCGGAACGCGCCAGGGTCGACCAGCCCGGGACGCACCGGCAACCCACCCGGCGCGCCCGGACCAGAGGGCCGCTGCGGGAGAGCGCCCGGACCACCGGGCTGAATGCCTTCGCCGGCACCGGGTCGCGACGGCAGCGGGCCGCCACCAGGCGCGGGCGGGGTCGGCCGGGACGGCAGCGCGCCGCCCTCTCCAGACCTGAACGCGGCCGGCACCTCGGCCTCGCCACGCCCACCCGGCTGGCGGGTCGGCAGCGGCGGAGCGGTCGACAGCGGCAGGTCCGGGGGCGGCTGCCACGCCGCCGGGATCACCGGGTCGGCGTGTTCGGTGAAGATCTCGCCGAGGCTGCGCGCGGGTTCGCGGCGTGGCCAGTACCGACGCGGATCGCCGTCACGGTCGTCCTGTCCAGGACCGTCAGCACCGCGCGAGGGCAGGCCACCGGACTGCTGCCGCCCGGGAACGGGCGCCGAGCCACCACCAAGCGCCGTGGACGGCCGCGACGGCAGACCCCCCGCCGGCGACGTCGGCCGCATCGGCAGCCCTGACTCACCACCAGGCCGCATCGGCAGGCCGGACTCGCTGCCGGGACGTGTGGGCAGACCAGACGAGCCGGCGGACCCGGGAGCAGGTGACGTCGGCCGCATCGGCAGACCACCAGGACCAGCCTCAGCACCACCCGAACGCCCCGCGAAGCCCGACGCACCGGACTCACCGGCACCGGGCCGCATCGGCAGACCAGACGAGCCAGCGGACCCGGGAGCGGGCGACGTCGGGCGCATCGGCAGGCCACCGGGCCCGGCCTCGGCACGCGCCGCGAAGCCCGACGACCCGGCGGACCCGGGAGCAGGCGACGTCGGCCGCATCGGCAGACCAGACGAGCCGGCGGACCCGGGAGCGGGCGACGTCGGGCGCATCGGCAGGCCGGACGGCTTGGACTGCGCTGCCGGGCGGGTGTCGGCACCAGGTGACCAGCCCGGCGCGCGGCTGGGCGCCTCGGGCTGCAGGTCGCTGAAGAGCTCGCGCTCGCCCGGCACGTCGAGCGACGAACGGTCCGACTCGTCGAAGAGCCCAGACCTGCCCGTCGGCGGCACCGGCGGCGGAGCGGCGGCGGGCGCCACCGGCGGCCGGGGACGGCGGAAGTCGGCGGGCCGGTCATAGCCCGCGGCCCCCGTCGTGCGCTCGTAGTTGATCGGCCGATCGGCCCGCGTCGGCAGGAACGCCCCGGGCGGCGCCACGTCGGGCGGCGGCACGTCCCGCTTCGGCGGCGGCCCGGCAGGCGGCCGGCCGGCGAGCCCCGACTGCCCCGCGCCCGCGAACCCACCGGCCCCCGGAGCACCGGAGCCGGCTCCAGGCATCCCGGACCGGGCGCCGCCGGCTCCAGCAGCCCCGGGCCCGGACGTGCCAGGCCCAGACGGAGCGGAGCCACCGAACCCGGCACCCGCGGACCCGGAACCGGGCGGCGCGGAGGTCGGTGCGGGCGACGACGACTCGGCGGCCTTCATGCGATGGCGCTCGATCGGCGTCGGGGCGGGCTGGTTGGGCACACCGCGGACCGGCACCTGCGCGGTCGCCCTGGCCCGCGACCCGGACGCCTGCTCGATCCTCGCCCGGGCCCCGAGCGTGCGCCCGGGCAGCCGGACGTCGCCACGAGTGATCTGGGTCACGAACCACGACGGCAGGTAGCCCTCGATGGGCAGGCCGGGGTTGACCGCCAGCCACCACTCGACGTTGGGCCAGATGCCGGACAGGTCACGGAACGGCACCCGCCGATGCGTGCCCGGATGCCCGGCGAGGCACTCCCGGAGCGCCTCGGGCGACGTGAACGCCAGCACGTGCGTGCGGCCCTCGGTCGTCCAGGTGCCCCAGCCGGAGTCGCCGGTCTGCACGCCCTCGGGCGCGATGGGCAGCAAGATGTCAGTCCGCGCCAGGATGCGGAAGTACTGCTCCTGGTCATTGGCGCGCAGGGCGTCACGCATGGCGCCCTCAGCCTCGGTGGCCGGCTGCCACTCGCTCACGGCCACCCCCTCTGTCGGGCTCGGAACCGCCGCGCTCGCGAAACTTAACCTATACGGCCACGGCAATCCGAGGGGTGCGACCCTGCAAGCGCTCCGGCCAGCATAGCGATCCAACCGCCTCCGAACCCAGGCCTGTCTCACGAGCGTCACCGTCCGAGGGTCGAACGACTACGATCTGCGCATGCCAGGAGCCGTCAGAACGGCCTTTCTGAGTGTTTCATGCTGCTTCGTCGCATTGTTTGTCGCACCTCCGACGGTCGAGGCGCACGCTCCATCTGCCTGTCCGGCCCCGATCCGGCCGCCCGCGCCCGCCCCGACCTCGCTTTCCTGGCCTTCGCAGATGTACGACCACCGCAAGCTCGACCCCCTCGCCGACGGTCGCGGCGTGACGGTCGCCGTCGTCGACTCGGGTGTCGACGCCGGGCACCCACAGCTCCAGGGCGCGGTACGGGAGGGGCCCGACCAGTTCCAAGAGGGCGGCTCGCTGATCGACTGCGTCGGCCACGGCACGGGTGTGGCGGGCATCATCGCCGCCCGCCCGATCGCCGGCTCACCGCTGCGGGGCCTCGCCCCGGCCGCGACGATCCTGACGATCCGGGTGAGCGAGCTGGTCGAGCTCGAGGACGGCAGCACCGCCGGCCGGCGCGGCACCCCGGCAGGCGTCGCCACGGCGATCCGGTCGGCCGTCGAACTGGGCGCCGGGGTGATCAACCTCTCGCTCGTGTCGTACCAGGACAATCCCGGCGTGCGTGAGGCGATCCGCTTCGCGGTGTCGCGCGACGTGGTCCTGGTAGCCGCGGCCGGGAACAGGTTCGCGGAGGGCAACCGGACCCCGTACCCCGCCGCGTACGACGGCGTGATCGGCGTCGGCGCCATCGGCCCGGACGGCCAGCGCCTGCCAGGCTCGCAGACCGGCCCGTACGTCGACCTCGTGGCCCCAGGCGGCCGCGTCGTGACGACCTCCCCACCCCGCGGCCTCGCCACCGTGGAGGGCACGAGCTTCGCGACGCCGTACGTCACCGCCGCGGCAGCCCTGCTCCGCCAGTACCACCCGGAACTGACGGCACCGGAGATCGCCGCCCGCCTCACCGCAACCGCCGACGGCGGCACGGCAGGCCCCGGCTACGGCGCCGGCGTGCTCAACCCCTACCGCGCACTGACGGAGGAGACCGGCGCCCAACCAGTCCGCGCCGGCCAGCCACTCCCCCCGATCGCCACGGACACACACGCAGCGGAACGCGCCGCGGCCGAACACCAGACGCTCCTCATCGCCGCCCTGACCACGGGCGTGGCCGCGCTGCTCCTGCTGACCGCGGTCGTCCTGCCCCGCGGCCGCCACCGCCGCTGGCGCCCAGGCCTCCAACGCCTCCCCGAACCGGCCAACCCCACACCCGACCGCTCAGCCCCCGCCTTCACCCCGCGCCGCTGACAACCAGCCAGGCACCCACCGCCACCTCACCGACGGCCCGAACCCCGCGCCCTCCCGCCCGGTGCCCACTTCGCCTGGTGGCCGCGCGGGCAGCGCGAGTCCGTCGCCGTGCTGTTGCTTCCCTTGGACGAAGACACGCGCCTCTCCCTCAAAAATCGGAGGGCGCTGGGCATGCCGAATCGCGCCGGGGGTCGAGCCCCCGACGCTCGTCGAACCGGCCCGCAAACCGCGAGGCGGCGGCGGGCATGGCAGGGGCCCGGTCCGCGAGCAGGTGCGGACCGGGCTGTCTCCGGGCGCCTCAGCGCTGGGGGAACAGGTGCCTGTTGCGTTGCTCCGTTTCCAGGTAGCGGCGCATGGACTCGTCCAGGGCGACCTTGATCTCCCGCAGCGTCGCGGCCAGGTCGGTGCCGGCGCGCTCCCAGTTGGCCTGGCGGGCGGCGTACGCCTGCTGGGACTCGCCCTGCCAGCCGGCGGTCAGGCGGCGGCCGAGCTGCGAGACCTCGTCGAGGCGGGCGGTGAGCGTGTTGAGCGCGCTCTGGATGGACTGCCCGGCGTGGTCCATGGCGGAGAAGTTGACCACCAGTGTGTCGTCCATGAGTGTCTCCCCCGGCTCAGAGCGGCAGCTGCTTGGTGCCGATGCCCCGGAAGCGGGCGCCGGCGTCGGTGTCGGAGACCTCGTAGTTGCGGCCGGCGGAGCGCAGGCCCTCGGCGGTCTCCAGCAGGTTCTTGTTGAGCGTGTCCTGGTCGCGGTGCCATGCCTGCTTGACCGTGTCGAACGACCGGCCGCCCGCGCCCTGCCAGCCGGTCCTCGTCGTCTCCAGCTCGCGCATCAGCGTGCCGAGCATGGTCTGCAGCTCGCCGTTGACCTGCTCGAACCGTTGTGCCGCCGATTGCAGCTCGGCCTGCTGCGCCTGTGTCGTCTGTGCCACGGTGCTCACCCCGTCTCTCGTGTCGCGGACTCGCCGACCGTATCGGCAGTCACCGATCCGCAACCAGACGTAATTCCTCCCTGTGGATAACTTCCGGCATTTCGCCGCTCCTTTACGATGGTGCGCGTGGCGGATGGCCGGTCGTTCATCAAGTGGGCCGGTGGGAAGACCCGGTATGCGACGCAGTTGATCGCGATGGCGCCACCGTTCACGGGGCGCTATTGGGAGCCCTTCATGGGCAGTGCCGCGGTGTTCTTCGAGTTGCGGCCGGCCAAGGCGGTGCTGTCGGACGCCAATCCCGAGCTCGTCGCCTGTTTCCGCGCCGTGGCCGCGCATCCGGAAGCGGTCATGCGGCGGCTGGACGCGCTGCCCAACACGGCCGAGCGGTTCGCCGCAGTCCGGGCGCAGAACCCCGCCGAACTGACCGACATCGAGCGGGCCGCCCGGGTGATCTACCTCAACAAGACCGCGTTTCGCGGGCTTTGGCGGGTCAATCGGCGAGGCGGGTTCAACGCACCTTATGGCGCTTACGACCGCCCGTACTATCGCCGGGAAACGCTGCTCGCGGCGTCGGCGGCACTCGCCGGGGTGGACATCCGGCTGTGCGATTTCGAGGAGCCGCTGCGCGAGGCGGCGGCGGGCGACTGGGTGTTTCTCGACCCGCCGTATCTGCCCGAGGGCGGGTTCGCGGATTTCAAGCGGTACACGCCGGGGCAGTTCAGCGACACGGACCACGAACGCCTCGCCGCCGCGATGCGGGCCGCCACCGGACGGGGGGTCCTGATCACCATGACCAACAGCGACACCGACGCCACCCGTCGCATCTACGGCGACTTCACCGCCACGACGATGGCCACGCGCCGCGACATCAACCTGCGGTCCGACGCACGGGCCAGCTCGGACCTGATCCTCACGAACTACTGAGCGCGACCTCCGGGTCGAGCGCCGGTCCGGCCGGCAGGAGCGCGACGAACTCGCCGGGCACGACGGCCGGCTCCACGCCCTGATAGCCGAGGCCGGACAGGACGCCCGCCACGGGAAGGGCGTGCCTGCGACCGAGATCGGTGACCAGTGTGAGGTTTCCGGAGTCGGTACGGACGAGCGCACCCCCACCCGGCGCCACCACGATCCGGTCGGCCAGCACCGCGCCCGAGGCCGACGCCGAGGACGTCTGCAGTGCGGCCCCGAGGTCGGGCAGCGTGTTGCCGGTCGTGATGGTGGCCGCACTGGTCGTACACGCGACGCCGGAGACATCGTCGAGAAGTTCAGGCACCTCTGAGGGCAGGCCGGCGCCGGGCGCGAGCGGGTGGACGGGCCGGTCCCCGACCAGCGCGGCGAACTCCCCCGGCGTCAGCGGCTGCGGCCTGACCTGCAGGAGCGCGGCCTGCAGCGGGGTCACCGAGGCAAGCCCGACGGCCGTCACGACGAACGCGTCGGCCCTGTCCCCGGTGCGGACCTCGAACAGCTGCCCGACCGTTCCCGCGGCGACCTTGCGCCCGCGCTCGGCGATCTCGGGAACGACCAGGTCAGGGCCGGATGGAATGGCGTGCAGGAGCGCTTGGGCGACCTTGGCCTGGCCGCGTCCCGACCACACCAGCGCCGGCAGGACGCTCCCAGGTTGCCTGATGAGGTGTTTTCGCCCGTGTACGACCAGGTACAGGCTTTCTGTCGTTCCTTTCGCGAGCAGCGCCCTGGTCCCGAGCGGCGTGCCGTCGCGTGGCGCGTTCGCGCCGATGAACAGCACCGACTCGCCCTGGTGCGCGCAGACTGCCCATGTCCCACGGTGGAGGCTCTTGGCGGACGGCAGCGAGGCGGGCGCGCCCGGGATGCCGAGCGGCGCGCCGCGGGGCGCCTCGGCGAGTGCCTTCCTGCCGACGGATACGGTTTTCGCTCCGGCACGGTTGATGATGAGCAGCGCGGACGCCTGATTCAGGACTGGATGGACGCGTTGGTCGCGATACACAAATAGTGCGCCCGACTCCTTCTCCACAATGATCGCTGTTTCGTCGCGCCATTTACCGGAGGCGCCGGGGACGATCAGCGCAAAAGCCGCGGCGCCTCCGATGCCGAGCGCCGCGAGCAGCACCCCGACCAGCGTTGCCCCTGCTACGCGCCGAAACGGCGATCTCGGCGGGTCGCCCTCGCGCATGACCAACGCGGCCACGACCCGCTGGACCATGAACTGATACGAATGCAGCTGGTCCTGCCGCGACGCCATGCAGCCCCTCCGAAATTGTCGTACCGGCGCTTTACGATATTCCGTGGATTGCATAGGCGGGGGGCGATATGAGGAAGGTCCTGTACGTGGTGCTGGCGCAGGCCGCGCTGGCACTGGCCGTCCTGGCGTGGACGGTGCACCCGGCGTGGGCCCTGGGGTTCGTGGTGGCGCCGGTCGGGCTGCTCGCCCGCCCGCGTGGCACCGCTGTCCGGTCCTTCATGACATCCGTCGACATCGACGGTGTCGCCGCGGGCGTGGTGGAGGACGCCGACGGGCTGGCCGTGATGATCCAGGTCGGCGACCTGTCCGACCTGCTCGGCGACGCCCCGCCGCCGCTTCCGCCACTGAGCACGCTGCTGCCCCCGCCCGCCCCGGACCTTCCGGAGCTACGCGTCCAGCTGCTGATCAGCGCGACCGCCGCCCTGGACCGCGACGCGTCCCCCTCCGCCGTGTCCTACCGGCAGCTCACCGACGGCCAGGTCCTCGCGCACCAGCGGGTCCTGGTGTGCGTGCGCGCCCGCCGCGCGGGCGGCTTTCAGCGCGAGGACCTGGAGCACACCCTCGTCGCCGCGGTCCGCCGCGCGTGCCGCCAGCTCACCAAGGCCCGCCTGCCCGCCCATCCCCTGCCGGCACCGTCGGCCTCGGCCGCGCTCGCGGAGACCACCGGCGACCGGCCCGGCCTGCCGGCCCGCGAGACGAGGCACGGCCTGGAGATCGGCGGCCTGCACCAGGCGATATACAGGCTGCGCCGCCGCCCGCGGGAAGGTCCGTTCGCCACGCACCTGCTGACACTGCCGTGCGCCGCCGTGACGGTCGCCCTCACCGCCGCCGGCGACAACCCGTGCCGCGCCGAGCTGACGATCCGCCTCGCGACCCCGACCCCGGCCGCCCTGGACCGGGCGACCGCCGCGCTGCACCGCCTGGCCACCACCCACGACGCCGCCGTCACCCGCCTCCGCGGCGCCCAGCTCGACGGGCTGGCCGCCACGCTCCCTCTCGGTGGCGGCGCCGCGTCCAGCACCGCCGCGCTCGCCGGCCTGCTCACCGGCCGCGACGACCTGACCCCCGACGGCACCCCAGCCGACCCCGTCACCACCGCCGACCTCACTTTCCTCCAGCCGACCCCCGCCCTGGCCGGCCTCATGCTCGGCCGCGACCGCCGCGGCGCCCCCGCCGTCATCCACCCGTTCCGCGCCCAGCCGACCCGCGCCGTCCTGATCGGCGGCGCCCGCTGCGCCCAGCTGCTGACCCTGCGCGCCCTGGCCGTCGGCGCCCACGTCACGGTCCAGTCGTCCCGCCCCGACACCTGGTCCCCGTTCCTGCGCTCCCTGACCGGCGAGCAGATCACCCTGCTCCCAGCAGGCCAGCCCGCCACCCTCCCCGCCCCAACCCCCACCCACCCCCAACTCCTGATCCTCGACCTCGACGCCGCCCCCACCGCCCAACCCACGCCCGCTGCTCGCCGCACTCCCACCGCCAGCAGCAGGCCGCTGCCCGCCACCCCTGCTCACGCCAACGGCCCCACACCCGCTCCCACGTCCACACCTACGCCGTCGACCGGCTTCGCTCCCATTCCCGTCGATGGCCCTGACGCGGACGTCGTTGTCGGAGCGGGCTTCCCGGCCATCTCGAGTGAGTCCCCTTGGCGCGCCACGCTCGTGATCCGTGACGGGCTGACGCTCGCCGATGCAGATCTGCTGACCGAGGCCGACCTCGTCTTCCTTCAGCCCCTGACCCCAGCCGAGGCCACCATCGCCACCGACGTTCTCGGCCTGACCGCTTCAGCCTCCTGGCTGACCCGCATCTCACCCGAGATGCTCGGCACCGTGATCAACCACCACACCCTCCGCTGGACCCACCTGTCCCCGACCGCCATCGAGCTCCAGCTCATCGGCCGCCCCACCCGCTGACCCAGGCCACCTTGCGCGTGGCCACTCCGTCCTGACCCGACGGACCGCGACCGCTACCAACATCCACGAACTCCACAACGTCACCTCGCGGCCCGCCACACCTCACCGCGTTCAGCCCCGCCATCAGCGCACCCGCCCCGCCAGGAACGCACCCGCCCGCAAACCGAGCCCCACCGAAACTCCAACTCGCCGGCCGCCCTGTTCGCTGACCAGAGCCACCTTGCGCACAGCCCACCCATCCGACCCAACGGCCGCGATCAACATCGACGAACTCGACAACGCAACATCGCAGCCGACCACGCCCGGCCTCGTCCTTCTCGAACCCTTGATCCGAGCAATGCCGCTGTCGCCACCGGTGCCCCTCGTCCAAATGCAGGAGCCGCCTATTCCCCCAAGCTCCAATCGACCGGCGCTTGTTCGGGGCCGCCAGCTGGGCAAACGGCGAGGGTCGATGGTTGGACTCGATGGGGCACGGCGGTTTGCCATGATCCCGAATGGTTCTGGTAGTCCCGGCCACCGGAACCGCACGGGATCATGGGGTGCGGCGGAGGCCGGGCACCGGATGCGGCGCGCATGCGCGGAAGCCGCCGCCTCGCGCCGTAGGCGCGCAGTAAGCGCAGCGTGGCAGGCGGTGCGAGCGAAGCGAGCATTGGGGTGCGGGTGAGAATCCCCGCCGGGACCCGCCGCGACAGCGGTGGGGCGGAAGTACAGCGCCGCAGCTAGCACTGCCTTGGTGGGGCGTGGCACGATCACCGGCATGGGAATCCTGATCCGGCTCGGCGTGAGTGCGTTCACGGTGTGGCTGGCAACGCTGGTGATCCCGGGCATCACTGTTGGGGGGACGACTGGGCGGACGGTGCTCACCGTGCTCGTCGTCGCCGCGATCTTCGGGATCGTCAATGCGGTGTTGCGCCCGATCATCAAGACCATTGGGTGCTGGGCGTATCTGCTGACGCTCGGGCTGATCTCGCTGGTCGTCAACGGGCTGCTGCTGATGCTGACGAGCTGGATCGCCGAGCAGTTGGACCTGGCGTTCCACGTCGAGAACTTCTGGCCGTCGGCGGTGCTCGGGGCGCTGTTCATCGGCATCGTCAGCTGGGTCATCAACCTCGTGATCCCCGACGGTGGCGACAAGGACCGAAACCAGCGCCGGCAGCCCCCGCCGTCGCGGCAGCAGCAGTACTACCCCCGCAACTACCGGTAGGCGAACGACCCGGTGAGGGGCGGTCGGCCGACCGCCCCTTACGGTAAGAGGCGTGGAACCGCTGCGCCGAGGGTATTTGTCCGCATTGTCCGCCAACATCATGTGGGGCGTGTTCCCGCTGTACTTCCGGGCGCTGCGGCCGGCGGGGGCGGTGGAGGTGCTCGCGCACCGGATCGTGTGGTCGCTGGTCTCGGTGGCGGTGCTGCTGACCGTGCTGTCGCGGTGGCAGACCCTGAAGGCGCTGGTCAAGGACGGCAAGCGGCTCGCCGGGATCGCCTCGGCGGCGGTGTTCATCGCCGTCAACTGGGGTGTCTACATCTTCGCCGTCGACACCGATCACGTGGTCGAGGCGTCGCTGGGGTACTTCATCAACCCGCTGTTCGTGATCCTGCTCGGCGTGCTGGTGCTGCGCGAGCGGCTGCGGCGGCTGCAGTGGGTCGCGCTCGGCGTCGGATTGGTCGCCGTCGTCGTGCTGAGCGTGGACAACGGGCGGTTGCCGTGGATCGCGCTGACGCTGGCCGGGTCGTTCGGGACGTACAGCCTGATCAAGAAGCGGCTCGGGCTGCCCGCCGGTGAGGGGCTGTTCCTGGAGTCGGCGGTGCTGACGCTGCCGGCGCTCGCGTTCCTGGCGTGGCTGGCGAGCCGGCACCAGGAGACGTTCGGCACGGTGTCGGCCTGGCACACGATCATGCTGGCGGGCAGCGGCCTGCTGACCGCGGTGCCGTTGCTGCTGTTCGCGGAGGCGGCGAACCGGGTGCCGCTGTCGGGCCTCGGGATCCTGCAGTACCTGACGCCGACGCTGCAGCTGGTGCTGGGCGTGCTGGTGTTCCACGAGCCGATGCCGCCGGCGCGGCTGGCCGGGTTCGTCATCGTGTGGTGCGCGCTCGCGATCTTCACCGCCGACGCGATCCGGCACAGCCGCAAGAGAAGGGCGTCCGCCGTGAAGGAGCCGGCGACCGCCGTCCGTGAAGCGGTGTGAGTCAGACGACGAAGGTCAGGCGTCGAGGGCGAGCAGGGGCGTGCCGTCCGCCCCGCGGATCTCGATCTTCTGGATGTTGTCGCGCCGGTACTGGCTGTGCGCCTTGAGCTCGTACTCGTCGCCGGCGCCGGCGGTCCACGAGTCGAGCTCCTCGGGTTCGCCGGACTTCGGCACGACGTAGAGCTTGTAGGTCCACTTGCCGTAGCCACCGCCGGGCTTGTAGGCGCACCGCATCCGCACGAGGGTGCCGTCGTCGAG
This sequence comes from Dactylosporangium sp. NPDC049742, assembly GCF_040674675.1. NCBI lineage: Bacteria > Bacillati > Actinomycetota > Actinomycetes > Micromonosporales > Micromonosporaceae > Dactylosporangium > Dactylosporangium sp. NPDC049742. The sequence goes on along the minus strand of NZ_JBFANF010000001.1, from coordinate 665,253 downwards.
CCCTTCGATCGCGAGGCTGGCGGTCACCGGCACCGTCGCCGCGACCTCCTGCATGGCGACGAAATCGGGCTGTCCGAGCCCCGCGGACCGCACCCCGAGCACGGCGAGCACGCCCAGGCAGGCGGCGACGAGCGCCGTCCCCGCGGTCTGCCAGCGACGGCGGCGCCGCTCGGTGCGCCGGCTGCGCCGCGCCCGGTCGAGCACCCGCGGCAGCAACGGATCAACCCCAGAAGCATCGGCCGGAGAAGGCGCGACCGACGGACCAGCCCACGAAAGGTCCGAAGACGAAGACGAAGACGAGGGCGAGGACGGCGGCACAGCCGAGGGACCGGCCCACGAAGCGACGCCAGGATCGAGCTTGCCGAGCAGCTCCGGCAGGTCGCCGAACTCCGCCACCTCCGCCTGGCACTCCGCGCAGCCCGCCAGGTGCCGCTCATACGCGTCGCGCTCCTCGGGCGACAGCGCCCCGAGCACGTACACGGCCGAGTCATGGAGGTGTTCACACCTCATTGCCCACCCCCAACTCCTCCAGAACGACCTTCAGCGAACGCAGTGCGTAGTAGGTCCGCGACTTGACGGTGCCCGGGGGCACGCCCAGTCGTTCGGCCGCCTCGGCGACCGAGCGTCCCTGGTAGAAGCACTCCACCAGGACCTCGCGGTGCGGTCGGGAAAGCCGGTTCAGCGCCTCCGCCAGGACCCAGGACTCCACCGCGCGCTCGGTCTCGTCGACCACGACCGGAGCCTCCGGCAGCTGGTCGGTGAAGACCTCGCCGACCCGCGCGGAGCGTCGCCGCCACGCGTCGATGGCAAGGTTCCGAGCGGTGGTGAAGAGCCAGGCCCGCACCGAGCCGCGGGCCGGGTCGAGCGCCTCCGGGTGTTGCCAGGCCCGCAGCAGGGTCTCCTGCACGAGGTCCTCGGCCCGTTGACGGTCTCCGCCGGTCAGTCGCAGCGCGTGGGCGAGCAGCGCGTCTCCGTGCTCCTTGTGGAGCGCCTTCAGCAGCAGGTCAGCATCGTCTGTACTCACGCTTTGGCACTATCCGCATCCCTTCCACTGGCTTCTACGCACTAATACGCACAGCGGTTCAAGGCGGCGTCACATGTCATTCACCCGACATCCCTAGGGTCGCGTGTCATCCCCCGTCGCTGATCAGGATCAGGAGCCCGTAATGTCGGATACCCATCGCCGGCCGTTACCGTTCATCGGCGCGGCCAACGTGACGCACGGCGGCCGTGACCGCATGACCTGCCTGTACCGCTGCGGCAACGCCTGCGAGCACCCGGTGCCGAACCAGTCCGACAACCCGTACTTCACCGACCAGGTGAACGCCGTGTCGCGGCGCGGCGTCATGCGCGCCGGTGCGCTGGTGCTGGGCCTGGCCGGGGCGGGCGCCGCCGCCGGGACGCCCGCGTTCGCCGCGCCGGCCGGGGAGGCCGTCGAGCCTGACGTGGTGGTGCCCGAGGTCGACACGTTCGCGGCGAAGAGCCCCGAGCCGTCGCAGCTGACGTTCAAGGCGGTCACGCCAAACCAGGTCGACGGCATCGTCGTCCCCAACGGGTACGACCACGCCGTCGTCATCAAGTGGGGCGACGAGGTCGTGCCGGGCGCGCCGCGGTTCAACGTCGCGAAGCAGTCCGCCGACGCGCAGTCGAAGCAGTTCGGCTACAACAACGACTTCGTCGCGGTGCTGCCGCTGGACCGCCGGGGCGAGCGGGCGCTGCTCGTGTGCAACCACGAGTACACCAACGAAGACCTGATGTTCCCGAACTTCCCGGGCATCGACGGGCTGTCGGTCGAGCAGCTGCGCACCGCGATGGCGGCGCACGGCATGTCGGTCGTCGAGCTGGAGCGGGTCGGCGACTCGGGTCGCTGGACCCCGGTGTCGCGCGGGTGGCGGCGGTACAACCGCCGGATCACCGCACTGGCGACGCACTTCAAGATGACGGGCCCCGCGGCCGGCCACGCCCTGCTGAAGACCGCGGCGGACCCGTCGGGCCGCGACGTCATCGGCACGCTCAACAACTGCGCCGGCGGCGTGACCCCGTGGGGCACGATCCTGTCGGGCGAGGAGAACTTCAACCAGTATTTCGTCGGCGCCGAGACCGCCGTCGAGCCGGCGAAGACCCGGTTCAACCGGTACGGCATCGACACGGTCAACCACTACCCGTCGGGCAGCCGCAAGTGGGACCGCGCCGACGCCCGCTTCGACCTGACGAAGAACCCGAACGAGGCCAACCGCTTCGGCTGGGTCGTCGAGATCGACCCGTTCACGCCGGGCTCCACCCCGCGCAAGCACACCGCGCTGGGCCGCGTGAAGCACGAGGGCGCCAACATCATCATCGCCAAGAACGGCAAGGCCGTGGCGTACATGGGCGACGACGAGCGCTTCGACTACCTGTACAAGTTCGTGTCGGACAAGAAGTTCGACAGCGGGAAGTCCTACTTCGCCCGCCGGCACAACCTGACGCTGCTGGAGTCGGGTTCGCTGTACGTGGCGAAGCTCGGCTTCACGTCGGCGGCGGAGATCGACGGCAGTGGCAAGCTGCCCGCCGACGGCGCGTTCAACGGCACCGGCGAGTGGGTCGCGCTGGTCAAGGACGGCAAGTCGCAGGTCCCCGGCATGTCGGTCGAGGAGGTGCTGATCTTCACGCGCCTCGCGGGTGACGCGGTCGGCGCGACCAAGATGGACCGCCCCGAGGACGTCGAGCCCAACCCGAAGACCGGCAAGATCTACGTCGCGCTGACGAACAACACCGCGCGCGGCCCGGCCGGCAAGGCGCCCGCCGACGAGGCGAACCCGCGCACGAACAACAAGCACGGCCACATCTTCGAGATCACCGAGGACAAGGACGACCACACGGGCACGACGTTCACCTGGACGATCCCGATCGTCTGCGGCGACCCGAAGGACCCGGCCACCTACTTCATGGGCTTCGACAAGGCCCAGGTGTCGCCGATCTCCTGCCCCGACAACGTCGCGTTCGACGGCGCCGGCAACCTGTGGATCTCCACGGACGGCAACGCGCTCGGCACCAACGACGGCCTGTTCGCTGTGCCGCTCGAGGGCCCGGAGAAGGGCCACCTGAAGCAGTTCCTGACGGTGCCCTACGGCGCCGAGACCTGCGGCCCGTGGATCCACGGCGACAACAAGAGCGCGTTCGTCGCGGTGCAGCACCCAGGCGAGATCACCGGCGCCTCGATCGAGAAGCCGGCGTCGAACTGGCCCGACGGCGACTTCGCCAAGCCGGGCGTCGCGGTGGCGTGGCGGGTGGACGGCCGCAACATCGGCGTCTGAGCCGCATCTCCATGGCGGGTGTCTCCCCTGTACGAGGGGGAGGCACCCGCTTCACTGTTCGGCCAGGACCGTCGCCAGGTGGTGCGCGGTGGCCAGCAGGCGGGTCCGCACGACCTTCGCCGAGGACATCAGCTCGGCGGGCGGCAGCGCGCACGCCAGCACGACCCGGCGGTCGGGGTCGCGGTCGTTGACGACCATGACGGCCGCGCAGGCGAGGCCCTGGCGGAACTGGCCGATCTCGATCTGCATGCCGCGGCGGTCGCCGGCGGCGAGGTCGGAGTCCAGCGCCTCGGGCGAGGTCAGCGTCGCCGAGGTGTAGGCGCGCATCCCGTACTCCTTCAGGAACCGCCACCGCTGGTCGGCGCTCATCGTCGCGAGCAGCGCCTTGCCCAGCGCGGTCGCGTGCGCGGCCTCGTCGTAGCCGGGCACCAGGTCGTCGAGCGGCGGCGTCCGCGGGCCCTCGGCCGCGGCCGTCACGGCGATCCTGCCGCCGATGAAGCGCCCCAGGTAGTGGCTGTACCCCGTCTCGGCGGCGGCGCGGCGCAGCCGGTCCGTGACGGCGCTGGGCCCCCGGAACGCGAGCACCAGCTCCCGGTAGCGGTCGGCGATCTCCAGGCCGACCACGTAGGTGCCGTTTTCGCGGCGGATCACGTAGCCCTCGTACGCGAGGGTGCGCACCAGGTGATAGGTAGTAGCGACCGTGAAGTCACACCGCCTGGCGATCTGCTTCACGGTGAGGCCGCGTGGTGACTGACCCACGGCCTCCAAGACTCGTAGTGCCCTCGAAACGCTCCGGATGAGGTCCGAGGGTTCGGCCTGTGGATCCCGCACCGCCGCCCTCCCCAGCCGCAGCAGTAACTGGATTCACACCATATGAAACTGGAGCGGGTCCAGGGAACACTTTGATCATTTCTGGAGCCATGTCAGGGAATCCGGCGGCTCTACACATAGCGATGAATGGCCCATTCTGGACATAGGTCATGTGCAGTCATGCTGTCGACACGCCGTGTAGCGTGAGTAATGCTCAGGCTGCGCCCATGGCATCTGTGGAAGTAATGGGTGCTCGCTTGAGTAACCGTCGCGCGAGTTCCGCCAAGCCGCTCCTGGCTGTCATCACGCCGTTGCGAGTTGTTGCGGGGGCAGGTACCAGCGCCAGGTCGCTATGAGCAATATGGCCGGGCATGCCGAAGCCCCGGTGCGGTCGTCGTGACCGCCGCCGGGGCTTCGGAAGAGGATCAGTTGGTGCGGTCGGCGATGAAGTCGCAGAGCGACTCGAGGGCCGCCCGCGCCGGCACGTGCGGCAGCGGGGCCAGGGACGCCCGTGCGCGGTCGGCATAGCCGCGGACGGTCTCGCGGGCCTGCTTCAGCGCCGCGGACTCCCGGAGCAGCCCCAGGGCCTCCGCGTGCAGCGCGTCGTCGGTGACCGGCCCGGCGGACAGGATCTCGCGGAGGCGGATCGACGTGGCGTCGCCGTCGCCGGAGGCCAGCGCGTAGAGCACCGGCAGGGTCGGCACGCCCTCGCGGAGGTCGGTGCCGGGCGTCTTGCCCGACTGGGTGCTCTCGCTGGCGATGTCGATCAGGTCGTCGGACAGCTGGAAGGCGATGCCGAAGGTCTCCGCGAAGGTCGCGAGCGCCTCGATCTCCTCCTCGCTGCAGCCGCCGAACATGCCGCCGAAGCGGGCGCTGGTCGAGATCAGCGAGCCGGTCTTCTGCGAGATGACCCGCAGGTAGTGCGAGATCGCGTCCTCGCCGTGCATCGGGCCGGCGGTCTCGGCGACCTGGCCGTGCACGAGGCGGGAGAACGTGCTCGACTGGATCTTGACCGCCTCGAGGCCGAGCTCGGTGGCGCACGCGGCGGCACGGGCGAAGAGGTAGTCGCCGATCAGGATCGCCAGCGAGTTGCCCCAGCGCGAGTTCGCGCTGGGCGCGCCGCGGCGCACGTCCGCCTCGTCCATGACATCGTCGTGGTAGAGCGTGGCGAGGTGGGTCAGCTCGACCACCGCGCCGGCCATCACGACGTCGCGCGAGCTCGGGTCGCCGAAGTGCGCGGCGAGCGCCACGAGCAGCGGGCGGAAGCGCTTGCCGCCCGCGTTGACCAGGTGGCGGGCCGCCTCGGTCACCAGCGGGTTGGCGCTGTCGACGGAGTCGATCAGCACTGTCTCGACGTCCTTGAGGATCGCCATGACGCTGCTTTCCAACGCCGGATCGGCGAAAGTCAGGCCGACAGACGCACCCGATTGCACGGTTCCCGTACTCACCACAGCTCCAACGATGCCATAGCCTGTCCGATCAGCTTGCGTCGCCCTTCATACAGCGACGTCCCCACGTGGTTGGCCACGGGGGACGTCACGGTGTGCGGGGCTATTTTCCGAAGAATGCCCCGGCGTGCTCGGTCGCATCGAGCAGCACGCTCGGGGCGACACCAAGCACCAAGGTCGCGACGGTCCCGATGACCAGCGCCGCTGCCGTCATCGCGCCCGGGATCGACACCGCAGGGGTGGTCTCGCCCGGCTCCGACAGCCACATCATGACGACCACCCGCAGATAGGGGAAGGCCAGAATGGCGCTGCTCACCACGCCGGCGATCACCAGCCACGTCTGGCCGGCGTCGATGGCGGAGGCGAAGACGCCGAACTTTGCGGTGAAACCGCTGGTCAGCGGCAGACCGGCGAAGGCCAGCAGGATGAACGTGAAGAGCGTCGCATACAGCGGCGAACGCTTCCCGAGCCCGGCCCAGCGGGACAGGTGGGTCGCCTCGCCGTCGGCGTCGCGGACCAGGGTCACCACGGCGAACGCGGCGAGCACCGTGAAGCCGTAGGCGACCAGGTAGAACATCGAGCTGGAGACGCCCTTGCTGAACGCGAGGACACCGACGAGCAGGTAGCCGGCGTTGGCGATCGAGGAGTAGGCGAGCAGGCGCTTGATGTCGGTCTGCGTGACGGCCAGGATCGCGCCGACGAGCATCGTGATGACCGCCACGGTGCCGAGCACGTCCTGCAGCGCCCACTCGGTGCGGGAGAAGCCGACGTTGACCAGCCGCAGCAGACCGCCGAACGCGGCCACCTTGGTGCAGGCCGCCATGAGCGCGGTGACCGGGGTCGGCGCGCCCTGGTAGACGTCCGGGGTCCACACGTGGAACGGGACCGCGGCGGCCTTGAAGAGCAGGCCGATCGACAGCATCGCCAGGCCGATGTAGAGCAGGATGTCGTCGTTGGCGGAGTTCTGGATCGCGGTGTCGATCGCCTTGAAGTCGACCTGGCCGGCGTACCCGTAGATCAGCGCGATGCCGAAGAGGAAGAACGCCGAGGCGAACGAGCCGAGCAGGAAGTACTTGAGCGCGGCCTCCTGCGAGAGCAGCCGCCGGCGGCGGGCGAGGGCGCACAGCAGGTACAGCGGCAGCGAGAAGACCTCGAGCGCCACGAACATGACCAGCAGGTCGTTGGCGGTGCAGAAGAGCAGCATGCCGCCGAACGCGAACATCGCCAGCGGGAAGACCTCGGTGGCGCCGGCGGTGCGGGTGGCCTGGTCGCGGTCGGCGTCCGTGTTGGCGGTCACCGCGGCCTGCGCGACGAACGCGCCGCCGGTCTCCAGCGTCCGCTCCCCGATCAGCAGCAGCGACACGATGCCGAGGACGATCACCGACGCCGACAGGAACAGGCCCGGCTTGTCGATGGCGACCGCGGTGTGCGCCGTGAGCACCTCCTTGCTGCCCTGGTTGATCACCATGACGAGCGCGGCGACCATGCCGAGCAGCGACAGCGAGAGCTGCACGGTGTGCCGGAACCGCCGCGGCACGAAGCCCTCGACGAGCACGCCGACGCACGCGACGCCGAAGAGGATCAGCATCGGCGACAGGGCCGCGTAGTCCAGGTGCGGCAGTTGGAGTTTGTCGTTCACTTGCCGGCCTCCACGGTGCCTGCGGTGGCTTTCGGGTCGGTGACGTGCATGTCCGTCATCGTCGCCTTGATCGCCGGGTTGATCACGTCGATGACCGGCTTCGGGTAGAAGCCGAGCACCAGGATCAGCACGATCAGCGGCGTGACGACGACGGCCTCACGCAGCGACAGGTCGCGGCTCATCGCCTTGACCTCGAGCAGCTTCGGGTTCGTGGTGCCCTGCGTGGTGCGCTGGATCATCCAGAGCACGTAGCCGGCGGCCAGGATGATGCCGGCGGTGGCGATGACGGCCACCGTCTTGTTCACCGTGAACGTGCCGATCAGCACCAGGAACTCGGAGACGAACGGCGAGGTGCCGGGCAGTGCGAGCGAGGCGAGACCGGCGATGAAGAACACGCCGGCGAGGACCGGCACGAGCTTGCCGGCGCCGCCGAAGTCGCTCACCAGGGCGCTGCCGCGCCGGCTGACCAGCATGCCGACGACCAGGAAGAGCAGGCCGGTCGCGAGGCCGTGGTTGACCATGTACAGCACGGCGCCGGTGCCCGCCTGGGTGGTGAAGGCGAAGATGCCGATGCCGATGAAGCCGAAGTGGGCGATCGACGTGTAGGAGACCAGCCGCTTCAGGTCCTGCTGACCGATCGCCACCAGCGCGCCGTACACGATGCCGACCAGCGCGAGCGTCAGCCCCAGCCAGGCGAAGTACTTCGAGGCGTTGGGGAACAGCGGCAGGCAGTAGCGCAGGATGCCGAACGTGCCGACCTTGTCCATGACGCCGACGAGCAGCGCCGCCGAGCCGGCCTGCGCGGCGCCACCGGCGTCGGGCAGCCAGGTGTGGAACGGGAAGAACGGCGCCTTGATCGCGAACGCGAGGAAGAAGCCGAGGAACAGCCACCGCTCGGCGGTGACGCTGAAGTCCGCGGACACCAGCGTCTGCCAGTCGAAGGTGTGCCCGCCCAGCACCCACAGCCCGACCACGGCGGCGAGCATGAACAGGCCGCCGACGAGGGAGTACAGGAAGAACTTGACGGCCGCGTACTGCTTCTGGTGCCCGCCGTAGGAGCCGATGAGGAAGTACATCGGCACGAGCATGACCTCGAAGAACACGTAGAACAGGAACACGTCCTGCGCGGCGAAGACGCCGATCATCGTGGCTTCGAGGGCCAGCAGCAGCGCGAAGTACGCCGGCACCGACCGCTTGCTCTTGTCGGCGTCGTGCCAGGACGCGAGCACGACCAGCGGCACCAGCAGCGCGATCAGCGCGATCATCACCAGGGCGATGCCGTCGACCGCGAACGTGAACTTGGCGCCCCACTGCGGGATCCAGGTGTACGACTCGCGGAACTGGAACCGGTCGCCGTTGGGCTTGAACTGCAGCCACAGCCCGACGGTCAGCGCCAGGATCAGCAGCGACCAGCCGAACGCGGCGCGCTTGGCCAGCTCCGGCTTGTCCTTCGGCAGGAACGCGATCCCGGCGGCGCCGACGAGCGGCGCGACCGTGAGCACGGTCAGGTACGGAAAGGAGCTCATCCGAACGTCACCGCCAGCATGGCGGCCACCACGAGCACCGCGCCTCCAAGGATGGACAGGGCATAGGAGCGCACGAAACCGGTCTGCGCCCGGCGGAGCCGGCCGGAGCCGCCGCCCACACCCGCGGCGAGGCCGTTGACCAGCCCGTCGATGCCACGGTTGTCGAGGTAGACCAGCGCGCGGGTCAGGTAGCGGCCGGGCGCCTCGAAGACCGCCTCGTTGAACGAGTCGGTGTAGAGGTTCTTGCGGGCCGCGGTGACCAGCGGTCCGGCCGGCTCCTCCTGCAGGGCGGTGCCCTTGTTGAACAGCGCGATGGCCAGGCCGGCGCCGGCGAACGTCATCACGAGCGACAGGACGGTGATGAGCAGGTGGCTCATGACCGGCTCGTGCTCGGCGTGCTCGCTGCCGTAGACCGGGGTCAGCCAGTCGGGCACCGAGGTCGACAGCAGGTAACCGGCCGCGACCGACCCGATCGCCAGCAGGATCAGCGGGATCGTCATGATCTTCGGCGACTCGTGCGGGTGCCGGATGTCGTCGGTCCACCGCTCCGGGCCGTGGAACGTCAGCCAGAAGAGCCGGGTCATGTAGAACGCGGTCAGCCCGGCGCCCAGCAGGGCCGCGCCGCCGAACAGCCAGGCGGTCCAGCCCTCGCGCTCGAACGCCGCGACGATGATCGGCTCCTTGGAGAAGAAGCCGGACAGGCCGGGGAAGCCGATGATGGCCAGCCAGCCTAGGCCGAACGTGACCCAGGTGATCTTCATGTACTTCCACAGCCCGCCGAAGCGGCGGATGTCGGTCTGGTCGTGCATGCCGTGCATGACCGAACCGGCGCCGAGGAACATTCCCGCCTTGAAGAAGCCGTGCGCGAGCAGGTGGATCAGGGCGAGCGCGTAGGCGGCGCCGCCGAGCCCGACACCCAGGAACATGTAGCCGATCTGGCTGACCGTCGACCAGGCGAGGACCCGCTTGATGTCGTCCTTGGCGGTGCCGATGATGCAGCCCATCAGCAGCGTCAGCGCGCCGACCGCGACCACGACCGTCTGCGCCGTGGAGTTGGCGTCGAAGATCGGGTGCGACCGGGCGACCAGGTAGACGCCGGCGGTGACCATCGTGGCGGCGTGGATGAGCGCCGACACCGGGGTCGGGCCCTCCATGGCGTCCGGGAGCCAGGCCTGCAGCGGGAACTGGCCGGACTTGCCGGCCGCGCCGAGCAGCAGCAGGAGCGCCATGGTCAGGACCACGCCGTTGCTGAGCTTGCCGACGCCGTTGAAGACCTCGGCGTAGTCGACCGTGCCGAGGTAGGCGAACATCATGAAGATGGCGATCGCGAAACCGGCGTCACCGACGCGGTTCATCAGGAACGCCTTCTTACCGGCGGTCGCCGCGCTCGGGCGCAGGTACCAGAACGAGATCAGCAGGTAGGACGCGAGACCGACGCCCTCCCAGCCGAAGTAGAGCATCACGTAGTTGTTGCCGAGGACCAGCAGCAGCATCGCCGCGACGAACAGGTTGAAGTAGCCGAAGAACTTCCGGCGACCCGGGTCGTGGTCCATGTAACCCACCGCGTACAGGTGGATCAGCGAACCGACGCCCGTGATCAGCAGGACGAACATCGCCGACAACGGGTCGAACAGCAGACCCAGCTCGACCTTGAAGTCCCCGACGCCGATGTAGTCCCACAGCTTCAGCTCGACGCCGCTGCGGTTCTCCAGCCCGCGGAGCGTGAAGAAGTAGGTCAGTCCCAGCACGAAGGACGTGGCGACGCTGAGCACGCCGAGCCAGTGTCCCCAACGGTCGGCGCGCTTGCCGAGCAGCAGCAGCACCGCCGCGCTCGCCAGCGGGATCGCGACGAGCAGCCAGAACGAGCCCAGCCACCCGGACGCCGCCGTGTAGGCGATTTGTTCCACAACCCGCTCCCTAGTACTTCAGCAGGTTCGCGTCGTCGACGCTTGCGGAGCGTCGAGTCCGGAAGATCGACATGATGATCGCCAGGCCGACGACGACCTCGGCCGCCGCGACGACCATGACGAAGAACGCCATGATCTGGCCGTCGAGCGAGCCGTTGATCCGGCTGAACGTGACCAGCGCGAGGTTGGCCGCGTTGAGCATGAGCTCGATGCACATGAACAGCACGATGGCGTTGCGCCGGATGAGCACACCCACCGCGCCGATCGTGAACAGGATCGACGCCAGGACGATGTAGTACGTCGGTGTCACTTCTCGGTCCCCTTCGGTGCGACGTCTGCCGACGTCAACTCCCGGGTCGGGAGGATCTTGGAGATGCTGCGGTCCGACGGGGTGCCGTCGGGCAGCCGCGCGGGCGTCGCCACCGAGTCGGAGGTGGAGAACACGCCCGGGCCGGGCTTCGGCGCGGGGTAGTTGCCCGGCCGGAACCGGGCGAGCATCCGCTCCGGCTGGCTGACCTTGTCTTCCTTGCGCTTCTCGATGTGCGCCAGGATCATCGCGCCCACCGCCGCCGTGATCAGCAGCGCCGAGGTCACCTCGAAGACGAACACGTACTTGGTGAAGATGAGGCTGGCCAGGCCGGTCACGTTGCCGGCCGCGTTCGCCTCGGCCAGCCCCTTCGGGGCGCTCCCGCCGAGCGCGCGGTACAGCCCCATGCCCATCAGCAGGGCCAGCCCGACGCCGAGCAGGATCGCCACCATCCGCTGGCCGCGCAACGTCTCGATCAGCGAGTCCGAGGAGTCGCGGCCGACGAGCATCAGCACGAACAGGAACAGCATCATGATGGCGCCGGTGTAGACGATGATCTGCACCATGCCGATGAACGGGCCGGCCTGCAGGACGTAGAACACGCCCAGGCACAGCATCGTGATCACCAGGAACAGCGCGGAGTGCACCGCGTTGCGCGCCCAGACCATGCCGATGGCGCCGAGGACCGCGATCGGGGCGAGGATCCAGAAGGTGGCGGCCTCGCCGCCCTTCACGTCACCCGCGGCGGCCAGCAGCTCGAGGGAGTAGTTCACGCCTGACCCCCCTTGTAGTGCTCGGCACCCGCGGACGTGCCGGGGTTGTCGAGCGCGCCGACGTAGTAGTCCTTCTCGGTGTCACCGAGACGCATGTCGTGCGGCGGGCGCTCCATGCCCGGCAGCAGCGGCGCGAGCAGCATCTCCTTGGTGAAGATGAGGTCGCGCCGGTTGTCCCGGGCCAGCTCGTACTCGTTGCTCATGGTCAGCGAGCGGGTCGGGCAGGCCTCGATGCACAGGCCGCAGAAGATGCAGCGGGCGTAGTTGATCTGGTACGTCTGGGCGTACCGCTCACCGGGCGAGAAGCGCTCGTCCTCGGTGTTGTCGGCGCCCTCGACGAAGATCGCGTCCGCGGGGCAGGCCCACGCGCACAGCTCGCAGCCGATGCATTTCTCCAGGCCGTCCGGCCACCGGTTGAGGATGTGCCGTCCGTGGTACCGCGGGGCCGGAGGCTTGCGCTGCTCCGGGTACTCCTCGGTGACCACCTTCTTGAACATGTGCGAGAAGGTGACCCCGAAGCCCTTGAGAGTTCCACCAATGCTCATGTGCCGTCAGCTCTCCTTGCCGGTCGAGACGGGCTCCCGCTCGACGATCACGCGCTTGGCCCGTGGACTCGGCGGCACCTCGAGGTTCAGCGGCGGCAAGGGGAAGCCCTTGCTGCCACCGACCCGGCCGCCCGGGTGCGCCTTCGGCATCTCGACCACCGTGACGTTGCGCCGCGACAGGGCCACCGCGACGAAGCCGAGCGCCAGGGCCGCGACGATGATCGCGACGGAGACGCCGAACTTGCTGCCGGAGCTGAGGCTGTCGGTGTTGATCGTCAGCAGGATGCCGGCGAGGGTCAGGATCCAGATCAGGTTGGCCGGGATGAGGACCTTCCAGCCGAACCGCATGAACTGGTCGTACCGCAGGCGGGGCAGCGTGCCACGCAGCCAGATGAACACGAACAGCAGCAGCAGGACCTTGATGGTGAACCAGAGGACCGGCCACCAGCCCTGGTTGGCGCCGTCCCACAGCGAGATCGGCCACGGTGCCCGCCAGCCGCCGAGGAACAGCGTCGCGCACAGGCCGGAGACGGTGACCATGTTGACGTACTCGGCGAGGAAGAACAGCGCGAACTTCAGCGACGAGTACTCGGTGTGGAAGCCACCGACGAGCTCCGACTCGGCCTCGGGGAGGTCGAACGGCGCCCGGTTCGTCTCGCCGACCGCGGCGGTGAAGTAGATCAGGAAGCTCGGCAGCAGCAGGATGACGTACCAGGCGGGCAGGTCCGCGCTCCAGCCGCCGATGTTGACGGTGCCGTTGCCGGCCTGCTGCTCCACGATCTGCGAGGTCGACATCGTGCCGGAGACCAGGAAGACCGAGACGATCGACAGGCCCATCGCGACCTCGTACGAGATCATCTGGGCGCTGGAGCGCAGGCCGCCGAGCAGCGGGTAGGTCGAGCCGGAGGCCCAGCCGCCGAGCACGACGCCGTAGATGCCCATCGACGAGCACGCCAGCACCAGCAGGACCGCCACCGGGATGTCGGTGAGCTGCAGCGGGCTGTGGTGGCCGAAGATCGACACCGTCGGGCCGAACGGGATCACCGAGAACGCGGTGAACGCGCAGATCGTGGAGATCACCGGCGCGAAGAAGAAGACCACCTTGTCCGCGAGCCGCGGCATGATGTCTTCCTTGAACGCCAGCTTCAGGCCGTCGGCGAGGGACTGCAGGAGGCCGAACGGGCCGTTGCGGTTCGGCCCTGGGCGGACCTGCATCCGGGCGACGACCTTGCGCTCGTACCAGATGGCGAAGAGCGTCATGACGACCAGGAACGCGAAGATCACGACGACCTTGGCGAGCACCAGCCACCAGGGGTCTTTGCCGAACTGGTCGAGGTTCGCGGCGAGGATCATGAGTTGGTACCCCCAGTGCTGATCTCGACCAGCGCACCTTCGGCCACGCCGAGCGTGCGCCGCAGGGTCGAGCCGGGCGAGTTCGTCGGGACCCAGACGACGCGATCGGCCATGTCGGTGACCAGCGCCGGCAGGGTGATCGCGCCCCGTGCCGTGCCGACCGTCACCGGGTCACCGTCGGCGACCCCGAGGTCGGCGGCGGTGCTCTTGGAGATCCGCGCGACCGGTGTGCGGGCGGTCCCGGCCAGGTGGCCGTCGCCGTCCTGCAGCGAGCCGCTGTCGATCAGGTGGTGCCAGGACGCCAGGATCGCCTGTCCGCCGGCCGGCGTGGCGGCCACACCCGCGGCCACCGTCGGCACCTCGGCCCGGACGCTGGCGCGCAGCGCGGCGCCGGCCGTGGCGGTGCCCGGCAGCGGCAGCTCCGCGAGCGTGGCGAGCTGCGCCCGCGCCGCATCGACGTCGCCGACACCCAGCTCGATGCCCAGCTCACGGCCGAGCGCGTCCAGCACGCGGGCGTCGCTCATCGCGGCGGTCTTCAGCACCGTGCCGAACGGCCGGACCCGGCCTTCCCAGTTGACGTAGGAGCCGCTCTTCTCGACCGCCGGGGCGATCGGCAGGACCACGTCGGCGCGCTTGGCGACGGCGCTGAGCCGCAGCTCCAGGCTGACCACGAACCCGACCGCGTCGAGCGCCTCCTCGGCCGCCCGCGGGTCGGCCAGGTCGCCCGGGTCGACGCCGCCGACGAGCAGGCCGCCGAGCTGGCCGGCCTTCGCGGCGGCGATGATCGCGTCGGTGTCCCGTCCCGACGCGCTGGGCAGGACGCCCGCGTCGAGCTGCCATGCGACGGCGACCTCGCTGCGCGCGGCCGGGTCGTACACCGGACGGCCACCCGGCAGGAGGGTCGGCAGCGCGCCGGCCTCCACCGCGCCGCGGTCACCCGCGCGCCGTGGCACCCAGGCGAGCTTGGCGCCGGTCTCCACGGCGATCCGCGCCGCGGCGGACAGGCCGCCCTCGACGCTCGCCAGCCGCTCGCCGACGAACAGGATCGCGCCCTCGGCCGACAGCGCCTCGCGCAGCTGCTCGGACCCGCCGAGCACCTCCGCCTCGGCGCCCGGCGCGGTGAGCAGGACGGTCGCGCCGAGCTTCTCGAACCCGCGGCTGACGAACGGGGCGACCGCGTAGCTGGCCAGCCCCCGCTTCAGGTAGGTCTTGCGGGCCCGCAGGTAGATGATCGGGCACTCTTCCTCGGGCTCCAGCCCGACGAAGACGACCGCGCCGGCGCGCTCGATGTCGGCGTACGTGACGTCGACCTGGCCGGCCACCGACGAGCCGAGGAACTCGGTCTCCTCCATGGACAGCGGGCGGGCCCGGAAGTCGATGTCGTTGGTGCCGAGGGCGACCCGGGCGAACTTCGAGTACGCGAACGCGTCCTCGACCGTCAGCCGGCCGCCGGTCAGGACGCCGACGCCGCCGTTGTCCTTCGCGGCGGCGAGCCCGGCGGCCGCGACCGTGAGGGCCTCGGGCCAGCTCGCCTCGCGCAGCTCACCGGTCTTCGCGTCGCGCACCAGCGGCTTGGTCAGCCGGTCGTTGGCGTTGGTGTACTGGAACGCGAAGCGGCCCTTGTCGCAGTTCCACTCCTCGTTGACCGCCGGGTCGTCGCCCGCCAGGCGGCGCATGACCTTGCCGCGGCGGTGGTCGGCCCGCTGGTCGCAGCCGGCCGCGCAGTGCTCGCACGCGTTCGGCGTGGAGACCAGGTCGAACGGCCGGGCCCGGAAGCGGTACTGCGCGCTGGTGAGCGCGCCGACCGGGCAGATCTGGATCGTGTTGCCGGAGAAGTACGAGTTGAACGGCGCGTCGTCCTCGGGCGACTCGGGGTTGCCCCGGAAGACGCCGATCTGCTCGTTGGACGAGCGCTCCATGAGGTCGATGAACTTGTCGCCGGCGATCTCGTCGGAGAACCGGGTGCAGCGCTGGCACAGCACGCACCGCTCGCGGTCGAGCAGCACCTGGGTGCTGATCGGCAGCGGCTTCGGGTACTCCCGCTTGTGCTCGACGAACCGGCTCTCGGCCTGGCCGTTGCTCATCGCCTGGTTCTGCAGGGGGCACTCGCCGCCCTTGTCGCAGACCGGGCAGTCCAGCGGGTGGTTGATCAGGAGGAACTCCATGATGCCCTCTTGGGCCTTCTTGGCCACGTCGGAGGTCATCTGGGTGCGGACCACCATGCCCTCGGCGACCGGCTGCGTGCACGAGGCCACCGGCTTGCGCTGGCCTTCCACGTCGACCAGGCACTGGCGGCACGCGCCGGCGGGAGCCAGCAGCGGGTGGTCGCAGAAGCGGGGGATGGAGATGCCGATCTGCTCGGCGGCCCGGATGACGAGGGCGCCCTTGGGTGCCTCGACCTCGATGCCGTCGATGGTCAGCTTGACCGTCTCGACCTTCGGAACGACGTCCGTCATCAGTGGGCTCCTACCAGTTCGCCCTTGAACATCGGGGCCTTGCGGCCTTCGATGTAGTCCAGGTAGTCCTGCTTGAAGTACTTGATCGAGGACGTCACCGGGCTGGTGGCACCGTCACCGAGCGCGCAGAAGGAGCGCCCGAGGAGGTTGTCGCAGGCGTCCAGCAGGGTGTCGAGGTCCTGGTGGGTGCCCTGGCCGGCGAGGATGCGGTGCAGGATCCGCACCATCCAGTAGTTGCCCTCGCGGCACGGCGTGCACTTGCCGCAGGACTCGTGGTGGTAGAAGGCGATCCACCGGTACGTCGCGTAGACGATGTCGTCCTGGTCGGAGAAGACCTGGACGGCGGTGGTGCCGAGCATCGTGCCGACGCTCATCATGCCTTCGAAGTCCATCGGCGTGTCGAGGTGCTCGTCGGTGAGCATCGGCGTCGACGACCCGCCCGGCGTCCAGAACTTGAGCTGGTGGCCGGCCTGCATGCCGCCGGCCAGGTCGATGAGCTGCCGCAGCGTGACGCCGAGGCCGCACTCGAACTGGCCGGGGTTGTTGACCCGCCCGGAGATCGAGTAGATCTTCGGGCCGGGCGACTTCTCGGTGCCCATGCTGCGGAACCAGGCCGAGCCGCCGAGGACGATGTACGGGATGCTGGCGATCGTCTCGACGTTGTTGACGACCGTCGGCGACGCGTAGAGCCCGTGCGTCGCGGGGAACGGCGGCCGCAGCCGGGGCTGGCCGCGGTACCCCTCCAGCGAGTCCAGCAGCGCCGTCTCCTCGCCGCAGATGTACGCGCCGGCACCGCTGTGCACGACCAGGTCGAGGTCGAAGCCGCTGCCGAGGATGTTCTTGCCGAGGTACCCCTTGGCGTACGCCTGCTCGACCGCAGCACGGAGGCGGCGGGCGGAGTGGACGGCCTCGCCGCGGATGTAGATCGCGGCGAAGTTGGCCCGGATGGCGTAGGAGGCGATGATGACGCCCTCGACCAGCGCGTGCGGGTCGGCCATCATCAGCGGCAGGTCCTTGCAGGTGCCCGGCTCGCCCTCGTCGGCGTTGACCACGAGATAGTGCGGCTTGCCGTCGTTCTGCGGGATGAAGCCCCACTTCATGCCGGTGGGGAAGCCGGCGCCGCCGCGGCCGCGCAGGCCCGAGTCCTTGACCAGCTGGATCAGCTCGTCAGGGTGGGCCTTGAACGCCTTGCGCAGCGCGGTGTAGCCGTCGAGCCGCTCGTACACGTCGATCTTCCACGCGTCGGGCGAGAGCCAGCGCTTGGTCAGCACCGGCGTCAGCTTCGACAGCGACTCCTGGGAGGGCTGGTAGTCCAGCGTCACGGCTTCGCCTCCTCTTTCTTGGAGATCGGCGTTTCGGGGTCGAAGCCGGGGACCGCGATGCCGAAGCGCTCCGCGAGCCGGTTGCCGGCGAGGGTCGGCTCGCCCGCGGGGCCGTCGGCGATGACGTCGTCGCCCCGGTCGTCGGCGAAGCCGGCCAGCTGGACCGCCATCTCCTTGAGCGTGCACAGGCGAGTGCCGCGGGTCGGCTGCGGGCGCTCGCCGTTCTGCAGCTGCTTGACCAGGGTGAGCGCGCTGTCCTCGGTGATCTGGTCGAAGAACTCGTAGTTGACCGTCATCACCGGCGCGTAGTCGCAGGCGGCCAGGCACTCGGCGTGCTCGAGCGTGATCTTGCCGTCGGCGGTCGTCTCGTCGTGGTCGACACCCAGGTAGTCGCGCAGCGCCTCGTACGCCTTGTCGCCGCCCAGGACGCCGCACATGGTGTTGGTGCAGACGCTGACCAGGTAGTCGCCGGTCGGCTTGCGCTTGTACATGGTGTAGAACGTCGCGACCGCGCCGACCTGTGCCTTGGTGATGCCCAGGATCTCGGCGCAGAAGGCGATGCCCTCCGGCGAGACGTATCCCTGCTCCGACTGCACCAGGTGCAGCAGCGGCAGCAGTGCCGAGCGCGACCGGCCCTCGGGGTACCGCGCGATGATCTGCCGCGCGCGCTCGCGCGTGACCTCACTGAACGCCATTAACGATCACACCCACCCATGACGGGGTCGAGCGAGGCGCCGCCCACGATGACGTCGGCGAGCAGCCCGCCCTCGGCCATCGCCGGAATCGCCTGCAGGTTGACGAAGCTGGGCTCCCGGTAGTGCACCCGGTAAGGGCGGGTGCCGCCGTCGGAGACCGCGTGCACGCCGAGCTCGCCGCGGGGCGCCTCGATCGGCACGTACACCTGGCCGGCCGGCACCCGGAAGCCCTCGGTGACCAGCTTGAAGTGGTGGATCAGGGCCTCCATCGACTGGCCCATGATCTTCGCGACGTGGTCGAGGGAGTTGCCGAGACCGTCGCCGCCGATCGCCAGCTGCGCCGGCCACGCGATCTTCTTGTCGCCGATCATGATCGGGCCGGGCTCGAGCCGGTCCATGGCCTGCTGGACGATCCGCACCGACTGGCGCATCTCGTTGAGCCGGACCTTGTAACGGCCCCACGCGTCGCCGGTCGACTCGGTCGGGACCTCGAAGTCGTAGGTCTCGTAGCCCGCGTAGGGCTGCTGCTTGCGGATGTCCCAGCCGAGGCCCGCGGAGCGCAGCACCGGGCCGGTGATGCCCAGCGCCAGGCAGCCGGTCACGTCCAGCACGGCGACGCCCTGCGTGCGCTCTTTCCAGATCGTGTTGCCCGACAGCAGGTCCTCGTACATGTCGATGCGCTCGGGCATCCAGCCGAGGAACTCGCGGATCTTGGCCAGGGCCTCCTCGGGCACGTCCTGGGCGACGCCGCCCGGCCGCACGTAGGCCATGTTCATCCGCAGGCCGGAGATCATCTCGAAGATGTCGAGGATGTACTCCCGCTCACGGAAGCCGTAGATCATCATCGACAGCGCGCCGAGCTCCATGCCGGTCGTCGCCAGCCACACGAGGTGGGAGGCGACCCGGTTGAGCTCCATCATCAGCACGCGGATGGTCTTGGCGCGGGGCGTGATCTGGTCCTCGATGCCGAGGAGCTTCTCGACCGCCATGCAGTAGCCGGTCTCGTTGAAGATCGGCGCCAGGTAGTCCATGCGGGTGACGAACGTGGTGCCCTGCGTCCAGTTGCGGAACTCGAGGTTCTTCTCGATGCCGGTGTGCAGGTAGCCGATGACGGTCCGGGCCTCCGTGACCGTCTCACCTTCCAGCTCCAGGACCAGCCGGAGCACGCCGTGGGTCGACGGGTGCTGCGGGCCCATGTTGACGACGATGCGCTCCTCGGCGCCCGCCTCGTTGACGACCGAGTCCCAGTCGCCGCCGGTGACGGTGAAGACCCGGCCTTCCGTGGTCTCCCGGGCGCTTGCGTAATCGGTGGTCACTGGTAACTCCTCCGCTGGTCCGGCGGTGGGATCTCGGCGCCCTTGTACTCGACCGGCACGCCGCCGAGCGGGTAGTCCTTCCGCTGCGGGAAGCCCTCCCAGTCGTCGGGCATGAGGATGCGGGTCAGGTTGGGGTGGCCGTCGAAGACGATGCCGAACATGTCGTAGGTCTCCCGCTCCTGCCAGTCGGCGGTCGGGTACACCTGGGTGACGCTCGGCAGGTGGGGGTCCTCGGTCGTGACCGCGGCCTCCAGCCGGACCCGGCGGCGGAACGTCATCGAGGTCAGGTGGTAGACGGCGTGCAGCCGCCGGCCGTCGGTGCCCAGGTAGTCGACGCCTGACACCGATGACAGCAGCTCGAAGCGCAGCGCCGGGTCGTCGCGCATGATCTGGGCGACCTCGGCGATGCGCTCGGGCACGATGTGCAGCGTCAGCTCGCCGCGGTCGACGACGATCCGCTCGATCGCGTCGTTGAAGCCCGGGTAGGCCTCCTCGAGCGCGTCGACGACCTCGTCGAAGTCCCCGCCGAACGGCCGCGGCGAGTCCAGCTCGACCTCGCGGCGCCGGCGCAGACCGCCGAAGCCGGAGGTGTCGCCCGTGCCGTGCACGCCGAACATGCCCCGGCCGGCGGTGCTGGACGGGGGGAACTGCGCCGGGGCGCCGAGCTCGGCGCCGACCGGTTCTACCTCAGTCACTTCGCTCCTCCGGACAGGTTCGCCCGCTCTTCCATCCACTTCTGGATGCGCAGCTGCTCCTCGCGGCCCTGAGCGACGGCCTTGGTCCACTCGGCGCGCTTGGCCTTGTCGAACCGGTAGCTCGACGGCATCGCGCCCGGCGCCACGATCGGCGCGCCGTCGCGCTCGACCCGCGCCTCGATCATGCGGCGGCGACGGTCACCGAGCGGCTCGGCCATCACCTTGTCGTGCAGCCGCAGGATCGCGTCGATCAGCATCTCGGGCCGCGGCGGGCAGCCCGGCAGGTACATGTCGACGGGCACGATGTGATCGACGCCCTGCACGATCGCGTAGTTGTTGAACATGCCGCCGCTGGACGCGCAGACGCCCATCGAGAGCACCCAGCGGGGCTCCGGCATCTGGTCGTAGATCTGGCGCAGGACCGGGGCCATCTTCTGGCTCACCCGGCCGGCCACGATCATCAGGTCGGCCTGGCGGGGGCTGGCCCGGAAGACCTCCATGCCGAAGCGCGCCAGGTCGTAGCGGGCCGCGCCGGTCGCCATCATCTCGATGGCGCAGCAGGCCAAGCCGAACGTGGCGGGCCAGAAGCTGGCCTTGCGCGACCAGTTGACCAGCTTCTCGACGGTGGTCAGCAGAACGCCGGTCGGTACCTTTTCCTCGATGCCCATGGCTCAGTCCCAATCCAGCCCGCCGCGCCGCCACACGTAGGCGAACGCGACGAACACCGTGACGATGAACAGGACCATCTCCACGAACCCGAACACCCCGAGCATGCCGAAGTTCATGGCCCACGGGTACAGGAAGATGATCTCGATGTCGAAGACGATGAAGAGCATCGCGGTCAGATAGAACTTGACCGGGAAGCGTCCACCGCCGACGGGCTGCGGAGTGGGCTCGATGCCGCACTCGTAGGCGTCGAGCTTCGCCTTGTTGAAGCGGCGCGGCCCGACGAACGGGGCCGCCGCCACCGAGAACAGCGCGAAGGCTGCGGCAAGGGCGAAGAGTCCGAGGATAGGTACGTACGGCGCGAGCGACACTGTGCTGCTCCGTCCTTTCGGCGAGCCCGGCGGGGCTGCCGCCCCTGGGGACCACTCAAGCTGTATGCGGTTTAACACTATTCGGTGAGGTCCGGACTGCTCCGTCCGGGGCTGTGCTTTTGGCCGTGCTTTTGGCTGTTCAGTTGCGGTTTTCGGGATGTGCCGTCATATGTCTGCCTGCTGGCTAAGCTGCCGGCGCGATCCGGGTCATCGCGTTGATCACACGGTCCATGGCGTCGCCACCCCGCGGGTCGGTGAGGTTGGCGAGGAGCTTCAGGACGAACCGCATGAGCATCGGGTGGGGCATGCCGTGCTTGGTGGCCATCCGCATCACCTGCGGATTGCCGATCAGCTTCACGAAGATGTTGCCGAGCCGGTAATAGCCGCCGTAACGCGCCTTGAGCTCGGTCGGGTAGTTGGCCAGCACCCGCTCGCGCGCGGTGCCCTGCGGGCGGGCCAGGGCCTGGATGGCGATCTCCGCCGCCAGCTCACCCGACTCCATCGCATACGCGATGCCCTCACCGTTGAACGGGTTGACCATGCCGCCCGTGTCGCCCACCAGCAGGACGCCCCGGGTGTAGTGCGGCACCCGGTTGAAGCCCATCGGCAGCGCGGCGCCCTGCGGCTTGCCCTCGGCGTTGGCCGGGTCGGACAGGCCCCACTCGGCCGGCGTGTTGTCGACCCAGTCGGAGAGCAGCGTCTTGTAGTTGGTCTTGCCGTAGGCCACGCTGCTGTTGAGCACGCCCAGGCCGACGTTGACCCGGCCGTCGCCGAGGCCGAAGATCCAGCCATAGCCGGGCAGCAGCTTGTCGCCGGACTCGCGGCTGCGCAGCTCCAGCCATGACTCCAGGTAGTCGTCGTCGTGCCGGAACTCGCTGCGGAAGTATTGCCGGACGGCCACACCCATCGGCCGGTCCTCCCGCTTGGCGATGCCGAGCGCGAGCGCGAACCGGCCGGAGACCCCGTCGGCCGCGATGACCAGCGGCGCCCGGAACTCCAGCGGCTCCTTGCCGGGGCCGGTCGCGGTCACGCCGACGACCCGGCCGGTGCGGTCGAGGATCGGGCCCGTCACCGGCGTGCCGGTGCGCAGGATCGCGCCGGCGTCGGTCGCGGCCGTGGCCAGCATCTGGTCGAAGTCCATGCGGGTGCGGGTCAGCCCGTAGTCCGGGAAGCTCGCGAGGTCGGGCCAGTCGAGCTCGAGCCGGATGCCGCCACCGATGACGCGCAGGCCGCGGTTGTGCAGCCAGCCCTTCTCCTCGGTGGTGTCGATGCCCATCTTGATGAGCTGCTTGACCGCGCGCGGGGTCAGGCCGTCGCCGCAGACCTTCTCCCGGGGGAACTCGGTCTTCTCCAGCAGCAGCACCCGCAGCCCGTGCCGGGCAAGGTGGAACGCGGCGGACGAACCGCCGGGCCCGGCGCCGACGACGATGACATCTGCGTCTTGCCGTGTGTCGGTCACAGCCGTCACCTCCCTGCCCTTCGTCTCGCTGACCGGTGGATCCCCGGGGTCATTCCCCAGGTCGCTCCCCGGTCGTCTGCGGTCGTTTCCGGCTCGTGAAAGTCTTCACAAAGTCACTCTGGTGCGAGTCTAGAACCGTGACGAGGTCCGCTGTCGGTTAGGCGACCCTAAGTTTTCACCCGAGCGGTCACCTAGATCGGCAAATAGGACGACAAGGCAGCGGTCGGTCGGATCCAGCGTCTCGGAGACGGTGATCATGGCGCTGGGTTATCCACAGAAAATTGTTGTGCGTCGACTTCGGACGGGTGCATGACGATCCTCGGTCATCATGAACCCCGGGCAGCCGGACCGTGACCGGCTCGACGCACTTGCCGCTGACCAACGCGGCCTCTTCACTCGCGCACAGGCTCTGAGCTGCGGTTTCAGCACCCTGCGGATCAGGACCAAGATGCAGGCCGGCGACTGGTCCCCGGTCGTCCGGGACGTCTTCGCCGACCGCGGCCTGCCGGTCACCTCCAGGCTGCGCGACGTCGCCGCGCAGCTCGCCCTTCCCGGCGCCGTGCTCGCCGGCCCGTCCGCCGCCCGCTGGCACGGCTGGGAGGTGCCGAGCACAGAGACGTTCGTCGCATTTCCGGGCCGCCGCCCGCGGCTCAGGCACGTCCACGTCGTGCCGGTGGACCTGCCCGCGACGGACATCTGCACCGTCGACCAGCAACAGGTCACGACACCGTCACGCACCGTGTTCGACTGCGCCCGCCTGCTGCCCGACGGCGCCGCCTCGGCCCTGCTGGCGACCGCCCTGCAGGAGTGCTGGACGACGATGCCCGACCTGGCGACCCGCATCCGCGACGCCACCGGCCGGCACGGGACGCCGCGGCTGGTCCGGCTGGTGCGGATGGTCGCCCTGGGCAATCGCACGGCCGCGCAGAAGCTGGCGGGGAAGCTGCTGCAGCGGGCCGGGATCTGGGGCTGGTCACCGCACGAGCCGATCAGCGACCGGTGGGGCCTGATCGGCCTGGGCGACCTGGTCTTCCCCGAGGCGAAGCTGGTCATCGAGCTGGGCATCGACGAGCTGGAGCCGGCGCCGCTGCGGGAGCGGCACACCCGGTTGGCCGCCGCCGGGTGGACGGTCGTCAGCTACTCCTGGACCGACCTGACCACCCGGCCGTCCGACCTGGTGGCCGAGCTCCGCCAGCACCTGGACCGCCTGACCCCGGTGCGGTGGTGACGGTGGCGCCGCTCGACCCCGGTGCGGTGATGACAGTGGCGCTCGGCCCCGGTGCGGTGATGACAGTGGCGCTCGGCCCGCTGCGCTGGAACGCCTGGCCGGCGCCCCGCCCTCCGCCCCGTCCTTCATGATCCCGTGCGGTTCCGGTAGCCCTGGCCCCGGAACCGCACGGGATCACGGGCGGGTCGGTCGCGGAGCGTCAGCCGGAGCCACGCTCAACGGCATCCGGCCATCGGACGTCGCCCGCTGGCGCACCCCTGCCGGTGTGGTCGCAGCGGCGCGCCCCGCCAGCGTGCGGGAGTGCCGGGGTGCCGGGGTGCCGGGGTGAGTCTCCCGGTGAACGCAGGTGAGCCTTTCGTGACCACGCCGCTGGAGCGGCTCGTCGCGTCCGGCGAGTTCGTCGCGCCCGGCGAGTTCGTCGCGCCCGGCGAGTTAGCTGGTCGCGCCCGGCGAGCTGGTCGCGTCCGGCGAGCTGGTCGCGTCCGGCGAGCTGGTCGCGCCCGGCGAGTTAGCTGGTCGCGCCCGGCGAGCTGGTCGCGTCCGGCGAGCTGGTCGCGCCCGGCGAGTTAGCTGGTCGCGCCCGGCGAGCTGGTCGCGCCCGGCGAGCTGGTCGCGCCCGGCGAGCTGGTCGCGCCCGGCGAGGAGGACCGGATCTGACGGACCTGCCGCCCAGTTTTCTGGAGCTTCTCGCGACGGACCGCCGTGCAATGTGGGCGGCCGGTCGTGTGGTGCGGGATGAGCGTCTCGTAGCGGGCCCGCCGCGCGGGTGCGAGGCGAGCCCTCCCCCGACGCGAAACCGCCGGGATGCAGGGTGAGCATCCCGGCGGCGGGCCGCGGTGAAGGTGGCGGTCGGGGCTAGACGCGGAAGCCGCGGTGCAGGGCTACCACGCCGCCGGTGAGGTTGCGCCAGGCGACCTTGCGCCAGCCGTTGGCGGCGACGCGGCCGGCCAGGCCTTCCTGGTCGGGCCAGGCGCGGATGGACTCGGCGAGGTAGACGTAGGCGTCGGGGTTGCTGGAGACGCGCTTGGCGACCTGGGGGATGGCCTTGACCAGGTAGCCGAGGTAGGCGCCGCGGAAGGGGCGCCAGGTGGGGTGGCTGAACTCGCAGATGACCAGGCGGCCGCCGGGCTTGGTGACGCGGGCCATCTCCTGGAGCGCGGCGTCGGTGTCGACGATGTTGCGCAGGGCGAAGGAGATGGTGATGGCGTCGAAGGTCTCGTCGGCGAAGGGCAGGGCCAGGGCGTCGCCGGCGAGGAGCGGGACCGCCGGGCGCTTGACGTGGCCGGCCTGGAGCATGCCGATGGAGAGGTCGACGCCGACGGCGAAGGCGCCGGACTTGGCCAGCTCCTCGGTCGAGACGCCGGTGCCCGCGCCGAGGTCGAGGACGCGTTCGCCGGGCTTGAGGCCGAGCGCGAGGCGGGTCTCGCGGCGCCAGATGCGGTCCTGGCCGCCGGAGATCACGGTGTTGGTGAGGTCGTAGCGCTTGGCCACGCCGTCGAACATGGCGGCAACCTCGTGGGGCTGCTTGTCCAGCGAGGCGCGGCTCATGACGACACCGGCGTCAGCGGGATGGAGCGGCCGGTGCCGCCGCCGGGGATGGCGATCGAGGAGAAGTGTGATTGCACGCGGTCGTCCGTGGGGTCGTCGGCGGGGGTCAGGTGGACGCGCAGATGGCGGTACTGGGTGTCGCGCTGCGCGGGAATCCGGTCGGCGTCGCGGATCATCTGGACCAGTTCGGTGAGGCGGGAGCGGTGGCGGGCGCCGGCGGAGGAGATGACGTTCTCCTCCAGCATGATCGAGCCGAGGTCGTCGACGCCGAGGTGCAGCGACACCTGCCCGACGTCCTTGCCCGTGGTGAGCCACGAGGACTGCAGGTGGGCGATGTTGTCGAAGAACAACCGCGAGACCGCGACGAGTCGCAGGTATTCGAGGCTGGTCGCCTGGGTGCGGCCCTTCAGGTGGTTGTTCTCCGGCTGGTAGGTCCACGGGATGAACGACCGGAAGCCGCCGACGGTGCCGTCGAGGTCCGCCTCGGTCGTGTAGCCGTTGGCGACCGCCTTGTCCTGCACGTCGCGGATCATGCGCAGGTGCTCGATGCGCTCGGCGTTGGTCTCGCCTGTGCCCATCATCATCGTGGCGGTGGAGGAGACGCCGAGGCGGTGGGCCTGGGTCATGACCTCGAGCCAGCGCTCGCCGGACTCCTTGAGCGGGGCGATCGCCTTGCGCGGGCGCTCGGGGAGCATCTCCGCGCCGGCGCCGGCGATGGAGGCGAGGCCGGCGGCCTTGATCCGCAGGATCGCCTCCTCGATCGAGACGCCGGAGACCTTGGCCATGTGCAGGACCTCGGACGGGCCGATCGAGTGGATGACCAGCGACGGGAACGCCTGCTTGACGGAGGAGAACAGCTCCTCGTAGTACTCGACGCCGTACTCCGGATGGTGGCCACCCTGCAGCATCACCTGGGTCGCGCCGAGGTCGACCGCCTCCTGGCAGCGGTGCAGGATCTCCTCGGTGCCGTGCGTCCAGCCCTCGGCGTGCTTCGGCGCCCGGTAGAAGGCGCAGAACTTGCAGGCCGTGACACAGACGTTGGTGTAGTTGATGTTGCGGTCGATGAGGTACGTGACGATGTTGTCCGGGTATCGGCGGCGGCGCACCGTGTCGGCCGCCTCACCCAGCGGGTGGAACGGGGCGTCGGTGTAGAGCAGCAGCGCCTCCTCCGCGCTGATCCGCCCGCCGTCGGCCGCACGCTGCAGAATGTCGCTGATCACCGGAGTCTCCGTCACACCTCCGAGACTACGTTGGCGGCAAACGGGTATGGCAGGGCCCCGCGACCTCTCGTGCCTAGGATCACCAAGTGACTGACATGCGTTATCGACGCCTCGGCTCCTCGGGCCTGACCGTCTCCGTCGTCGGCATCGGATGCAACAACTTCGGCGGCCGCATCGACGCGGACCGCGCGGCGGGCGTGGTCCACGCCGCGATCGATCTCGGAGTGACCCTGTTCGACACCGCCGACGTGTACGGCGCGACCCCGGGCGCCTCGGAGGAGGCGCTGGGCAAGGCGCTGGGAAAGCGGCGGGACGAGGTCATCGTCGCGACCAAGTTCGGCATGGACGCGCGCGGCTCGAACGGGCCCGACTGGGGCGCGCGGGGCAGCCGGCGGTACATCGCGAGGGCCGTCGAGGCGTCGCTGTGGCGCTTGAAGACCGAATACATCGACCTCTACCAGCTGCACGCCCCAGACCCGGGGACGCCGATCGAGGAGACCCTCGACGCCCTCGACGCGCTCATCAAAGCGGGCAAAGTCCGGTACATCGGACACTCGAACTTCTCCGGATGGCAGGCGGCCGACGCGGCATGGACCGCGAAGACCACCGGGAAGGCGCCGTTCGTCAGCGCGCAGAACTACTACTCGCTGCTGGAGCGCGGCATCGAGAAGGACCTGGTGCCGGCGCTGGAGCACTACGGGGTGGGTCTGCTGCCGTTCTTCCCGCTCGCGCACGGGCTGCTGACCGGCAAGTACCGGCGCGGCGAGGCCGCCCCCGAGGGCACCCGCCTGGCGCGGGACGGCTTCGACAAGGTCCTCGCCGCCGCGCCCTGGGACGCGATCGAGCGCCTGGAGGCGGTCGGCAGGGAGCGGGGCGTCGACCTGCTGACGGTCGCGATCGGTGGCCTGGCCGCCCGGCCGGCGGTGACCAGCGTGATCGCCGGCGCGACCAGCCCCGAGCAGGTCGAGGCCAACGTCGCGGCCGGATCCTGGGTCCCCACCGCCGAGGACCAGGCCGCGATCGAGGCCGCCCTCACAGGTTGATCTGACCGACGCCCGTCGGCGAGGGCAGCCGCGATCCGCCCTCGGGCTCCACGGTGACGGCGAACCTGGGCGCGAGTCCGGTGATGTACTGCCGGCCCGTCCCACCGGCCACGACACCGACCGGTGCGGGACCGGAGTCGCCGATCATCCACAGCTGGTAGTCCTTGCCGGCGCCAGGGTCGGCGAGGCCGTTCAGGACCGCCACCGCGGCGTTCCGGGAGGGCGAAACGATCAGCGTCACCCGGCCGCCCGCCATCTCCGAGGAGACCAGGCGGGCGTCCGGAGCGGCGAGGACGGCGTCGATCCGCGCGTTCTCCCGCTGTACGCCCTGCCGCGCGACCGTCCAGGTGCCGACGCCCACGCCGGCGGCCAGCACCGCGGCGGCGACCGCGCCGGCGGTCCAGCGCAGCAGCCGGGAGCGCCGGGACCGGCCCGCGCCGGAGGCACCCCGCCGGGGTCGTTCCTGCGCCGTCCGGCCGACCTCGGCCAGTACCGACTCCCGCAGCCGCGGCGGGGGTGCCTCGGCGACCGCATGGGTCAGCCACGAGGCCGTCTCCCGCAGCTCGGCGACCTCGACCGCGCACGTCCCGCACTCCCGCAGGTGCCGGTCGAAGGCGGCGCGCTCCAGATCGTCGACCGCGTCCAGCGCGTACGCGCCGGCCAGCGCGTGGATGTCCACCGTCTCGGCCATCAGAACGCCACCCCCAGGCAGTCCCGCATCCGGATCAGCCCGTCACGCATGCGTGTCTTGATGGTCGGCAGCGCGGCGCCGAGCAGGTCGGCGACCTCGCGGTAGCTGTTGCCGTTGTAGTACGCGAGCGTGATCGCCTCGCGCTGCAGGTCGGTGAGGCCGTCGAGGCAGCGGCGGACCTGCTGCTGCTCGATGCGGGCCGTCGCGGTCTCGACCACGTCGTCGTACGGGGTGTCGACGCTGCTCGCGGCCACCCGCTGCGCCCGGTCGCTGCTGGCCTGCTCGGCGCGGACCCGGTCGACGGCCCTGCGGTGCGCGATCGTGAAGACCCACGCGGTCGCGGAGCCGCGGGCACCGTCGAAGCGGCCGGCGTTGCGCCACACCTCGACCATGACCTCCTGCGCGACCTCCTCCGACTGGGCCGGGTCCCGCAGCACGCGGCGGATCAGTCCGTACACGCGCGGCGACAGCAGGTCGTACAGCTCGGCGAACGCCCGCTCGTCGCCCCGGGCGACCCGACCCAGCAGCTCGTCGGCGTCGACGCGGCGCTGCGGGGGCGGCACGGCGACGAGTCGCTGGGTGGGCAGCTCCTCGTGTTCGGGTCTCATGTCGTTCATTCGGAGCCGCCGCGGCCGCGGATGGGATCGATCCCGAGCGTCATGCGTCGTAGTCCACCACGACCTTGTCGGTGATCGGCAGGGCCTGACAGGTGAGGACATACCCGGCGGCGACCTCGTCGGGCTCCAGGGCGAAGTTGCGGGCCATCTCCACGGAACCGGACACGATCTTGGCGCGGCAGGTGGAGCAGACACCGCCCTTGCACGCATACGGCAGCTCGGGTCGCTGCCGGAGCGCGGCGTCGAGAATCCGCTCGTCAGGAGCCATCGCGATGGTCGACGTCCGGCCGTCGAGCACGATGTCGACCGTCACGCCCGCTACTTCAGAGGTGGCACGGGCAGGCGCTGCCGGTACATCGGCGACATGGAACAACTCGGTGTGCACGGCGGCGTCGGACACGCCCCGGAGGCTCAGCGCGACCCGGGCGTCGAGGACCATGCCGTGCGGCCCGCACAGGAACCACTCGTCGACGGTGGCCGCCGGGACCAGCGTGTCGAGGATGGCGCCGATGCGCTGCTCGTCGAGGCGGCCCGACAGCAGCGCCGACTCCTGCGCCTCCCGCGACAGCACATGTACGACGTGCAGCCGCTCGCGATGGCGGTCCTTGAGGTCGGCGAGCTCCTCGGCGAACATGACCGTGCCGGCGGCGCGGTTGCCGTAGACGACGGTGAACCGGCTGGCCGGCTCGACCTCGAGGGCCGTCGCGACCAGCGACAGGACCGGCGTGATGCCGGATCCGGCGACCAGCGCCCCGTAGTGCCGGGTGCGGGCCGGGTCGAACGCCGTGGTGAAGTGGCCCAGCGGCGGCATCACGTCGATCTCGTCGCCGGGGCAGAGGTCGGCGACCGCGTAGGACGAGAACGCCCCGCCGGGCACGGCCCTGATCCCGACCCGCAGGACCCCTTCGGCGGCGAGCTTCGACGGGCTCGAGCAGATGGAGTACGAGCGGCGGACCTCGGTGTCGCCGTGCCATCTGCGCACGGTGAGGTGCTGCCCGGCCTGGAACGCGAACGCGGCGCGCTGCGGCGCCGGGACGTCGAACGTCACCACGACCGAGTCGTCGGTGAGCTGCTCGACGTCGACGACGGGCAGCCGGTGGAACGTCGGGCGGCGCAGCTTGGGCGGGGCCGTCATAGCGCCTTCACCGCGTCGAAGGGCTCGAGGCAGGCGGTGCAGCGCCACAGCGACTTGCACGCGGTCGAGCCGAACCGGGACAGCTGCTCGGTCGCCGGCGACCCGCACCTGGGACATCGGATCGACAGCTGGACGGCCACCTTGGTGGAGCTCGGCGGCGCGATGCCGGCCGCGGCCAGCTTCGACCTGCCCTCCTCGGTGATCATGTCGGTGGTCCAGGGCGGGTCGAGCACGGTCCGCACCTTGACGTCGGCGACGCCCACCTCGTGCAGGGCGGACTCGATGTCGCTGCGGATCAGGTCCATGGCGGGGCAGCCCGAATACGTCGGGGTGATCGTCACCGTGACGGCGCTGCCGTCTTCGGTGACGTCGACGTCGCGGAGGATGCCGAGCTCGGCGACGTTGAGGACCCGCAGCTCGGGGTCCTTGACGGCGGCGACCACGTCGAACAGTGTCACCAGCGGGCTCCCGGGTGTGCGCGGTGCAGCACCTGCATGTCGGCGAGCAGCTCGGTCAGGGCCTCGGTGTGCTCGGTCCTGCTCATGACCGCCGTCTCGGTGTTCGGTCTGCTCAGCTGGGACTCGGTCAGGACCGTGTCGATCGTCTCGAGCCAGGCCGGGCGCAGCGTCGACGGGGCGACCACGACGCCGGCCAGGGCCAGGGTGTGCACGGCGGGGCCGGCCTCGAACAGCTGGTGCGTGTAGGGCCAGATCTGGTCGACGGCGGCCTGCATGCGGCGGTGCGACTCATCGGTGCCGTCGCCGAGCCGCACGACCCACCTGGAGCTGTGGTCGACGTGGTACGCCGACTCCTTCCTGGCCTTGGCGGCGACCGCGGCGATCCGCTCGTCGCCGGCGCCGATCGACCGGTCGTAGAGCAGCCGCTGGTACACCGACAGGAACAGCAGCTTGGCCATGGTGACCGCGAAGTCACCGTTGTCGAGCTCGACCAGCCGGACGTTGCGGAACTCGTGCGCCTCGCGCAGGTATGCCAGGTCGTCCTCGGTGCGGCCCTGGCCTTCGAGCTCGCCGGCGTAGCTCAGCAGCATCCTGGCGACGCCGAGCTGGTCGAGGGCGATGTTGGCCAGCGCGATGTCCTCCTCCAACTCCGGCGCGCGCGAGCACCACTCGCTCAGCCGCTGCGCGGCGATCAGCGCGTCGTCGGCGAGGCCCAGCACATACCCGAAGTGGCTCATATGTGGCTCGCACCTTCGGGCACGTCGTAGAACGTGGGATGCCGGTACACCTTGTCGGCGGCGGGCGCGAAGAAGGCGTCCTTCTCGTCGGGGCTGCTCGCGGTGATCTCCGTGGCCGGCACGACCCAGATCGAGACGCCCTCCTGGCGGCGGGTGTAGACGTCGCGGGCGTTGCGCAGCGCCATCTCGGCGTCGGACGCGTGCAGGCTGCCGACATGGGCGTGGGACAGCCCCCGCCTCGGCCGGACGAATACTTCAAACAGCACTGTTCTCTCTTTTCGCCGCGTACGCCATGGCGGCCTCACGCACCCAGGCGCCGTCCTCGTGGGCCCGCCGGCGGTGCTCCATGCGCTGCTGGTTGCAGGGGCCGTCGCCCTTGATCACGCGCATCAGCTCGTCGTAGTCGGGCTGCGTGTAGTGGTGCAGCTGGCGCTCCTCGTCCCACCGCAGGTCGGGGTCGGGAATCCGCAGGTCGAGGACGCCGGCCTGCTGGACGCACATGTCGACGAACCGCTGCCGCAGCTCGTCGTTGGAGAACCGCTTGATCTTCCAGGCCATCGACCGCTCGGAGTGGGTCGAGTCGCCGTCGGGCGGGCCGAACATCGCCAGCGACGGATACCACCACCGGTCGACGGCGTCCTGGGCCATCGCCTTCTGCTCGGGGGTGCCGTGCGACAGCGTGTGCAGGATCTCGAACCCCTGCCGCTGGTGGAACGACTCCTCCTTGCAGACGCGGATCATCGCCCGCGCATACGGCCCGTAGGAGCACCGGCACAGCGGCACCTGGTTGACGATCGCGGCCCCGTCGACGAGCCAGCCGATCGCGCCGACGTCGGCCCAGGTCAGGGTCGGGTAGTTGAAGATGGAGCTGTACTTCTGCCGGCCGTCGATGAGCATCTCGACCAGCTCGTCGCGGGAGATGCCGAGCGTCTCGGCGGCGGCGTAGAGATACAGGCCGTGCCCGGCCTCGTCCTGCACCTTCGCCAGCAGGATCGCCTTGCGCTTCAGCGACGGCGCGCGGGAGATCCAGTTGCCCTCCGGCTGCATGCCGATGATCTCCGAGTGCGCGTGCTGGGCGATCTGCCGGATCAGCGTCTTGCGGTAGGCCTCGGGCATCCAGTCGCGTGGCTCGATCTTCTGGTCGGCCGCGACGATCGCGTCGAAGTAGCCCTGGAGGTCCTCACCAGCCGCGACGTCCCGACCGGCGGCGTCTTGAAGGTCCCGCTCGGCGCTGTCCACCTGCTCGAGGAGCGGGGCGAAGTCGTTGCCGTACACCCCCTCAGTGTTACAGCAACTGACCGCATCGGCAAGAAGGTGTCACAGTCATCGAGGCAACTACCAGGGACCTTTGAGCGCGTCCGAGCTGCGAAGAATGCGTTGGAAGGAGAGACTGTCCGGGATCATCACGTGGCGTCACCCCCTGATTGCTTACGTGCTGGTTACCCCGGCTACATCTGCTCATGACCAGCGGTCGATGCAATGGGTGCGACCGCCAGGGAGGACCACCGACCCATGCGCAAACGCGTCGGATTCACCATGCTCGTACTGTTGGCCGTCGCAGTGATGATCGGCGTCCCGTTCGTCTGGGGCAGCGACCTGCTGGACGACCGCAGTTTCAGCGCCGCCGCGCCCGCGGCCGTGGCCGAGTCCGAGGCGGCGCAGGTCGAGGCGACCCGGAAGGCCGCCCCGGCGGCGCCGGCCGCCCCGTCACTCCCGCCGGCGCTGCTGCACCCGGCCACCGTCACGGTCAACGCCACGGGCTTCTGGTCCTGGACGGTTTTGGACCGCCGCACCGGCGAGATGGCCGGCTCCCCCAACGCCACCACCACCCAGCGCACCGCCTCGATGATCAAGGCCTGGCTGGCCGCCGACTACCTGCGCCGCACCCCGAACCCCAGCGCCTCGAACCTCCGCCAGCTCACATCCATGATCCGCAACAGCGACAACACCGCCGCCTCGTACTTCTGGACCCTCGACGGCCGCTCGGCCAGCATCACGCGGCTCGTGCAGATGTGCGGGCTGACGGACAGCAAGGCCTACATCGACTGGGCCAGCACCCTGCTCTCGGCCCGCGACGCCGCCCGGATGGGCGCCTGCATCGGCGACGGCCGCGCAGCCGGTCCGAAGTGGACCGACTGGGTCCTCAACGAGATGCGCAACGTCGCCAGCAGCCAGGAGTTCGGCATCGTGCCCGCCCTGCCGGCCGCGGAGCAGGCGACGACGGCGGTCAAGAACGGCTGGATCGCCCGCAGCGACGGCAAGTGGCACGTCAACTGCCTGGCCATCGGCACCGAG
The DNA here is from genome assembly GCF_040674675.1 of Dactylosporangium sp. NPDC049742. Classification (NCBI taxonomy): domain Bacteria; kingdom Bacillati; phylum Actinomycetota; class Actinomycetes; order Micromonosporales; family Micromonosporaceae; genus Dactylosporangium; species Dactylosporangium sp. NPDC049742. Next base: position 631,700 of record NZ_JBFANF010000001.1, on the reverse strand, counting down.
TGGGTCCTCAGCGTCCTGACCGTCTACCCGTCCTCGAAGGGCATGGGCTACGGCGCCGAGATCTGCACCAGCGTCACCCGCCAACTCCTGGCCTAGCGAACCCACCTTCCGCCGCCTGCCCCCTGCCGGACATCGCCGCCTGCCCTGCCGGACATCGCGGTCGGCAGCGACGGCCCGGCCCTGCGCCACACCGGCCGCGCCGCACCAGTCCCGCCGCACCGGCCGCGCCGCACCGGTCCCGCCGCACCGGTCCCGCCGCACCGGTCCCGCCGGATCGGACCCACCGGATCGGCCCCACCGCACCGGTCGTGCCGGATCGGTCCCGCCACGACGGCCGCCCGCAACGCGGGCCTCGCCGCCCCGCCCGAACTGGGACCCGCCCGTGCTCTGCCCTCGACGCGCATCCCAACCCCGCCGCAGCCCCAACGTCCGGCATCTCGCGACGATGGCGCCCGCGCTCGCTCGGCCCCAGCCAGGCAAGCGTTCCAGCCGGCCCCAACCAACCAGCCCCAACCAACCCCAACCAGCCGGGGCCAGACAGGCAAGCGTTCCAGCCGGGGCCGGGCGAGCATTCCAAGCCGGGCGAGCGTGTCAGGCGCGCGCGATCAGGCAGCGAACGGGCGGCGACTCGGGGACGGGTAGGACGTCAGGCAGGGCTCAGGCCTCGCGTGGGCCGGAAGGCGGGAGCGGTCGCGGTGGCGCTCCGATTTCTCTCCACCGTACCTGACGCATACAAATTGATCACTGAAGCCGTATACATCCAAGTCACCGAATGTAGTGCTAGCCGATGAAGAACTCCGGGCCGTTCGGGGGAAGGGCGGGCACGACGCCGCGGGCGGCGGTGCGGCGGGCGAACTCGCGGATGCCCTCGACCTGGCGGGCGCCGAGGGAGAAGTCCAGCACGCGGAAGTAGTGGGCGAGGGTTGCCGCCGACAGGGTCTCCCAGCGGGCGGCGGCCTCGGCGACCTCGTCGAGCTCGGTCAGGCAGAGCTCCTTGGAGCGCAGGAACGCCTGGTGGACGTCCTTGACCAGGCCGGGGTGGGCCTCGGCGAAGGAGCGCCGGACGGCCCAGGCGGCGAAGACCATCGGCAGGCCCGTCCAGTCGCGCCAGGCCTGGCCGAGGTCGGTGACGGTCCAGCCGTGCTGCGGGGCGTCGTGCATCGCGCGCAGGGCAACGTCGCCGATGATCACGGCGGCGTCGGCCTCGTCGAGCATGCGGGCCAGGTCGGGTGGGCTCTGGAAGTACGTGGGTGTGACGCCGACCTTCGACTCCAGGTACATCTGGGCGAGCATGACGCCGGTGCGGGACGTGGCGCCCAGTGCGACGCGCCGGCCCGAGAGCGAGGTGAGCGGCACGGTGGACACGAGGTTGACCGACAGCACCGGGCCGTCGCTGCCGACCGCGATGTCGGGTAACAGCAGCAGATCGGAGGCGTTGCGCAGGTACTCGACCATGGTGATCGGGCCGACGTCGAGGTCGCCGGCAACGAGGGCGGCGCTCAGCCGCTCGGGGGAATCCTTGTGCAGGTCGACGTCGATCAGTGCGCCCGAGCGCATCAGCCCCCAGTAGAGCGGCAGACAGTTCAGGAACTGGATGTGGCCGACGCGGGGCCGCTGCAGTGCAGGCACACCGCCCATGGTGCCCCAGGATTCGCCGCTCAAGCAGGAGAGGCGGTCATTGTCACAGCGTGTGATTCGGCGGGACACGCAGGCGGGCGGGGCATTGTCACGGCGCGTACCCTCTTGGGGATGCGACGCCCCCTCGCAGTACTGACCTGCGCCATCATGCTGGCGGGCTGCAGCACACCCGCGGAGCAAAAGCCGCAAAACGCCCAGCAGGCCGCCGCAGCGACCTCGGAAGCCGCGGCGAGTGCGTCCGCGGCGAGTCCGGCAGCGAGCCCGAGCCCCAGCGGCCCGCTCTTCGCGCCGACCAATCCGGTGACGATGAACGTCAAGGGCTTCTGGTCGTGGGCGTTCTACGACCTGAAGGAAGACAAGATGTACGGGTCGACCCCGTACACGACGAGCGACACCGCGAGCATGGCGAAGGCCTGGGTCGCCGCGGACTGGCTGCGCCGGCAGGCCGAGCAGAACAAGCAGCCCGCGGCCGCCGCGCTGCAGGAGCTGTCGCGCATGATCCGCGACTCCGAGACGGAGAACACGTTCAAGTACCACGTCCAGAACGGCAACCTGACCTCGATCAAGCGCATGGTCACGACCTGTGGGCTCACGGAGACCAAGGGCACGCAGAACTCGTGGAGCCTGACGCAGATGTCGGCGCGTGACGTGGCCCGGCTGGCGAAGTGCATCGGTGACGGGCGGGCGGCGGGGCCGAAGTGGACCGGCTGGCTGCTCAACGAGATGCGCAACGTGCGCGGGCCGGGGCGGTTCGGGCCGATCGAGGTGCTGCCGGCGGACGTACAGAAGGCGACCGCGATCAAGAACGGCTGGCTCGCCCGGGACGACGGTCAGTGGCACATCGCGTGCATGGCCGTCGGCGACGGGTGGACGATCGGGATCATGGCGCACTACCCGAGCACGCTGGGGAAGGACTACGGGACGAAGACGTGCCGGGAAGTGACGAAGCAGCTGCTGACCCAGCCGCCGCGCTGACCCGCCACATCCAGCTGCCGAGGGTCGCGGCGGCGATGAGGCCGGCGATGCCGCAGCCGATGACGATCTGCCGCGGTTCGAACCGGCCGACGAGCACGCCGCCGGCCGCGTAGCCGATGAGGTTGGCGGCGTTGATCACGGCGCCGAACCGGGCGAAGAACGCTCCTCGCACGGCCGCGGGGACGCGCCTGGCGGCGATGACGCCGAGGAAGTTGTTCTCCGCTCCGTTCACGGCGCCGCCCAGCAGCCACAGGGGGTACATCAGCAACACCGCGGTGACGAAGCCTGACAGCAGCACGACCAGCGCGGTCGCCAGGTGCATCAGCGCGAGGACCCGGCCGAGTGCGCCGTCGTCGCGGGCGCGGGACGCGGCGAGCCATCCTCCGGCCAGCATGCCGGCCGTCCACGCCGCTTCGACGAGCCCGAACTCGGCAGGGCTGCCGCCGAGCGTCTCCCGGATGAAGAACACGCCCACGACCATGTTGACGTTGATCGTGAGCACGATGGCCCCGACCAGGCAGGTCAATGCGAGCAGGAATTTGTCGTCGCGGATTTTCCACGGTGTACGACCAGTGCCTGCCGCTTCTGCCGGCGCCGCCGTGCGGCGGGTGCGCAGCAGGAGCCCAGCGGCGACGACGGCCAGGTAGGTGACGGCGTCGATGAGCAGCGGGACGCGCAGGCCGAACGCGCCGACGAGCAGCCCGGCGAGGGCGGGTCCGGCGAGCGAGCCGACCGAGTTGGCGGTCTGCCCGATCGCCATCGCCCGGCCGACGCCGTCGGGTCCGGCGCAGTCGGGCAGCAGGGCGTTGAACGTCGGTGAGGTCACCGCGACGCCGGCGGCCAGCAGCGCGACCAGCGTGATCAGCAGCCAGGTGTTGGTGGTGAGGGCCATCGCGGCGCAGCAGGCGGCCTGGCCGAGGCCGACGGTGGTGAGCAGGACGCGGCTGTCGATCCGGTCGACGAGCCGGCCGACGAGCGGGGCGAGCGCGACGACCGGCAGGACCGACGCGATGAGGACGGCTGCGACGGCGGATCCGCCCGCGCCGCGGTCCTGCAGCGCGAGCAGGATCGCGGTGGCGGCCATGAAGTCCCCGAGGTACGAGACGCCTCGCGCGACCGCGAGCAGGTACACGTCACGAGCGGATGTGAAGGACATACTTCGAAGTTAATGCTTCACATCTCGTGATCACCAGATGGTTGCCCTAACTACGGGGAAAGGTCCGGTACGTCACGTTCACCTGGCGGGCGCCCTCCGGCGGGTCGGGGCGGCGGGACCGCGCGTACCGCTCGAACAGCGCGAACACCTCGTCGTTGAGCGCCTTGAGCTCGTGCGCGGTGACCTGGATCTGCATGTCGGCCGAGGTCGCGGCCGTGTACCACGCGTAGGGCTCCTCGTCGCGGCGGGCCAGCCACGCGCGCGCCCGGGCGTCCTCGATCTCCAGGAACATCAGCGACAGCTCCCGGTCCGCGGCCCGCTCCGCCGCGCCGCCCTCCGGGCCGGGCTCGATGTTGAGCCCCCGCAGCTGGCTGCGCCAGACCCGCTCCCGGCCGTCGCCGCGGCTCGGCGCCTGCTCGATCAGGTTGACCTTCGCCAGCTCGCGCAGGTGGTAGCTGGTCGCGCTGGGTGACAGGCCGCAGACCTCGGCGAGCTCCGTCGCGGTCGCCGGCTCCCCGCCGTCGAAGAGCCGGTCGAGGATGGCGATCCTCGCCGGGTGCGCGAGCGCTCGCATGGTCGAGGCGTCGCGGATGTTCGCTCGCACCGGGGTCTCATCAGCCACGCACCCAGGGTATTCATGGCCCTTCGGATGATCTAAGGTCAGACCTTTTTTCTTATCGTTGGGGATCTTCAACTGAGGGGGACTGGTGCGAGTACGTGGTTACGCCCCTGCTACGCCGTGTTGGACCGTGCTGACCAGCCCCGACCCTTCGGCCTCCGCCGACTTCTACACCGGGCTCTTCGGCTGGACGGCGGCGCCCGCCGACGACGGGACCACCACGTTCCTGCTGCGCGACCTGGCGGTGGCCGGCCTGGCCGCCGCGCCCGGCCGCCCGTCGGCGTGGCTGACCTACGTGTCGACCGAGGACGTCGAGGCGACAGCGGGCCTGGTCACCGACGCGGGCGGCAGCATGCTCGCCCCGCCGGCGCAGGCCGGGACGCGCGGGCGCAGCGCCCTCTTCGCCGACGCGAGCGGCGCGGTGTTCGGCGCGTGGCAGCGCGGGACCTTCGCCGGCACGCAGGTCGTCAACGAGTCGAACGCGATCTGCTGGAGCGAGGTCGTCACCCCCGACATTCCCACGGCGGTCAGCTTCTACGGGAAGGTCTTCGGCTGGACCGAGCGCGCCGGTTCGGCGGGCGCCAACCAGGAGTACCACGAGTGGGTCGCGACGAACCGGGTGGTCGGCGGCATGAGCCCGATGGGCGCGCTGTACCCGCCGGGGACCCCCGCGCACTGGCGCACGATCATCCTCGTCGACGACTGCGCCGCGACCGCCTCGCGCGCCGAGTCGCTGGGCGGGCGCCTGATGGCCGGCCCGGTGGACGCGGGCATCGGCCAGGGCGCGTTCCTGCTGGACCCGACGGGTGCCGCGTTCCTCGCGTTCGAGCTGCTCCCCGAGCTGCGCGAGCACTTCTAGCCGCCGACCGTGGACATCGCCGCCCGCTGATGGTCGGCCGTTCGGTCAGGGCCACGACGCGCCCCGGCCGGACAGAGGTAGACGTTCCACCCACCCGGGACGGGTGAATCCGGAGGGTGATTTCGTAAATCACCCTCCGCAACTTCATCAGTACGCACCGATGGCCGCTACGTTCGGCGTCATGCGACCCCCGGCGCTGCTCATGATGTCGTTCGAGGGCCGCGACGGCGACGGCCGCGGCTGAACCGGCGGCCCCTGGGTGGAGGGAAGCGGCCGGCGCATGACCGATCCCAGCATGACGGCCGCGTGCACGGCCGGGCCGGAACTCGACGACGAGCCGCTGCTGGTTCGTCCGTACGTCCGCCTGCTCGCGGACCAGCTCGCGGCCGACGAGCCCGTGGACGACGTACCGGCGCCCGACGACCGGCCCGAGGACGACGGCCGACACGCGGGGCCGCCCACCGACGTCCTGCCGACCCAGGCCGCCCGTCCGGTCAGGCGGGTCCGCTGGCGCCGCCTTGCCGTCGGCTCGGGCATGCTGGTGCTCGCGCTGGGCGCCACCGCGCTCGGGCTGAGCCTCGGCGACCGGCCCGCGGCGCCCGCCGCGAGCCCGGGCGGGACGGCGGCGCCGAGGGGTGGCCTCTTCGGGACGGCCGCCGCGCCGGCCCTGCCGGCGCCGGGCACGGAGGCGGCGTCGCCCGGGGCGTCGGACGTGCCCGGGACGGCCGGAGCGTCGTCCGTCCCCGGGAAGCCGCCGCTGCCCGGGGTGTCTCCCGCCCCCGCGGATGCCGTCCTGCCGAGCGGTGACCCCGCGCCCAGCGACCTGCCCGCTGCGTCGCCGCCGCCTGGAGTGGAGTCCCGCACGGGCCGGATCACCGGCGCGTCCGGGCTGTGCCTCGACGGCAGCGCCGACCCGGACGACGGCGGCGACAAGGTCCGGCGGTCGGACTGCAACGGTGCCGCCGGCCAGGCATGGACCGTGGCGGGGGATGGCACCATCCGGGCCCTCGGCCGGTGCCTGCAGGCGTCGGGCGACCAGCTCCGCCTGCGCGGCTGCGACGGCGGAGCGGCCCAGCGGTGGCGGTCCGGACCCGCGGGCTCGCTGATCAACCAGGCGTCGGGGCTGTGCCTCGGGAGCCCGGACAACGTGAGCAGCAGGGCCCCGCAGCGGATGGCGGCCTGCAACCAGTCCGATGCGCAACGATGGACCCTGCCGTAGCGGCGCTTCCGCCGCATCTCTTGGGGGAAATGCGCCGATCGTTCGGTGTCTCGGCTGACCACCGACGATCACGACCTGCCTATCTGTAACGGGGTAGGCACGTAGAGCGCTACTTCGTGAGGGCGCACCTCCGAAGTGGCATCGGCACCGGCGCGTGGAGCGCCGCTGGGCGGACTCGATGGCATCTCGGTCGTGCCTCGCCGTCCTGGACCCCTGCCGATGAGGTGCACGGATGCTTACCGCACTACGCCTGGAATGCGACACCGCGCCTGATCTCGCGGCCACCATGAAGCTGCAGATCCCTGCCCTGGCCTGGCACAGAACCGGCGTCGGCGAATGGCAACGCACCTACCACCCGAATGGGCGGGGCATCCCGGTGCGGGTCGAGGCCGATCACGGCGGGCTGCGGTTCACCTTCCGGACCAGCGCGGAGGAGGCGCTGCTGCGTGACGTGCTGATCGCCACGTTCCGCAACGGCGAACAGGTCGGCGCCATGGCCCTCGCGGGTCACCCGGCGCTGAGAACGCTGCGCCGGCACCACCAGGGCATGATCCTGCTGAACGGTTCGCCGTTCGAGACGCTCGTCCTGGCCGTCCTGGCCCAGGGCCGGCCCGCCGAGGCGGTGCGGAAGGTGTTCCCCCGGCTCGCCGCCACCTGCGGTGGCATCACCCCGCAACGGCTGTCCGCCCTGCCACTGCCCAGACTGGCCCAGCTCGTCCGGCCGCTCGGCGAGGTCAAGGCATCCCGCCTGCACTCCACGGCGGCCATCCTCACCCGGCGCGGCGCGACGGCGTTCGACCGGCTGATCGCCGGCTCCGGCTCGCTCGCCCTGAACTACCTGCTGTCGCTGCCCGGCGTCGGTACCCACACCGCCGCCCTCGTCGTGACGATCATCAACAACATGCCCGACCTGGTGCCGATCGACCAGCATCTGATGCGGGTCGCGTACCGTCTCGGCCTCACCGACCACGACGGCGGCCTCACCAAACCGGGCAGCCGCCGGGTCGCCGCGGACCTCCTCGCCTACGGCCCGGACCTGGCGCGCGTCCACCCCCTGCTCCAGCAGGTCGCCTACGACACGTGCACCCCGGCCGCCCCGGACTGCCGCCGCTGCTTCCTCGCCGAGTCCTGCCGCCACGCCGCCCGCACCGCCGGCGCCCGCGTCTGAAGCAGGAGAGTCGACACGACGGCGGAAATGGGTGGAGGGGGTGGTGGGTGGGGCGTAAGGTGGTGGACCGCTTGACGGCCGCGGTGAGGTAGGCACCGCAGCGGACGTCCCTACGCGCCGGGTCGATGCGGTCCGGATACGCGAGCGAGCAGCTGCTGAGATTCCCCTGAAGGAAATCACCGTGCCCGCACTGGAAGACGAGCTCGCCGCTGAGCGAGCGCACCTGGAAGCATCGCGCAAGGCGCTCCGCAGGATGCGGGAGCATGCCGAGGATCTGTTCTCGACCGGGGATCAGGTGGCCGGGGACCCGTTCGCGGCGGAGACGCTGGGGCGGCATCTGGCCCGGCGGATCGCCGAGCTGGCGGACAGTCCCGACACCCCGTTGTTCTTCGGGAAGCTGGATATCGAGCAGGACAAGTTCCACGTCGGGCGGCGGCACGTCACCGACGTCGCCGGGGAGCCGATGGTGCTGGACTGGCGGGCACCGATCAGCCGGAAGTTCTACCAGGCGAGCGTCAAGGACCCGCAGGACGTCAGCCGAAGGCGGCGGTTCGGGTTCGTCAAGGGCGAGCTGACCAGCTTCGAGGACGAGAACCTGCGAGCCGGCGAGGAGCTCGGCACCAGCAGGATCCTGCTGGAGGAGATCGAGCGGCCGCGCGTCGGGCCGATGCGGGACATCGTCGCGACGATCCAGCCGGAGCAGGACGAGCTGGTGCGGGCGGAGCTGGACGAGTCGATCTGCGTCCAGGGGGCGCCGGGGACCGGGAAGACGGCGGTGGGGCTGCACCGGGCGGCGTACCTGCTGTACCTGCACCGGGAGCGGCTCAAGCGGTCCGGGGTGCTGATCGTGGGGCCGAACAGCGCGTTCCTCGGCTACATCGCGAGCGTGCTGCCGGCGCTCGGCGAGATCGAGGTGCAGCAGTCCACGATCGACGGGCTGCTCGGTACACCGGCGAAAACGGACGACGACGAGGCCGCGGCCCGGGTGAAGCACGACCCGCGGATGGCGGACGTGCTGCGCAGACGCCTGGAAGGCAAGATCCGGAAGCCGGAGGAGCCGCTGACGGTGTCCGACGGGTCCTACCGGTGGCGGGTGACGGCGGAGGCGCTGCGGCGGGTGGTCGACGACGTGCGGCGGGAGGCGCCACCGTACGGGATCGGCCGGGAGCGGGTGCGGGCCAGGATCGTGTCGCTGCTGATGCGGCAGTCGGAGGCGCGGCGCGGCGACTCGCCGAGCGAGGGCTGGCAGCGGCGGATGGGTAAGTCGCAGCCGGTGGTCGCGGTGCTGGATCACGCGTGGCCGGCGGTCACGCCGGAGCAGCTCGTGTTCGAGGTGCTCAGCGACCCGGCCGACGAGCTTCTCGAGCCGCACGAGCAGGCGGCGATCGCCTGGGCCAGGCCGCCGAAGACGGCGAGGTCCGCCCGTTGGTCGGCGGCGGATGCGGTGCTGGTGGACGAGGCCGCCGGACTGATCGACCGGGTGCCTTCGTTCGGCCACGTCGTGGTGGACGAGGCGCAGGACCTGTCGCCGATGCAGGCGCGGGTGATCGCCAGGCGCTCCGAGCACGGGTCGATCACGCTGCTCGGCGACCTCGCGCAGGGCACGGCGCCGTGGGCGGCGCTGGAGTGGCGGACCCTGCTGGCGCACCTGGGCAAGCCGGACGCGCGGGTGGTGCCGCTGACGACGGGGTTCCGGGTGCCGGCCGCCGTGGTCGCCCTGGCCAACCTGCTGCTGCCGGCGCTCGGTGTCGACGTGCCGGAGGCGCGGTCGCTGCGGACCGACGGCGCGCTGACGATCGGCGCGACGCCGTTGCAGGACGCGGTGCGGCAGGCGCTGACGTTCGAGGGGTCGATCGGGGTGATCGCGGCGGACGCGGCGGTCCCGGCGATCGCCGCCGTGGTGCGCCACGAGCGGGTCACGGTGCTGCCGGCGAGCCTGGCGAAGGGTCTCGAGTACGACCACGTCATCGTCGTGGAGCCGGCCGACATCGTCGAGGCCGAGCCGCGCGGGCTGAACCGGCTCTTCGTGGTCCTGACGCGGGCGGTGTCGCGGCTGGACGTCCTCCACGAACGTCCGCTTCCTGCACCGTTGGATAGGGTGTCGTGATCACGTCCCGGATGTCACTATCTCGAAACAGTGTGACAACCGGGAGGACGCGGAATGCGAGTAAGGGGTTACGCGCCGGGTACACCGTGCTGGGCCGAGGTCGGCAGCCCCGACCCGGTCGCCGCGCGGGCGTTCTACGGCGGCCTCTTCGGCTGGCAGTTCAACGACGACGGGCACTTCACGCTCAACGGCCGCGCCGTGGCCGGCCTGCGCACCGCCGGCCGGCCCGCGTGGCTGATCTCGATCTCGACCGACGACCCGGCCCGCACCGCCGAGGCGGTCGAGCGGGCCGGCGGGTCCGTGAAGGTGCCGCCGGCCAGCGTGCGGGACCTGGGCACGGCCGCCGTGTTCGCCGACGCCGGCGGCGCGGTCTTCGGCACGTGGCAGCGCAGCAGGTTCGGCGGGGCGCAGGTGTCGTTCGAGCCGGGCGCGATCTGCTGGTACGAGCTGGCCGCCCACGACCTGGACCGCACGGGTGCCTTCTACGGCGAGGTCTTCGGGTGGCACGCGGTGGGGACGGAGAACGCCGAGCCGTACTTCGAGCTGCACCACCACAACGATGCCGTCGGCGGGCTGCTGCCGATCGACGGCCGGTTCCCCGCGGGGCTGCCGGAGCACTGGACGGTGTGCTTCATGGTCGACGACGCGGTCACGGCGTGCGAGCGGGTGGCCGAGCTGGGCGGCACGGTCGCCCGCAAGCCGATGGTGTCGTCGGCCGGCTGGTATGCCCGCGTCGCCGACCCGGCCGGCGCTCATTTCGCACTGATCGAGATTTCCGACGAGTACGGCTTTTCGGGCGGCCTCTAGTGAACGCTAGCCGCGGGTGATCTTGACGTCGTCGACGGCGGCCTCGATGAGGCTGGCGCCGGCGGCGTCGGTGGCCTCGATCAGCAGCTGGATCGTCTTGCCGGCGTAGGGCGTGAGGTCGGCGCTGGCCGCGGCCCACACCGCGGCACGGTCGGACGCCGCGCCGGCCCTGGTGAAGATCGCGGTCTTCGAGCCGTTCTGCACCACGCTGACCTTGAACTGGTCGGCGGCCGACGCGTTCGCGGCGTGCGCGAAGTACCACGACCAGCCCAGCGTCAGCGGGCCGGCGGCGGGCAGCGCGACCGACGGCGACCGCACGCCGGTGGTGCCGCCGTCGACGTCGTAGCTGCCGGCCGCGGTGCCCGCCCTGCGGCCGGTGACCAGGTCGTTGTCGCCGCTGACCGTGGCGCCGAGCTGCTTCGGGCCGTTCTGCGTGGTCGCCTCGGGGTTGCCGCGCTCCCACAGCCCGGCGGTCGCGGTGCCGCTGGTGGTGGTCCAGCCCTTGGCGGTCTCGAAGTCGTCCGACCAGACGGTGTCGCCGCCGCAGTACTGCGCCTGCTTGCCGATGACCCGGTAGACGCAGTCGGCGTACTCCGCGAGCTGCAGGCTCGCCTCCTTGTTGCGGGCCGTCTGTGCCGCGATCACGCTCGCCGGCGGGTAGAAGCCGCTGGCGGAGCCGACCCCTGGGTACATCTCGAACGTGTAGGCGAAGATGCCCTGCGTCGCCCACAGCCAGTCGATGACCGAGCCGTCGGTGATGTAGAGGTCGCTGGACTGCTGGGCGGTGTAGCCGTTGGACTTCGCCATCCCGGTGCCGAGAGCCTGGAACGCCGCCTGCTGGTCGGCGCTGAGCCCGGGCACCGTGTCGGCGACCGTGTAGCCGAACGGCCAGAGGATCAGCTCCGAGAACGTGTGGAAGTCGATGCTCGCCTTGATCTGCTGGACCCCGTTGACCCGCCGGCTGAGCACGAAGTCGCGCAGTCGCTGGGTCTCGGGCGCGGAGAACGCCGCGTCGCCGTGGTAGGTCTCCGACGACGGGTTCGCCGACGATCCCCCGCAGCACCCGAACTTGTAGCTCCAGTTGCGGTTGAGGTCCGTGCCGATGCTGCTGGACCCGGCGTTCGGCTGGCGGTTCTTGCGCCAGTTGCGGTAGCCGCCCGTGGCGATGTCGTACTCGCCGCCGTCGGGGTTGAGGTCCGGCACGATCCACAGCTCGCGGCCGTCGACGAGCTTCGTGATGCGGGGATCCTTGCCGTAGCCGTCGGTGTACAGCTTCACCAGGTACAGCGCCATCTCGACGGTCAGGTGCTCGCGGGCGTGCTGGTGGGCGCCGTAGAGGACCTCCGGCTCGTCCTCGTCCACCGCGACGTTGTCGGAGATCTTGATCAGTGGCAGGTCGCGGCCCTGGAACGACGTGCCGATGCTCATCTTGCGGGCGATCGCCGGGTGGTCGGCGACGGCCTTGTCCAGCTCCGCGACCATCTCGGCGTAGTTGTGGTACCCCGAGTCGGCGGCGGGGAAGTCCTCGGCGCGGACCTCGGCGACGGCGTAGCCCTGGTCGCGCAGCTTGCGCACCTCGGACGGCAGGGCGGTGATCTCGGCCCGCCCGTGCTCGATCCCGTCGATCGCGGCGCCGCTGCGGGCCACCCGGTTGCGGTCCTCGAGGGTACGGACCCCCTCCACCACGTAGCTGCCGGACCGCTCGGCGGGCGCGGCGCCGGCGGGGTTGACCCCCACGAGCAGCAGCAGGCCGACGCCGGCGAGCGAGAGTGATACGGACAGCTTGCGGGCCATCGCTACTCCTTGGGTGGTCTGCACCAACCAAGGTCTAAGCGCTATTGGTCCGCTTTGGTGGTGCTTTCACCCCCATCTTCATCCCCGTTGAGCGCGGCGCGCAGTCGTTCGCGCTTTTCCGTGCGGCGCTGGGCGGCACCGACCGCCTGCACGGAGGCCTCCTCGCGGAGGCCCTTCAACAGGAAGAAGGCGAGCGCGGCGGAGACCACCACGGCGATCATCAGCTTCAGCAGCACGCTGACGTCGAGCGGGACGGCGAACATCACCGCGGCGGCCAGGACGAAGAGCCCGAGCCGGGCGAGGGAGTACTTCAGCAGAGCGGACATGGTGTCGTTCTACGCCCAAACCTGCTGCGGCTCCGCCCGGCGCGCGGCGAGGGGCGTCGGCTTCTCGTACTCCCGGACGACCTCATACCGCGTGTTGCGCTCGACGGGCTGGAAGCCGGCGTCCCAGATCAGGTGGAGCAGGTCCTCGCGGTGCATCGTGTTGGGCGTGCCGTAGCTGTCGGCGTCGTGGGTGATCTTGTACTCGACGACCGAGCCGTCGAGGTCGTCGACGCCGAAGTTGAGCGAGAGCTGGGCGACGGACAGGCCGTGCATGACCCAGAAGCACTTGACGTGCGGCACGTTGTCGAACATCAGCCGCGACACGGCGAAGGTCTTGAGCGACTCCGCGGGCGAGGCCATCTTCGTGCGGGCCTGCAGCTTGTTGCGGATCTTGCCGTCGGCGGAGTCGACGAAGTCGTGCTGGTAGCGCAGCGGGATGAAGACGGTGAAGCCGCCGGTCTCGTCCTGCAGCTCGCGCAGGCGCATGACGTGGTCGACCCGGTGCCGGGGCTCCTCGATGTGGCCGTAGAGCATCGTCGACGGGGTCCGCAGGCCCTTGCTGTGGGCGAGGCGGTGGATGCGGGACCAGTCCTCCCAGTGGCAGGCGTGGTCGACGATGTGCTGGCGGACCTCCCAGTCGAAGATCTCCGCGCCGCCGCCGGTCAGCGACTCGAGGCCGGCGTCGATCAGCTCGTCGAAGATCTCGTCGGCGGGCAGGCCGCTGATCTTCTCGAACCACTGGATCTCGGTGGCGGTGAACGCCTTGAGCTTGACGCCGGGCAGCGCGCCCTTCAACTCGCGGAGCACCTTCGGGTAGTACTTCCACGGCAGGGTCGGGTGCAGGCCGTTGACGATGTGCAGCTCGGTGAGCTGCTCGTCCTCCATCTCCTTGGCCTTGGCGACCGCCTCGTGGATGCGCATCGTGTAGGCGTCCTTCTCACCCGGCTTGCGCTGGAACGAGCAGTACGCGCAGCTGGCGGAGCAGACGTTGGTCAGGTTGAGGTGCCGGTTGACGTTGAACATCACCCGGTCGCCGTTGAGCTCGGTGCGCTTGTGGTGCGCCAGCTTCCCGAGCCAGACAAGATCGTCGCTCTCATACAGAGCGATGCCGTCTTCCCTGCTCAGCCGCTCGCCGGCGACGACCTTGGCCTCGAGTTCACGCTTCACACCTGCATCCACGAGGCCAGCGTACGTCGGCCCGTCCGGCGGGGAAGAGGCCCGGGCGCCAGTGCGGTGTTCATCTCTCTGTTCACCTCATCGCGAGCAAGCTGACATTGATCAGCTCTCGACGCTGATTGCTTCCGTGAGGTAAACAAAAGTGGGCAGAAACACGGTCGGGCGGCAGACCGACTGATCGATCGATCCTGATCGACCAATGGCGGGCAGACCGACTGGGGACGGTGGCATGGACGGATTGGTACTGAGAGCGGCGAGCTATCCCGGCGACGAGTGGGTCCCACCTGCACAAGCAGAGGAATCCGCGCAGGTCGCGGCCATGACCCCCAGACCGCGCGGGAAGCACTCGACCGGCCGGCGCGGCAGGATGTTCGTCGCCACGGTCGTGTGCACGCTGCTGTGCTCGCTGGTCCCCCGGCCCGCGTACGCCGATCCGGGCGGCGCGATCCCCGACACCGGCTCGCGGCCGATCGCGGCCGGCACGCTCCTCATGCCCGGGCAGACCGGCACCGGCACGCCCGTGCCCGTCGGCGGGAGCACCACGACGCAGCGCGGCCCGCTCGCCACCCAGCTCGCCACCCTCGAGGTCACGGTCAGCACGCTCGGGCAGAAACGGCTCCAGGCCCAGATCGACCTGGAGACCGCGCAGGCCGCGGCCACCGACGCCCAGGACAAGCTGCGGCTGGCCACCGACCAGGTCACCGAGCTGCGCAGCCGGGCCGACTCGGCCGCCGCGGAGGCCTACAAGCGCGCGACGGGTCTCGGCCCGCTCGACGGCTATGCCCACAACCTGCACCAGTTCGGCCTGCTCGCCCCGGGCCTCGGTCAGCAGCCGGGCAGCCAGGAGGACGCCCGTGGCCTGCTGCGCGCCGAGCAGGAGGAGGCGGCCGCCAAGCTGCAGTACGAGCTGGCCCAGTCGACCTACCTCGCCGCGCAGGGCACGTTCGTGCCGCTGGACTCCGACTTCAAGATCAAGGACGCCGAGTTCCAGAAGCTCAAGGCCGACAACGAGGCGGCGGTCCTGCGGATCGCCGCGGAGGACGCGGCCGCCGAGCAGGTCCTCGGCACCGTGGACAACGTGCCGGTCGACGGCATGGTCGCCAACCCGAAGGCCATCCAGGCGCTGAACTACGCCCTCGGCAAGATCGGCAGCTGGTACGTGTGGGGCGACGAAGGCCCCAGCACCTTCGACTGCTCGGGGCTGGCCTACTGGTCCTACGGGCAGGTCGGGGTCCGCGTGCCGCGGGTCGCCAACGACATGTACCACGGCACCCACGCGATCCAGGCGACCAAGCGCACCCTCGGCGACCAGCTGCTCCCGGGCGACCTGGTGTTCTTCGCCAGCGACTCCAGCGACTGGCGCTCGATCTACCACATGGGCATCTACATCGGCGGCGGCAAGATGGTGCACGCGCCGACCACGGGTGACAAGGTGAAGATCGGGCAGGTCAAGTGGTCGCGCTTCTTCGGCGCCACCCGGATCTTCGACGCGGTGCGGGCACCGAACGCGACCCCGACCACGACAGCGCCGTCCTCGACCCCGCCCTCCTCGACGCCACCCTCGTCGACCCCGCCGTCGTCGACGCCACCGTCCTCGACCCCGCCGTCGTCGACGCCACCCTCGTCCACGCCACCCTCGTCCGCCCCGCCGTCGTCGGCGCCGCCGTCGTCCGCGGCACCCACGACGACGACCGCACCGCCGCCCGCGCCGGAGCCCACCACCGACGAGACGTCGAAGGCGCCGAGCACGCCGGCCAGTAGCGCCGCGGCACCGACGAAGACGGCCGTCAAGCCGTCGACCGCCGGCGCCAGCACGACAGCGCAGGCGACGCCCTCCGCGTCGGACAACTGAGCATCCTGTTCCACCGGACCGGCTCACGGGTCTCCCGTGGCCGGTCCGTTCGTTTCCGAACAAAATCCGGCGTCCGCACGGGCGGATGATCCAAAACCCGACCGAGGTCCGGTCCAGCGTTCCGTGACTCGATGTGGCACCGTGGACGCGTGACTGGCGGCGGGGCACGCCGGGAGCGCGATGACGCCCGGGCAGGGCACGGTCATGGAGGGCAGCAATGGACGAGCGGGAGACACGGGACGGCGCACGCGACGAGGGGGTGCGGGCCGGCTCCCCGTTCGGCTTCCCGCCCGGCGCGCAGCCGCAGGCCACGAACCCGGCGGCCAGCACCGACGCGGAAGCACTCGACGACCTGCCGCCGCTGCCGCCACCGCCACCGGTCGGCGCCGAGCTGCCGCCGGACACGCCGGCGGAAGTGGTCCCCGACGCGGCGTACGAGCTCCCGCCCACCCCCACCGACGGCGCCCTCTGGCCCGGCGGCGACCCGTTCGCGGACGCCGACGACGACGAGGACGACCCGGAGGTCGCGGCGATGGTCGCGGCGTTCCACTCGACCGACACCGCCGCGCCCGCATCCGACGGGCTGTCCGAGGCGCCCGACACCCCCGAAGGCATGGACGCCGGCGTGAGCCCCGCGGGCCTCGGGCAATCCGCCGGCGTGGGCCCCGCCGGCACCGGCGTGGACGCCGGGTTGAGCCCCGCGCCGAGCGGCTCGTTGAACGAGGCGCCCGAGCAGCGGCCGGCCGGTCCCGACGGGCCGCGCCGCCGCGCCGAGCCCGAGGCGGACGTGATCGCCGCCGCGCTCTCCGCCGAGCCGCCGGCGTTCCAGCTGCCGAGCTTCGACCCTGTCGCCGGGACGTACGGTCCTCCGCCCGGCGAGTCCACGCCGTACTCCGGAGCCCACCCCGCGGAGCCGGAGTCCTCGGACGTGGCGGCGCCGCCGTTCGCGCCGGTTCCGGTGTCGGGCTTCGGGGCTCCCGCCGCGTCGATCGAGGACCCGGTGTCGCCGGCCGCTGGTTCGCCGTCGGACCCGCCCGCTGGTTCGGCTGAGGAATCGTTGCCGCCGCTGCCGAGCCGGACGCGGGCGCCGCGGCCGCTGCCGGAGTCGTCGTGGGACGCGTTCGCACTGCCGTGGAGCGCACCCTCGTCCTCCGATGCACCCGCCGCCGACGCTTCACCTGCTGGTTCACCCGCTGAGGCGCCGGTGTCGGAGCCGCAGGTGGTGCATCCGTTCGCAGTGCAGCGGCCGTCCCTGCCGTTCCCGCCCGCCGCTGAGCCCGCTCCGGCCGCCGCGGCCGAGCCCGTGCTCGCGCCGATCGACCGGCCCGTCGTCGACGTGCCCGCCGAGCCGCTGATGGCGCCCGGCTCGTCCGCACCGGTCTCCTCCGCTCCGGTGGTGCTGCCGGTCGCCGGGGCGTTCGCCGCCGCCGTGGTCGCCGCCCGGGCCAGCGCCTCCGTGCCCGGCACCCACTCGGTGACCGCCGAGGAGGCCGAGCAGGCCGCCCGCGCCACCGCCACCCCGACCGTGTACCGCACCTCCATGGCCCTCCCGCAGTCCATGGCTGGTCCGGGCACCTCTCCCTCCGGCGCCTTCGCCGCCGCTGGTCAGGACGCCTCGCCTGCCGCGGCGCCGGTCGACCCGATCCCGGGGCCGGAGCCGTCGCCGCTCCCCGGCCCGGAGCCGTCGCCGTTCCCGAGCCCGGAGCCGGTGCCCACGCCGGAGCCGGCACCGTTCCCGCCGGCGCCGGAGCCCGAGCCGATCCCGACGCCGTACCCGCCGACTCCGCCCGCGCCCGAGCCCACTCCCGTGCCGGAGCCGGAGCCGACGCCGCAGCCGTTCCCGGTGCCTGAGCCGTCCCCGGTCCCCGGCCCCGGACCCGAGCCGTCGCCGCCGTTCCCCGGCCCCGGGCCGCAGCCGCCGTCGCCGTTGTTCCAGACGCCCACGCCGTACACGACGCCGTCCTCCCAGCACCCGTGGGGCACCTCCGACGCCGGCCGCCCCGCCGCCGCTGCCTCCGGACAGGAGGAGGCGCCCGCTTGGGCCCAGCCGGCCGCCGGTGTACCGCAGCCGCCTGCCGGACCGCAGCAGCCGCAGCCCTGGCTGGCCGGCCAGCAACCCGTGTCGACCCCGCCCGGCCAGAGCTGGACCCAGCCCCCCGCGCAGCAGCAGCCCTGGCAGGCTCCCCCGGCCCAGCCCACCCCCGGCGGCTACAGCACCCCGGCCCAGCAGCCCCCGGCCTACCAGCCCCCGCCGCAGTACGGCACCCCCGGCCAGCCCGGCCCCGCGGGTCAATACGGCGTCCCCGGCCAGTACGGCACCCCTGCCCAGTACGGCACTCCCGGCCAACAGGGTGTTCCCGGTCAGCAGGGTGTTCCCGGTCAGCAGGGTGTTCCCGGTCAGCACGGCGCTCCAGGACAGCAGGGTGCTCCTGGCCAGCACGGCACCCCGGCCCAGCCCGGTCAGTACGGCGTCCCCGGCCAGTACGGCTCGCCCGCCCAGCCCGGTGCGCCGGGCCAGTACGGCACGCCCGCTCAACCCGGGCAGTACGGCACCCCGGCCCAGCACGGTGCCCCTGGTCAGCACGGTGCCCCGGGGTATCCGGGTGCTCCTGGTCAGCACGGCGCTCCGGGACAGCAGGGTGCTCCTGGTCAGCACGGCGCCCCGGGGCAGCCTGGTCAGTGGGGTGCCCCGCAGCCCGGCCAGCAGGGCGCCGCGGGCCAGTACGGCACGCCGCCTCAGCACGGTCAGCCCGGCCCGGCACCTCAGCACGGTCAGCCCGGCCCGGCACCTCAGCACGGTCAGCACGGCCCGGCACCTCAGCACGGTCAGCCCGGCCCGGCGGGTCAATACGGCGCTCCAGGCCAGCCCGCCCAGTACGGCACGCCCGGCCAGCCCAACACCTACGGAACGCCAGGCCAGCCCCCGGCACCGGGCCAGCAGGGATGGTCCACCCCGCCGGCGTCAACCCCGCCCGCACAGGGTTGGGCCGCGCCGCCGGCCCCCGCACAGCCCGGCTGGCAGCAGCCACAGGGCCAGCAGCCCGCCGCCGCACCGGCCGAGCAGGGCTGGGCCGCCGCACCCGGCCAGGGCTGGGCCCCCCCACCCCCGGCCCCCCAGGGTTGGCAGCCAGGCACCGGCCAGACGGGCGAACAGGTCTCCTCTCCCCCGGCACCCTCCTGGCAGTCACCCCCGGCCCAACCGGCATCAGCCCCACCGGCGTTCGCACCACCCACCTCGGGCGCACCGGCCTCCAGCACCCCACCCTTCGCCCCGCCGTCGCCGTCCGACTCGGCCCCGCCTGCGTTCGCACCGCCGACCTCAGGTGGACCGGCCTCGGCCCCACCCGCATTCGGCGCACCAGCCTCGGCACCACCGGCGTTCGCACCACCCACCTCGGGCGCGCCGGCGTCCAACACCCCGCCGTTCGCCCCGCCCGCGTTCGCGCCGCCGTCGTCGGACTCGACGCCGCCCGCGTTCGCACCACCCACCTCAGGCGGGCCAGCGTCCAACACCCCGCCGTTCGCCCCACCCGCATTCGCCCCGCCGCCGTCATCCGACTCGGCCCCGCCGGCGTTCGCACCACCGACCTCGGGCGCACCGGCCTCGGCCCCACCCGCGTTCGGCGCACCAGCCTCGGCCCCGCCGGCGTTCGCACCACCCACCTCAGGTGGACCGGCGTCCAGCACCCCGCCGTTCGCCCCGCCCGCGTTCGCACCGCCGCCGTCATCCGACTCGGCACCACCAGCATTCGCACCGCCGACCTCAGGTGGACCGACCTCGGCCCCACCCGCATTCGGCGCACCAGCCTCGGCCCCACCCGCGTTCGCGCCGCCGTCGGACTCGACGCCGCCCGCGTTCGCACCACCCACCTCGAGTGGACCGGCGTCCAGCACTCCGCCGTTCGCCCCTCCTGCGTTCGCACCGCCGCCGGCGGGCGGGCCGGGGGCAGGCACTCCGCCATTCGCGCCGCCCGCCTACGGGGCTCCGGCGTCGGAGCCGCCCGCTTCGGCGCCGCCGAGCTCCGGGGCAGTGTCGTACACCATGCCATCAGCATCACCGTCGGACTCCATGCCGCCGGTCTCCTTGCCGGGC
Organism: Dactylosporangium sp. NPDC049742; assembly: GCF_040674675.1. NCBI lineage: Bacteria > Bacillati > Actinomycetota > Actinomycetes > Micromonosporales > Micromonosporaceae > Dactylosporangium > Dactylosporangium sp. NPDC049742. Next base: position 611,911 of record NZ_JBFANF010000001.1, on the reverse strand, counting down.
GCTGTGTCCGGATCGTTCACCATGCCGTCCGCGACGCCGTCACAGTCGACGCCGCCGAGTTCTGCGCCACCTAGTTCGGGGGCTGGGTCGTACACCATGCCATCAGCGTCACCGTCAGACTCCATGCCTCCGGTCTCGTCTCCGCCGGCCTTCTCCATCCCCTCGGCGAGCCCATCGGACTCGACGCCGCCGGTGTCGGCGCCGCCGAACTGGGCTCCCGGTGGGCAGTCGTCAGGCTGGATGCCCCCACCGGCGACCACTGACTCGGTGTCGGCGCCGTTCGCGCCGAGCTGGGCCGCGGAACCCCCCGCGCCGCCTGCGTCCTCGGCTCCCTCCTCTCCTGCCGCGCCCGCGGCTTCCGCCTGGGCGCCGCCCCCGTCTTCGCCGGACTCCGGGCAGGGCTGGGCGCCGCCGCCTTCCTCCGACGGCCCGCCCGCCTACTCGGTGCCGACCGCCCAGCCCGAGCTGCCCCCGCTGCAGCAGACAGGCTGGGGCGCGCCAGCCTGGTCCCCGTCCGAGCCGCCGTCGGCGGGTCCCGAGCGGGACGACCGGCCGTCCAACGACAGGACGCCCGGCTCCGTCTACCCGTCGAGCGGCGCACCCGCCAACCCGTCTCCTCCGCCGCATCAGCAGCCGCCCGCGATCCCCCCGCCTGCGTCCGACGAGACCCAGGTGGTGAGCGACGCGGGCCCTTCGCCCGCGGCGGAAAGCTACGGAAAATGGGCTCGGAACCATCGCGGCTCTGCGGGCACAGTCTATGGCGGGCAAGGTGTCACCCCGGTGACAACAGCCTCGGCCGACGGCGGCAGCAGTCCTTTGGAGAACTCCGGCTCGCTGACCGGGCACATCTTGAGTCAAGGCACGCAGGACGCGGACGAGGACGACGACGAGCCGGCCCGATCCAGCAACCTGAAAGTCATGGTCATCATCGCGGTCATCGTGGTGGTGCTCGTGGTGGGCGGTTATCTCGCTGTCACGTTCTCCAAGTCATTCATGGAGGACATGTTCAGCGGCGTACCGCAGAAATAGTGAGGCACGACACCTCGACGCGGGGTCGGTGAGCGAGATCGGATAAGCTGAAGGGTCTCCAATCGGAAGGTCCCAGCTCCTTGCTGCTCGCTGACCCCAGTTCGTTCCCCTCCATCTTCGAATCCACCGATGAGCCGGGCTTCGCCGGCCTCGGTCTGCCCGCCAGGTTGGTGCGCGCACTCGCCGACCAGGGCATCACCGATCCGTTCCCCATCCAGGCCGCGACGGTCCCCGACGTCCTCGCGGGCCGCGACGTGCTGGGCAGGGGGCGCACCGGCTCGGGCAAGACGCTCGCGTTCGGCCTGCCCCTGCTGGCCCGGCTGGCGGCGAGCGGACGGTCCCGTCCGCATGCGCCGAAGGCGTTGATCCTCGTGCCGACGCGCGAGCTCGCGATGCAGGTCAACGACGCGTTGACGCCGCTGGCGAAGACGCTCGGCCTGTTCTGCAAGACCGCCGTCGGCGGCGTGCCGTATGACCGGCAGATCTGGTCGCTCGAGCGGGGGGTCGACGTGCTCGTCGCGACGCCCGGCCGCCTCGGTGACCTGATCAAGCGCGGGGTCTGCCGGCTCGACGCGGTGGAGGTCACCGTGCTCGACGAGGCCGACCAGATGGCCGACATGGGCTTCCTGCCGGAGGTCACCGAGATCCTCGGGCAGACGCCGGCCGGCGGCCAGCGCCTGCTGTTCTCCGCGACGCTCGACAAGGACGTCGACTCGCTGGTCAAGCGCTTCCTGGTCGACCCGGTCACGCACTCGATCGAGCCGCCGACCGCTTCGGTCGGCTCCATGGACCACCACGTGCTGCTGGTCCCGCCGAATGACAAGTTCGCCATCGCCGCGTCGATCGCCGCCCGCAAGGGCCGCACGATCCTCTTCGTGAAGACGCAGATGGCCGTCGACGAGCTGGTCGAACAGTTCGCGGCCGTCGGCGTGCGGGCCGGTGCCCTGCACGGCGGCAAGACCCAGCGGGTGCGCACGCGCACGCTCGCCGAGTTCAAAGAGGGCACGTGCAACGTGCTGGTGGCGACCGACGTCGCGGCGCGTGGCATCCACATCGATGACGTGTCGCTGGTCGTACATGTCGACCTCCCACGTGACCAGAAGGACTATCTGCACCGTGCCGGGCGGACCGCGCGGGCGGGGGCCGCGGGGACGGTCGTGACGCTGGTGCTGCCGCGGCAGCGGCGGCGGGCGGCGGCGCTGCTCGCGAAGGCCGGGGTCACCCCGACCGAGCTGCGGGTGCGGGCCGGCGACCCGGCGTTGGCCGAGGTCACGGGCGCTCGGCAGCCGAGCGGTGTGCCGGTGCGCATCCAGCGCAGTGCCCCGTCGCACGGTGGTCGTCCGGCCCGGCGGCCGAATCACGACCATGATCGTCGTCCACGGCGTTAGTCGCTGACGACAAGGGCGGTCCGCGTTTGGTGCGGACCGCCTTTTTGTCGTACCCATCGGATAGCGTCGACGCATGACGGTGCTTCCTCGGGCGTTCGCGTGGCAGCGGACCGACACGACAGGCGGCGAGTTCGTCACGCTCGACGACCGCCGCGGGCTCTATGCCAAGGGCATGGCGTTCGCCGCCGACAACGCGTTGTATTCGTGCCGATATGACCTGCACACCGACGAGGGCTGGGCGAGCACGCGGCTGGAGGTGACGGCCGAGGGTGCGGGCTGGCGACGGACGCTGCGCATGGAGCGGGCCGCGGGCCGGTGGCGGGTCACCACCGGCGAGCAGGGCGATCTGGAGCAGGTGCTGCCGACGGCGCCGTTCGCGGGCGTCGAGGAGCCCGACCGGCTGCATCAGGTGCTCGACGTCGACCTCTACAACTCCCCGCTGACCAACACGTTACCCGTGCGCCGGCTGGGCCTGCACCGCGCGGAGCCCGGCACGGTGGCGACGATCGAGGCGGCGTGGGTCCTGCTGCCCAGCTTGGCCGTGTTGCCGTTGCAGCAGGTGTACGAGGTGCTGCCCGGCCGACGGGTCCGCTATTCGTCGGAGGGTTTCACGGCCGACCTGGAGCTGGACGCGGAGGGTTATGTGGTCGACTATCCCGGGCTTGCGACGCTGGCCTAGGCCGGGGGCTGGGTGCGGCCTTCCCACTTCGTGGAGAGGGCGATCGCCGTGCGGGTGCGGGCGATGCCTTTGACGCGGTTGAGGTCGATGATGAGCCGTTCCAGGTCGCCGATCGTCTTCACGCGCGCCTTGCACAGAAACGATTCCTCGCCCGCCATGAAGTAGCAGGATTCGATCTCCTGGTGCTCGCGGAGGGCCTCGAGGATGTCGTCGGTGTCGCCGTTGCTGTCGTGCACGATGCCGATGACGGCGGTCAGCGGCAGCCCCATGGCCTCCGGGTGGATCTCGGCGCGGTAGCCCCGAATGACCCCCGACGACTCGAGCTTGCCGACGCGTTCGTGCACGGCCGGCGCGGACAGGCCGACCTTCCGGGCCAGCTCCGCGTATGGAAGCCGGGCGTTGTCTCGAAGCAGGTCGATGAGTTGTCGATCGATCGCATCCATCGCGTCCAGCCTAATGGTCAGGGTTTTAGCACAGCTAATTACCCAACACGTGCGATTTCCTCGTTTCCCGGACACGGCACGCTAGCGGTGCTGTAATGGGCGTACATCCCAGGATGACTCGTGCTTTCAGCTTGCCGCATGGGGGTGCGCGGGCCCGATCGAGCCACCCATGGGTTAAGGAGGGGCCGTGGAGACGGGAGATCGTCTGCTGACGCCCGGCGAAGTCGCCGCCTTGTTTCGTGTCGACCCCAAAACGGTGACACGCTGGGCTGCGGCTGGCCGGATCAGCAGCATCCGAACCCCGGGGGGACACCGGCGGTTCCGGGAATCCGAGGTGCGGGCACTGCTCGAAGGAGACGAGTCGCTCGACGACACCTCTAACGGGAATGGCCGAGTTCACCCGACCAACGAGTGAACAAGGTATGAGTGACGCCGGCAGCGTCGAGGACCTTGCCGGCGATGAAGTCAACGAGTTGGGCGGCCGTGGCCGCCGCTCCGGCCGAGTAGAAGCCGGGGCTGGCGGGGAGGACCACGGCGCCGGCGTCATGCAGGGCGATGAGGTGCTCCAGGTGACTGCGGGTCACCGGGGTCTCCCTCGGGACGACGACCACTGGGCGGCGCTCCTTGAGGTTGACCTCGGCAGCCCGCTGCAGCAGGTCCTTGGAGAGGCCGATCGCGATACCGGCGCACGCCGCGGTGCTCGCCGGCACGACGAGCATGCCCTTGACCTGGTACGACCCGCTGCTGGGACCGGCGGCGAGATCACCGGCGGGCCAGTAGGCGACGTCTGCTTCGGTCGCTTCCCGCCCCACCCAGGTGGCCAGGTCGTCCTTCCAGTGAGCGTCGCGGAAGGGTGCGCCGGTCTCGTCGAGGATCGTGAGCCGGGCGGCGCGTGACACGACGAGGTCGACGGCCTCGCCCGCGTCGAACAGCGCCCTGATCACCGCGGCCGCGTATGGCGTGCCGGACGCACCGGACACCCCGACGACCCACGGCCTGCGCTGATCCACCACGCGGTCAACTCTGCCACAACTGACCAGCCCGCTCGGAAAGTGTCGTACCGGGTTGGCAGGATGGTGGGCATGGCACGCGGCTTTCCGTACGCAGACCTCAACGACTTCCTCGCCGACCTCCAGCGGGCGGGTGAGCTGCATCGCGTGTCCGCACCCGTCGACCCGCACCTGGAGGTCAGCGAGATCGTCACGCGGACCGTCCGGGCGGGCGGACCGGCGCTCGTGTTCGACCGGCCGACACGTGGCGACATGCCGGTCGCGATCAACCTGTTCGGCACCGAGCGGCGGATGGCGATGGCGCTCGGCGTCTCCCATCTCGACGAGGTCGGCGAGCGCATCGGGTCGCTGGTCAAGCCGGAGCTGCCGGTCGGCTGGGCGGGCATCCGCGAAGGCATCGGCAAGCTGCTGCAGCTCAAGGCCGTGCCGCCGAAGCACGTGAAGACCGCGCCCTGCCAGGAGGTCGTCTACAAGGGCGACCAGGTGGACCTCAACCGGCTCCCCGGCCTGCAGATCTGGCCCGACGACGGCGGGATCTACCACAACTTCGGGCTGACCCACACGAAGCACCCCGAGACCGGCAAGCGCAATCTCGGGCTCTATCGGCTGCAGCAGCACTCGCACAACACGCTCGGCATGCACTGGCAGATCCACAAGGACTCGACCGCCCACCACGCGGTGGCCGAGCGGCTCGGGCAGCGGCTGCCGGTCGCGATCGCCATCGGCGCCGACCCCGTCGTCTCCTACTCGGCGAGCGCCCCGCTGCCCTCCGACATCGACGAATACCTGTTCGCCGGGTTCCTGCGCGGCGAGCGGGTCGAGATGGTCGACTGCCTGACCGTGCCGCTGCAGGTGCCGGCCAACGCACAGATCGTGCTCGAGGGCTATCTGGAGCCCGGCGAGCGCCTGCCCGAGGGGCCGTTCGGCGACCACACCGGGTTCTACACGCCGGTCGAGGACTTCCCGGTGCTGCACGTCGAGTGCATGACGACCCGCAAGCAGCCGATCTACCACTCGATCATCACGTCGAAGCCGCCGCAGGAGGACCTGGGCCTCGGCAAGGCGACCGAGCGGATCTTCCTGCCCCTGCTGAAGATCATGATCCCCGACATCGTCGACTACGACCTGCCCGCGGCCGGCGTGTTTCACAACTGCGTGATCGTGTCGATCCGCAAGCGCTATCCGAAGCACGCGCAGAAGGTGATGAGCGCCATCTGGGGCGCGCACCTGCTGTCGCTGTCGAAGCTGATCGTGGTCGTCGACGAGGACTGCGACGTGCACGACTACGCCGAGGTCGCCTTCCGCGCCTTCGGCAACGTCGACTACAAGCACGACCTGCTGATCACCGAGGGCCCAGTCGACCACCTCGACCACTCGTCCTATCAGCAGTTCTGGGGCGGCAAGGCCGGCCTCGACGCGACCCGCAAGGGCCCGTCGGAGGGCTACCATCGCGGCTGGCCGGAAGAGATGATCATGTCTCCCGAGGTCGTGGCGCGGGTCGACAAGCGCTGGAGAGAGTATGGGTTCAAGTGACGCTCGCTGAGGCACCCCCGAGCCGGGTCAAGGCTTTCCTGCGGCTCGTCGCGATCGAGCACTCGGTGTTCGCGCTGCCGTTCGCCTATCTGTCGGCGCTGACCGCGATGACCGTGCACGGCGGCCACGTCAACTGGGCCGATCTGCTCCTGGTGACGATCGCGATGGTCGGCGCCCGCACGTTCGCCATGGCCGCCAACCGGATCATCGACCGCCACATCGACGCCCGCAACCCGCGCACCGCCCAGCGCGAGCTCGTCACCGGCGCCGTCAGCGTCCGCACCGCGTGGACCGGCGCCGCCGTCGCCCTCGTCGTGTTCCTCGGCGCCGCCGCCCTGCTCAACTGGCTGTGCCTGATCCTCGCCCCGCTCGCCGTGGTGCCGCTGGTCCTCTACCCGTATGGCAAACGCTTCACCAACTGGCCGCACGCGCTGCTCGGCCTGGCGCAGATGGTCGGCCCGGTCGGCGCCTGGCTCGCCGTCACCGGCGACCTGCGCGGCTCGGCCCCCGCCTGGGTGCTCGGCGCCGCGGTCGGCCTGTGGATCGGCGGCTTCGACCTCATCTACGCCTGCCAGGACGCCACCGTCGACCGCGAGATCGGCGTCCACTCCGTCCCGTCCCGCTACGGCGTCCCCTTCGCCCTCCATCTGTCCAGCGCCGCCCACGTGGTGACGTTCGGCCTGTTCGTGTGGTTCGGCCAGCTCGTCGACCTCGGCTGGCTGTGGTGGATCGGCCTGGCCGCCACGGCCGTCGCCTTCATCTACGAGCACGCCATCGTCCGCCCCGACGACCTGTCCCGCGTCAACCGAGCCTTCTTCACCGCCAACGGCTTCGTGGGGATCGCACTCTTCGTGTTCGCCCTCCTCGACCTGACCGTCTTAGGCGGCCTCCGCCCCTGACCCCACCTCCCCGCCCTCGACCTCGACCTCGCCCGCGTCAACGTCGACGCTGCCATCCGCACCGGGCGCTGACGTCCACGCTGCAGTCGAACGCGAAGCCTTCCCACGGACATCACTGGTGTCAGGCGCAGGGCCTCGCACGGACGTCGCTGCCGTCGGACACGAAGCCTGCGTACGGACGTCGCTGCCGTCGGGCGCTGACGTCCACCCTGCCGTCGGACATGGAGCCATCCCGCGAACGTCGCTGGCGTCGAGCTCGGAGGGCTTTACAAGGACGTCAACGTTCACGCCGGCATCGCACGCGGGGCCTCGTGAGCGCCGCTGGCGAGGCCTTCAGGGCGTCGCTGGCGTCGGACGCGGGGCCTCGTGAGCGCCACTGGCGGGGCCTTCGCAGGGCGTCGCTGGCGTCGGACGCGGGGCCTTCGCACGGACGTCAAGGTCCATGCCGGCGTCGCACGCCGACGTCGACGTTCCGCGCAGGCGTCGGACGCGGGCATCAGGGCGCGGGCCTCGCGCAGCCGCGGGCGTCAGGCATCCGCGTTGACGTTCCCCTAGGCGTTGAGCATTCGCGCGGGCGCGGGCCTTCGCGTTGGGCGTTGACCGTTCCCGCAGGCGTCAGGCTTCGGGCGCGGAGCCTTCGCGAGGAGGTCAACGTCCACGCTGGCGTCGCACGCAGGCGTGGACGTTCCACGCAGGCGTCGGACGCGGGCGTCGGACACGAAGCCCTCGCACGGACATCGCTGGCGTCGGGCGCTGACATCCACCCTGCCGTCGGACATCAAGCCTTCCCGCGAACTTCGCTGGCGTCGAGCCCGGGGGCTTTGCAAGGACGTCAACGTCCACGCCGACATCGCACGCGAGGCCTTCACGGACGTCGCGGGCGATGCCTTCACGGGCGTCGCGGGCGTCGGACGCGGGGCCTCCGCACGGACGTCAACGTCCACGCAGGCGTCGCACGCCGACGTCGACGTTCCACGCAGCGTCGGACACGGACATCAGATGCGGGACCCGCGCAGCCGTGGGCGTCAGGCATCCGCGTTGACGTTCCCCTAGGCGTTGAGCGTTCGCGCGGGCGCGGGCCTTCGCGTTGGGCGTTGACGTTCCGTCAGGCGTCAGGCGTCAGGCTTCGGGCGCGCGGCCTTCGCGGGCGTCGCTGGCGTCAGGCGCGGGGCCTTCGCGGGGAGGTCAACGTCCACGCCGGCGTCGCATGCAGGCGTCGACGTTCCGCGCAGGCGTCGGAGGCGACCATCGGCGATGGGACCTCGCGTGGCCGTGGGCGCTGGCGTTCGGGCGCTGGCGTTCACGCAGGCGTCGGGCGTTCGCGGGCGTCGGGCGCAGGACCTCGTACGGCCGTGGGCGTTTGGCATCCGTGTTGACGTTCACGCAGGGGTTGAGTGTTCGCGTGGGCGCAGGCTTGCGTTGGGCGTTGGCGTTCACGCAGCACCCGCAAGCCGCCTCAAACTGCCAACCGTGCGCGAGCCACCAACGTGGACTGAAGAAGCACCAACCCGCTGCGGGTCGATCGGCGACGTCGTACGGGCGAGGTAGAGGTCAGGCCCGCCCGCGGGTGCCGGACGCTTGCCGACCCTCCGCGGAATGATCGGCTCCCGCGGGATGTGAATGCCCATGCCCAAGCCCCGCGCGAAGGCTCGCGTCCACGCAAGCGCTCAAGGGCGTTGGGCCTGCGCCCGGGCGGATCGATCCGGCGAACGCTCGAGGGATGGCGCATGCAACAGGCGTAGGTGACGTGAGCGGGCCGCCGGTGGTTGGGTGGCGGGCGTGGAGAGATCGAAGGAGGGATCTGGCCGTAGTGGTGGCCGGATCCCGCCTTCGATCAAGTGACGGTGGGCGGATCAGCGGTGTGGGGTGAGGGTCAGACGCCGGCGTAGGAGTGGAGGCCGCTGGCTACGAGGTTGACGCCGAAGAGGTTGACGAGCATGGTCAGCCAGCCGACTACGGCGATCCAGGAGGTGATGCGGCGGCTGACGCTCGGGGTGGAGCGGGCGTGGAGGTAGCAGGCGTAGACGACCCAGGCGATGAAGGACCAGACCTCCTTGGGGTCCCAGTTCCAGTATCGGCCCCAGGCTGCCTCGGCCCAGATGGCGCCGGCGATGACGCCGAAGGTCCAGATGGGGAAGGCGAAGGCGTGGACGCGGAAGGTGACGCGTTCGAGGGTGTCGGCCTGGGGGATGCGCTCGCCGAGGCTGTACGGGAAGTTGCGCTTGCCCTGGTCGTGGCCGGTGCGGATCAGGTGCATGGCGGCGGCGACGAAGCCGACGAGGAAGATGCCCGAGGCGATCGAGGCGGCGCCGACGTGGATGACGAGCCAGTAGGACTGGAGCGCGGGGACGAGGGGGCCGACCGGGACGTACAGCGTCATGCCGGCGATCGACAGCAGGATCGACGCGACCAGGGTGACGAAGAGGCCCAGGTGCCGGAGGTTGCGCCACTTGAACAGCACGACCAGCCAGGCGGAGACGCCGACGAGGGTGGCGGTCATGACGAACTCGTACATGTTGCCCCAGGGGGCGCGGTCGGCGGCGATGCCGCGGGTGACCAGGGCGCCGACGTGGGCCAGGTAGCCGAGGACGGTGAGACCGACGGCCGCGACGCCCGCCCACCGAAGACCCGAACCCGAAGAGTCCGGCTTATCCGAAAAATCGGAAATGTCCGCGGGGGAAGAGGAAGCGGAGGACAGAGAAGAAGAATGCGCGGAAGAAGTGGAAGCCGCAGCGGCCACCGGGATGGCTTCGACCGCTGGGGCGTCAGCAGTCATCAGCGCGCGCTGGCCGACGAGGCTGCGGGCGCCGAACGCGTATTCGACGGCGTACGCCAGCATGGCCAGGACGTAGCTGAAGATCGTGACGACCAGCAGCTGATTGGACAACCCACCCATCAAACGACCTCCTTGACGTCAGCGTCAGTCTGCGCCACCTGGTCCGGCACGGTGGCGGCAGGGGTCACCGCGGCCACGATGGACGCGAACTCCTCGGCGAAGCCCGGGTAGTCGCCGCGCGGCAGGCCGCCCGCGGACATGCCGGTCGGGGTGATCCGGAAGAACACGCGGCGGCGCTTGCCGGTGAGGGAGCCCAGCAGGCCGAGCAGCAGCGCGGCCGCGCCGCCCAGGACGATCGGCTGGCCGGGGTCGTGGCGGATCGAGATGCTGATCCACTGCTCGGTGCCGAGGAACTCGACCGTCGTGCCGTCCGGGAGGGTGCCCTTGTCGCCGGGCTTGAGCATGATCGGGTCGCCGAAGGGGCTGAGGCGCTTCGCGTCGATCTGGCGCTGGTCCAGCGTGTACACGGACAGGGGCGCGCCAGCGTCGAAGCCGAGGACGCCGCGGTACGCCTGCAGCATGAGACGCGGGTCGTTCTCGGCGGGGAAGGCCGACGACGCGACCGAGGGGTCGGACGGCAGGGTGGGCAGGTAGACGCCCGAGAAGCCGATCTGGGCCTTCTCGTCGCGGGTGCCGGTCGACGGGTTCAGGTTGACGTCCGGGAAGGTGGCGACGCCGTCGCTGGTGAGCATCCCGTCCTTGGGCAGGAAGGCGGCGACCTGCTCGTGCGACTTGCCGTACTTGTCGGTGTAACGCAGCCGGGGGGCGTACCCGTGGCCGAGCAGCGACACGTTGGCGCCCGAGAGGCGCAGCGGGTCGTTGACCTGCAGCACGTGCTTGGAGGAGCGGCCCCGCTCGGTGACGGTCACGTCGGCCTTGTAGGTGACGGGCTGGCCGTTGTCGAGGTACGTGGCGGCGAACTTGTCCATCCGCACGCAGAAGCGGGGCAGGTCGCCCTCGCCGACCTGGGCGCCGAGGGCGTGCTCGTCGTAGTTGAGCAGGGTGTTGCAGAAGGCGAAGTCCTGCCCCTGGATGAGCAGCCGGTTGCCGTGCCAGCCGAACCACGACCCGTACGCGACGCCGATCAGCAGCGACAGCAGCGCGAAGTGGAAGACCAGGTTGCCGGTCTCCTTGAGGTACCCCTTCTCCGCGCTGATCTCGGTGACGTCACCGGAGGTCCGGACGACGGTCCGGAACCGCCGGCGCCGCAGCACCGACAGCACCGAGGAAGCCGGCGCAGCGGGCAGATCCAGGGCCGACGCGGGCAGCCGGGCGAAGCGGGCCGGTGCGGGTGGAGGCTTGCGCACCATGGCGACGAAGTGCGCCCGGAAGCGGGGCACCAGGCAGCCGACGAGCGACGTGAAGAGCAGCAGGTAGATCGCCGAGAACCACGGCGAGGCGTACACGTCGAAGAAGAAGAACCGGTCCAGCGTCGGGCCCCAGTCGGGGTTGTCCCGCAGGTACTGCCGGACCTGCTCGGGCGACACGTTGCGCTGCGGCAGGACCGAGCCGGGGATGGCGGCGACGGCGAGCAGGAACAGCAGCACCAGCGCGGTGCGCATCGAGGTCAGCTGGCGCCAGGCGCGCCGGCACACGGACACGAGCCAGCGCGTCACAGTGGCACCAATCCCGGCCCGAAGCTGGCCGTGAGGGCGATCATGAGCGAGTGCCAGACGCCGGTGATGAGCGCGACGCCGACGAGGACGAGCAGGGCGCCGCCGACGCGGGTCACCCAGCGGCTGTTGCGGCGGATGAACTTGATGACCCCGATGAGCCGCTGGAAGCCCAGCCCGACCGCGATGAAGGGCAGGCCGATGCCGAGGCTGTACGCGATGGCGAGGGTCACCGCCCGTGCCTGCGAGCCGCTGGTGGAGCCGAGCGCGATCATCGCGGCGAGCGTCGGGCCGGTGCACGGCGCCCAGGAGAGGGCGAAGACGACGCCGAAGACGGGGGCGCCGACCAGCCCTGCGGCCGGGAGCCGCTGGATCCGCCATTGCCGCTCCAGCCCCGGCACGAGGCCGATGAAGGCCAGACCGAGGACGATGACGATCACGCCCGAGACGATCTCGATCGTCCGGCGGTGGACCATGAGCTGCATGGCGGCGCTGGTCGCGAGGACGATGAGGGTGACGAAGACGGCCGTGAACCCGGCGATGAAGAGCGAGACGCCGGCGACGACCCGGCCCCGGCGCTGCCCGGAGTCGAGGTCGGCGCCGGCGAGGCCGGTGACGTAGGAGAGGTAGCCGGGCACGAGCGGCAGGATGCACGGCGACAGGAAGCTGGCCAGCCCGGCGAGGACGGCGACGGCGATCGCACCGACCAGCGGGCCGCTGGTGGTGAAGTCGAAGACGCCGGCGAGGACCATCAGGCCTGCTCGGCGACCAGGTCGCGCACGATCGGCTCGAGCAGCTTCTGGTCGACCTGGGAGCGGATGACGGCGGCGACCCGGCCGCCGCGGTCGATGACCAGCGTGGCGGGGATCGTGTTGGGCGGCACGGCGAAGTTCAGCGGCAGCTCGCCCGGCGGGTCGAAGATGCTGCCGTACGTCGGCTTCACGTCGGCCAGGAAGGAGGCGGCGGGGTCGCGCTGGTCGCGGACGTTCACGCCGACGAAGACGACGCCGTCGCCCTTGGTCGCGCCGTACACCTTCTCCAGCTCAGGCGCCTCGGTGCGGCACGGCGCGCAGTAGGACGCCCAGAAGTTGATCACGACGACCTCGCCCTTGTGCTGGGCGAGGTCGAACGAGCCGGCGCGGTCCATGAAGTCGCCGCGCATCGCCGGCGCCGCCACCCGGTCGGAGGCAGCGATCTTGCGGCTGCCGAGGGCGTTCTGCGGGGCGGCGCTGTCGCAGGCGGCCAGGAAGACGCAGGCGACGAGGATCCACAGGAAGCGAGCCCGCATCATGCACCCTTCGCGTCGCGCGCGCCCGGCGACATGGCGACGAGGTGCGCGGCCGGTTCGCTGTACGCCACCCCGACGATCTTCGTGTCCTCGAAGTGGAAGCTGGTGTAGCTGGCGAGGTTGCACTCGCGCTTGCGGGGGTCGTGCCACAGCCGCCGGCGCTCGACGTGCCGGCGCAGCGTCCAGATCGGCAGCTGGTGCGACACGCACACGGCCTCGTGGCCCTCGGCGGCCTCCCGGGCGGCCATCAGCGCGGCGAACATGCGCGAGGCGATCGCCGTGTACGGCTCACCCCACGACGGCGTCACCGGGTCGCGCAGCACCCACCAGTTGCGGGGGTCGCGGAGCGCGCCGTCGCCGGCGCCGACCCGCTTGCCCTCGAAGAAGTTGCCGCTCTCGATGAGCCGCTCGTCGACGGCGATCGGCAGCCCGAACTGGTCGGCGATCGGCGACGCGGTCTGCTGGGCACGCTCCAGCGGGCTCGCCACCACGTAGGTGATGTCCTTCTCGGCGACGGCCTGGGCGGCGGCCTTGGCCATCTGCACGCCGAGCTCCGACAGCCGGTAGCCGGGAAGGCGGCCGTAGAGGATCTTCTCCGGGTTGTGCACCTCACCGTGCCGCAGCACGTGCACGATCGTCTTCGTCGTCATGAGAGGCCCGCCGAGGCGGCCGCGGCGGCGCGGGCGGCGTGCGGGAGCGCGGCCGCGATGACGTCCAGGGCCTCGGCGCCGATCGCGGTGGAGACGAACCACGACTCGTAGGCGCTGGGCGGCAGGTAGACACCCCGGGACAGCATGGAGTGGAAGAACGCCTTGAACGCCGCCACGTCCTGCGTGCGCGCGTCGTCGTAGTTCCGCACCGGCTGCGCCGTGAAGAAGATCGAGAACATGCTGCCGGCGGTGGCGAGCGTGTGCGGTACACCCGCCGCGGCCAGCGCATCGGAGGACAGCTTGCCGATCGTGGCCGCCGTCGCGTCGAGCTGCGCATAGACCTCGGGGGTCGCCAGTCGCAGGGTCGCGAGGCCGGCCGCGCAGGCGAGCGGATTGCCCGACAGCGTGCCGGCCTGGTAGACCGGGCCGGCCGGGGCGAGGTGCGCCATGATCGAGGCGCGACCGCCGAACGCGGCGGCCGGCAGCCCGCCGCCCATGACCTTGCCGAAGGTCCACAGGTCGGCGTCGACGGGCTCGAGGCCGGTCCAGCCGGCCCGGCTGACCCGGAAGCCGGTCATGACCTCGTCGAGGATGAGCAGCGCGCCGTGGCGGTGGGCGAGCTCGGCGAGCTTGCCGTTGAACCCGTCGTGCGGCGCGACGACGCCCATGTTGCCGCAGGCCGCCTCGGTGATCACGGCCGCGATCAGGTCGCCCTCGGCGGCGAAGACCGCTTCGACGGCGGCGATGTCGTTGTACGGCAGGACGATGGTGTCCCCCGCCGCCGCACCGGTGACGCCGGGCGAGTCGGGCAGCGCGAGGGTCGCGACCCCGGACCCGGCGGCGGCGAGCAGCGCGTCGACGTGACCGTGGTAGCAGCCGGCGAACTTGACCACCTTGGGCCGGCCGGTGAAGCCGCGGGCGAGCCGGAGCGCGCTCATCGTGGCCTCGGTGCCGGAGTTGACCAGGCGGACCTGCTCGACCGGGGTGCGCGCGACGATCTCCTCGCCGAGCGCCACCTCGCCCGGTGTCGGGGTGCCGAAGCTGGTGCCGTGCGCGGCCGCGGCGGTGATCGCACCGATCACCTCGGGGTGCGCGTGGCCGAGGATCAGCGGCCCCCACGAGCAGACCAGGTCGACATAGCGTCGCCCGTCGGCGTCGGTGAGCCAGCAGCCCTCGCCACTGACCATGAACCTGGGGGTGCCACCGACCGCGCGGAACGCCCGGACAGGTGAATTCACCCCACCCGGCACGATGGCCTGAGCGCGGTCGAACAGTGCCTGCGAAGCCGGAGCGTCACCCGCGTAGGGGCCGAGGCCGGCGGAGTCAAAAGCTGTCACAGCCTGCCCATTCTGACAGCCTGCCCGAGGCGACGCCGACCGCCCCCGGGCGGCCTGTGCCCGACGCCACTGCGGGCGCTGATCCACGTTAGGCTGTGCGGGTGGATCGACCGGAGCTTTCCGTCACAGTGCGGCGTGCGCCGACCGAGACCGTGGTATCGCTCGCGGGCGAGATCGACATGTCCACGGTCCAGCGGCTGGCGACAACCGTCGATGAGATCCTCGGCGGCGACGCCCCGCAGCGGGTCGTCCTCGACATGGGCGGCGTGACGTTCTGCGACTCGCAGGGCCTCGGCACGCTCGTGGTCCTCAGCCGCAAGGCGACCATGGCACAGAGCTATCTGGTGCTGACCAACGTCGGGGCGTTCCTGATCCGCGTCCTGGACATCACGGGCCTCAGGGGCGCACTGATGATCCAGGAACCTGCCTGAAGGCTCTGGTCAGCGCCTCCATCGCCTTCTCCACCTGCGAGCGGCCGACCTCCCCGCCGGCGGCCAGCCCGGCCTTCAGCAGCGCGGTGGCCTCGTCGACGGCGACCCCGGCGGCCCGCAGCTCGCCGTCCCGGGCCTTGACCAGCTCGGACTGCGCCGCGAGCTGCGAGGTCTTCGTCCACAGCTCGACGAACACGGACACCTTCGCTCGGAGCACCCATGGGTCGAAGGGCTTCGTGAGGTAGTCGACGGCGCCGGCCGCGTACCCGCGAAGCGCCAGATGCGAGTCACGGTCGGCCGCGGTGAGGAAGATGATCGGCACGTGCCGGGTCCGCTCGCGGCGCTTGATGTGCCGGGCGGTCTCGAAGCCGTCCATCGTCGGCATCTGCGCGTCCAGCAGGATCAGGGCGAAGTCGTCCACCAGCAGGTGCTTGAGGGCGTCCTCGCCGCTCTCGGCGGCGACGGCCTGGACCGGCAACCCCTGCAGGATCGCCTCCAGGGCGAGGAGATTGTCCCGCCGGTCGTCGACGAGCAGCACCTTCGCCGGCCGGTCCGGTCCAGTCAAGGACGCGCCCCTTTCTTCCGTTTCGGAGCAACCTACACCGCGCGACCCTCCCCGTTTACCCAAGCGGCCATCACGTCAAGCAGCTCGTCAAGATCGACCGGCTTGGTGATGTAGTCGCTCGCCCCGGCGGCCAGGGACGACTCGCGGTCGCCGGGCATCGCCTTGGCGGTCAGGAACACCACCGGCAGCTTCGCGAAGCGCCGGTTG
This sequence comes from Dactylosporangium sp. NPDC049742, assembly GCF_040674675.1. Lineage (NCBI taxonomy): Bacteria > Bacillati > Actinomycetota > Actinomycetes > Micromonosporales > Micromonosporaceae > Dactylosporangium > Dactylosporangium sp. NPDC049742. The sequence continues at coordinate 596,003 of NZ_JBFANF010000001.1, read as the reverse complement.
CGCCGGATCGCCCGGGTCGTCTCGTTGCCGTCCTGGTCGGGCATCATCGCGTCCATCAGCACGATGTCCACGCCCGGGTGCTCCGACAACACGCGCACGCCGTCGGCGCCGTTGTCTGCGTACAGGACGGTCATGCCGTGCAGCTCGAGGGCGCTGGTGAGGGCGAAGACGTTACGGACGTCGTCGTCGACGATGAGCACGGTCGCGCCGTCGAGCTGATGCGCCGCCGCGGTGGGGCGCCGCTCCGGGGTCGGCAGCGCCCGCAGCATCGCCGGGCCGGGCGGCAGGCTGCGCACCGGCGCCAGGGGCTGCGCCGGCGCGGTGTGCAGGGTCTGGGTGACCTCGGTCGCGATGACGTCCGGCAGGTACAGGGTGAAGACGGCGCCCCGGCCGACCTCCGAGGTGACCCCGATCGCGCCGCCGAGCAGCCGGGCCAGCTCGCGGCTGATCGACAGGCCGAGGCCGGTGCCGCCGTACTTGCGGCTGGTGGTGCCGTCCGCCTGCTGGAACGCCTCGAAGATCAGCGCGACCTTGTCGTTGGAGATGCCGATCCCGGTGTCGGCGACCGCGAACGCGATCACCCGGCGCGCGCCGGCCAGCGTCGGCGACGAGAACTGCAGGTCGGGCGTGGCGACGCTGATCGACAGCGTGACCGCGCCCTTCTCGGTGAACTTCACCGCGTTGGAGATCAGGTTGCGCAGGATCTGCTGGAGGCGCTGCGGGTCGGTGACGATCGCGGGCGGCAGCTCCTCGGTCGTGCTGACCGTGAAGTCGAGGCCCTTGTCCTCCGCCTGCGGGGCGAACGCCTGCTCCACGTACGAGCGGATCTCGTCGAAGGAGACCTCACCGGGCTCCACGTCCATGCGGCCCGCCTCGATCTTCGACAGGTCGAGGATGTCGTCGATGAGGGCGAGGAGGTCGGAGCCCGCGTTGTGGATCGTCGCCGCGAACTCGATCTGCTTCGCGGTGAGGTTGGCGTCCGGGTTGTCGGCGAGCAGCCGTGACAGCAGCAGCATCGAGTTGAGCGGAGTGCGCAGCTCGTGGCTCATGTTGGCGAGGAACTCCGACTTGTACTGCGACGCCTGCGCCAGCTGCTGCGCCTTCTCCTCCAGGCCGAGGCGGGCCATCTCGATCTCGCGGTTCTGCTTCTCGATGTTGCCCTTCTGCTCCGACAGCAGCGTCGCCTTCTCCTCCAGCTCGGCGTTGGTGCGCTGGAGCTCCGCGGACTGGTCCTGCAGCTCCAGCGCGAGGCGCTGCGACTGGGACAGCAGCTCCTCGGTCCGCCGGTTGGCGAGGATCGTCTTGAGCGCGACGCCGATGGTGACCACGAGCCGGTCGAGGAACGCCAGGTGCAGCTCGGAGAACGACGCGACGCCGGCGAACTCGATGACGCCGAGCGGCTCGCCCTCGAACAGCACCGGCAGGACGACGAGGTCCGCGGGCGGGGTCGCGGCGACCCCGGAGCGGACCTGGAGCCGGCCGTCCTGGGGTGCGCTGACCCGGATCGCGCGGCGTGACAGCGACGCCTGCCCGATCAGGCCCTCGCCGGGCGCGAAGCTGACCTCGGCGCCGGGCGCCATGTAGCCGTAGGACGCCTCCAGGCGCAGCCGCAGGCCCGACCCGGCGTCTGCGCCGGCCAGGAAGAACGCGCCGATCTGCGCGTCGACCAGCGGCGTCACCTCGGCCATGATCATGCGGCAGACCTCGCCGAGGTCGCGCTGGCCCTGCAGGAGGCCGCCGACGCGGGCCAGGTTGGAGTCGAGCCAGCCCTGCTCGGCGTTCTTCTTCGTCGTCTCGCGCAGCGTGACGATCATCTGGTTGATGTTGTCCTTGAGCTCGGCGACCTCGCCGAGCGCCTCGACCGCGATCCGCTGGGTCAGGTCGCCGCGGGTCACGGCGGTGGACACCTGCGAGATCGCCCGCAGCTGGGTGGTCAGCGTCGAGGCGAGCTGGTTGACGTTCTCCGTCAGGTCGCGCCAGGTGCCGGAGACGCCGCGCACCTGCGCCTGACCGCCGAGCTTGCCCTCGGAGCCGACCTCGCGGGCCACACGCGTGACCTCGTCGGCGAACGACGACAGCTGATCGACCATCGTGTTGACCGTCGACTTCAGCTCCAGGATCTCGCCGTGCGCGTCGACGGTGATCTTCTGGGACAGGTCGCCGCGGGCGACGGCGGTGGTGACCTGGGCGATGTTGCGGACCTGGGACGTCAGGTTGGACGCCATCGAGTTGACGTTGTCGGTGAGGTCGCGCCAGGTGCCGGAGACGCCCTTCACCTGGGCCTGGCCGCCGAGCTTGCCTTCCGTGCCGACCTCGCGGGCCACACGCGTGACCTCGTCGGCGAACGACGACAGCTGGTCCACCATCGTGTTGACGGTCGACTTGAGGGCGAGGATCTCGCCCTGCGCGTCGACGGTGATCTTCTGCGACAGGTCACCGCGGGCTACGGCGGTGGCGACCTGCGCGATGTTACGGACCTGGGCGGTGAGGTTGGACGCCATGAAGTTGACGTTGTCGGTCAGGTCGCGCCACGTGCCGGCGACGCCGCGCACCTGGGCCTGGCCGCCGAGCTTGCCCTCCGTGCCGACCTCGCGGGCCACCCGCGTGACCTCGTCGGCGAACGACGACAGCTGATCCACCATCGTGTTGACCGTCGACTTCAGCTCCAGGATCTCGCCCCGGGCGTCGACCGTGATCTTCTGCGACAGGTCACCACGGGCCACCGCCGTCGCGACCTGCGCGATGTTACGGACCTGGGACGTCAGGTTGGACGCCATGAAGTTCACGTTGTCCGTCAGGTCCCGCCACGTGCCGGCCACGCCCGTCACCTGCGCCTGACCACCGAGCTTGCCCTCCGTGCCGACCTCACGGGCCACACGCGTGACCTCGTCGGCGAACGACGACAGCTGATCCACCATCGTGTTGACCGTCGACTTCAGCTCCAGGATCTCGCCCCGGGCGTCGACCGTGATCTTCTGCGACAGGTCACCACGGGCCACCGCCGTCGCGACCTGCGCGATGTTACGGACCTGGGACGTCAGGTTGGACGCCATGAAGTTCACGTTGTCCGTCAGGTCCCGCCACGTGCCGGCGACACCCGTCACCTGCGCCTGACCACCGAGCTTGCCCTCCGTGCCGACCTCGCGGGCCACACGCGTGACCTCGTCGGCGAACGACGACAGCTGATCCACCATCGTGTTGACGGTGTCCTTGAGCTCGAGGATCTCGCCCTGCGCGACGACGGTGATCTTCTGCGACAGGTCACCACGGGCCACGGCGGTGGCGACCTGCGCGATGTTGCGGACCTGGCCGGTGAGGCTGGACGCCATCGAGTTGACGTTGTCGGTGAGGTCCTTCCAGGTGCCGGCCACGCCCGGCACGTCCGCCTGGCCGCCGAGCTTGCCCTCCGTGCCGACCTCGCGGGCCACGCGGGTCACCTGTTCGGCGAAGATCCGCAGCGTGTCGACGAGCGAGTTGATCGTCTCGGCGAGCTCGGCGACCTCGCCCTTGGCCGTCACCGTGATCTTCTGCGACAGGTCGCCGCGGGCGAGCGCGGTCGCCGCGGTGGAGATCGACCGGACCTGGCCGGTGAGGTTCGCGGCCATCGAGTTGACCGAGTCGGTGAGGTCGCGCCAGGTGCCGGCGACACCGGTCACCTGCGCCTGGCCGCCCAGCTTGCCCTCCGTGCCGACCTCGCGGGCCACCCGCGTGACCTCGTCAGCGAACGACGACAGCTGATCGACCATCGTGTTGACCGTGCGGCCGATGGTGAGGAACTCGCCACGCAGCGGCCGGCCGTCGATCTCCAGCGCGAGCTGCTGCGAGAGGTCGCCCTCGGCGACGGCGACGATGACCCGGGCGATCTCCGTCGTGGGCCGCCCCAGGTCGTCGATCAGCGAGTTGACCGCGTGGATGCGGTCCAGCCACGCCCCCTCGAAGCCCTCCTCGTCGAGGCGCTCGGTCATGCGGCCCTCGCGGCCGACGACCCGGCTGATCCGCATGACCTCGCGGGTGTGCCGCAGCTTGAGCTCGGCGAGCCGGTTGAAGCGCTCGACGACCTCGCCTGGCAGGCCGTCGCGGCGGCTCAGCCGGTACTTCAGGTCGCCCGAGGCCAACCGGTCCAGCCCGGTGGACAGCTCCTCGAGCAGCAGCGTCTCGGGACTCTTCTGGGTGACTTCTTCGACTGTGGTCATGGCGTCTCCACCGGTCTCGGGGGCAGGCGGTGTCCACCCATCGTCGTCTCCAGGTTGGATTGTTACCACCGTTCGGTAGAGACTGCGAGGTGTGAACGCCCCGACCGTCCGGAGGATCCGACTCCCGGCCGACCATAGCTCTCCTGGGCTGGCCCGCGAAGCGATCCGGACGATCGTGCACGAACGGGATCTGGGCGGCATTCTCGACGAGGCGCTGCTGCTGGTGACCGAGCTGACGACCAACAGCGTCGTGCACGCCGGCACCGAGGTCGACGTGGAGATCACCGCCGCCGACAGTTCGCTGACGGTCACCGTGCTGGACTTCAAGCCCGGCACGGTCGTGCCCAACATCCCCGTGCCCGGCACCGACCTGGACGAGCGCGGCCGCGGCCTGCTGCTCGTCGACCAGCTGGCGTCCTCCTGGGGCACCCTGCACTTCGGCGGCGGCAAGGGCGTCTGGTTCCGGCTGGACAAGAAGCCCGGCACCGCCGGCAGCGACAGGACGGCGCCGAGCTTCGAGATCCCCGTCGCGCCCGCGCCGGAGGCGCTCAGCGCGCTCGGCTGGTCGGGCACCGGCACGTCGCTGACCGAGGTCTCGGAGGAGCTGCTGCAGCGGCTCGTCGGCGTGATCGGCGGGACCGGCGCGGCGCTGACCCTGGACGAGGGCGACGGCCCGCACACGGTCGCCGCCGTCGGCCGGCTCACCGGGACCGTCGACAGCGGCCTGCGGGTGCCGCTGCGGGTCACCAAGCCCTGGCGGGCGGAGCTGCTCGTCGCCGGCGGTGGCGGCAACCCGTACGCGCGGCCGCTGACGTCGCTCGCCGCGGACCGGCTGATGCTGCTGATCGAGAACCACCGGCTGCGCCGCGCCGACTCGGAGCGGCGCACCTGGCTGACGTTCCTCGCCGACGCCAGCGAGCTGCTCGCCCAGTCCCTCGACGTGGAGCTGACCCTCGCCCTGATCCCGCGGCTGGTGGTGCCGCGGCTGGGCACCTGGTGCGCGATCCACGCCGCCGACGCCGGCGGTGAGCTGCGGCTCGCCGCGGCCGCGCACGCCGACGAGTCGATGCTCACCGACCTGCTCGACTCGCTCGCCCACGCGGCCCCGCAGCTGAAGGAGGCGATGGGCACCGACGCGGTGGTGCCGCTCGGCCCGCCGCTGGAGGGGTATGTCCTCGCGCTGATCGCCCGCGGGCAGCACCTGGGCACGCTGACCGTGGGCGGTGGCGGCGACACGTGGCAGCGCAGCGAGGAGGTCGCCGTCGTCGAGGACGTGGCCCGGCGCGCGGCGCTCGCGATCGACAACGCCAACATCCACGCGGAGCGGCGCAGCATCGCCCAGGCCCTCCAGCGTTCGCTGCTGCCGCCGCAGCTGCCGAAGGCCGACGGTGTGGAGTTCGGCGCCGAATACGTGCCGACCGGCGAAGGGGTCGACGTCGGCGGCGACTTCTACGACGTGGTGCCGCTCTCCGGCCGCCGCTGGCTGGTGGTCGTCGGCGACGTGTCGGGCAAGGGCGTCCAGGCGGCGACGGTCACCGGTCTGGTGCGGGACGTCACCCGCGTGCTGGTCCGCGACGGCCGGCCGATGCCCGAGACGCTGAAGCGGATCAACGAGACGCTGATCGAGCGGGGCGCCGGCCGCTTCTGCACGCTGTGCCTGGCGGAGATCCTGCGCCGCCCCGACGGCACCCTGGACGTGGCGCTGCACCTCGCCGGGCACGACCAGCCGGTGCTGCTGCGCGCCGACGGCAGCACGGAGCTCGCCGGCCGGTGCGGCACCGCCCTCGGCCTGCTCGACACGATCAACACCCCGCGCACCCAGATCACGCTGCAGCCCGGCGACACGCTGATCTTCTACACCGACGGCGTCACCGAGCGCCGCCGCGGCGCGGAGCTCTTCGGCGTCGACCGGCTGCGCAAGGAGGCGGCGCTGCTGGCCGGCTTCCCCGCCGACGTGGTCGTCGCCCGCCTGCGCGCGACGACGCTGAGCTTCTCCACGGAGGCTCCCCGCGACGACATCGCCATCTTCGCCGTCCGCAACGACAGCTAGCACCCAACGGCAGCTGTCCGCAACGGCAGCTAGACCCCAACGGCAGCTAGACCCCAACGACAGCTAGACCCCAACGACGGCTAGCAGCCAGAAGCCGACGACAGCTAGAAGCCGCGGAGCCGGAGCAGCGCCTCGTAGACGTCGGCCGGGTGCGCGTTGAGGTCGTACCGGCTGAGCAGGAACAGCTGCTCGCCCGCGTCGATCTCCAGGAGCTCGCTGCGCATGCCGCCACGGGACCGGGCGTCGACGCGCATCCGCTCGACCTGCACCCAGTCGACCCGGCGGCGTCCCGCGTAGCCGGTGACGACGGTGACCCCGTCCGGGTCGGCGGCGAGACGGACCGGCGCGACGAAGTCCCGCAGCGCATAGATGCCGAGGATGGCCGCGGCGACCAGCGCGGCGGTGAGCATCCGGCGGTCGCCCGCGGCGAACACGCCGGCGACCAGGAGGCCGATCGCCGCACAGGCCTTCAGCGCGGCGAAGCCGGTCGACACCCGCCACCGTAAGGCGGTCGCCTGCGCCTGCGGCTGCGGCTGCGAGGGGTCGAAGGTTCCGCTGCGGAGGTCCATGCCCCCAGCATGCGCTACTTCGTCTTGGTGATCGAGGTGGCGGTGACGGTCCCGTCGGCGTTCTGGCCGACGATCGTCACGCTGGAGCCGGCGGTGAGGTCCTTCAGGGCACCCGGCATCGAGACGGTGGTCGTGCCGCTGGTCTTCACGATCAGCGTCTGGCCGTCGGCGGTCTCCACGTAGACGGTGGTGCCGTCGACGAGCTTGACGGTGCCGGTGATGCCACCCCGCGTGCCCGTCTGCCCCGTGCCGGTGCCGCCCTGCGCGCCGCCGGGGAAGCCACCCCGCCCGGCGAACTGGCTCGCCAGCGCCGCCGGGTTGGCGCCGCCGCCCGGGGTCGAGGCCGCCGGGGCGGTGCCGTAGGACTTCTGCACCTGGGCGCCGCCGACGAAGCCGGCGACCAGCAGCGCCAGCCCCGCCAGGACGTACGTGGCGCGGTTGGCGAGCCGGCGCGGTGCCGCCTTGCTGATCCGCTCGTTCAGGTCGTCGTCGAGCGGCTGCGCGAGGAGGTCGTCGTCGAGCGGCGGCGCGAGGAGGTCGTCCGGCGCCGGTTCTTCGAGCAGCACCGGCTCCAGCACCTCGGTGTCGTCGACGGACACGGTCGCGTTCGCGTTCGGCCGGCGAAAGGCGTGGCTCACAGGAATCTCCTACTCATAGCGCAGCGCTTCGATGGGGCGCAGGCCGGCGGCGCGGCTGGCCGGGTAGCTGCCGAAGAACAGCCCGATCGCGACCGAGAACCCCAGCGCCAGGAAGACCGAGCTGGGCACGATGACGGGCTTGATGCTGACGATCGTGAACCGGCTGCCGATCACCGCCGCGGCCACGCCCAGGAGCCCGCCGATCAGGCTCAGCACGGTCGCCTCGACCAGGAACTGGCTGAGGATCGTGCGCTTCGGCGCGCCGAGCGCCTTGCGGATGCCGATCTCCCGGGTCCGCTCGGTGACGGTGACCATCATGATGTTGGTGATGCCGATCCCGCCGACCAGCAGGCTGATCCCGGCGACCGCGCCGAGCAGCAGCGTGAAGGTCTCCGCGGTGTTCGCGCGGGTCTCCAGCAGCTGCGAGGCGTTCTGGATGCGGTACGCGCTGGTGCTCGACCCGGTGATGTTCAGCTTGGCGTTGAGGATCGCCGTGACCTCGCCCTGCGCGGCGCTGACGTCCTCCGGCGCGGTCGCCTGCACCAGCAGCTGGTTCAGCGACCCGTAGCCGGTCAGCGACTCCTGCACCGCGGTGACCGGGGCGATCGCGACGTCGTTGGGGTCGGTGAAGCCGGTGCCGCCCTTGTCGGCGAGCACCCCGACGACGGTGAAGAGCTTGCCGGAGACGGTGATCTGCTTCGACAGCGGGTCGACGGCGCCGAACAGCTCCTCCGCGACGGTCTTGCCGATGAGCACGACCTTGCGGGAGTCCTTGACGTCCTCGTCGGTGAAGAGGGCACCCTTGTCGACCTTGAAGTTCGAGGCCGCGACGTAGCCCGGGTAGGTGCCGACGAACTGCGCGATCGTGTGGTCGGTGCCCTCGTACGTGGCCGACTGCGAGCCGGTGACGACCGGCGAGACGCTGCGCACGTGCGGCGCCTCGTCCTTGTCGGACAGCGCGGGCACCAGGTCCATGGTGAGCGCGGTGCTCGTGGTCGCCGCCGCACCCCGCGCGCCGCCGCCACCGCCGGCCGTGACGGTCAGCGTGTTGGTCCCCAGCGACTCGATCTGCTTCTGTACGGCCTGGGCCGAGCCGTTCCCGACCGCGACGAGCAGGATGACCGCCGCGACGCCGATGAGGATGCCGAGCACGGTGAGGCCGGACCGCAGCTTGTTGGCGGTGATCGCCCGCAAGGCGAAGAGGATGTTCATTTCAGCCGCTCATCCTGGACGATGTGTCCGTCGACGAGCCGGATCAGTCGCTTCGCCCGTTCGGCGACGTCCGGCTCGTGGGTGATCAGCACGATCGTCCGGCCCGACGCGCTGAGCCGGTCGAAGACGGCCAGGACGTCGCTGGTGGACTGCGTGTCGAGGTTGCCGGTCGGCTCGTCCGCGAGCACCAGCGCCGGCGCGGTGACCAGCGCCCGCGCGACGGCGACCCGTTGCTGCTGGCCGCCGGAGAGCTGGTTGGGCTCGTGGCCGGCGCGGTCGGCGAGCCCGACCATCGCCAGGGCCAGGTTGGCCCGGCGGCGGCGCTCCGCGGACCTCACCCCCGCGTAGGCGAGGGGCAGCTCGACGTTGGCGAGGGCGCTGGTCCGCGCGATCAGGTTGAACGCCTGGAACACGAACCCGATCCGCCGGTTCCGCACGAGCGCGAGCTGCCGGTCGTTGAGGCGGCTCACGTCGACGCCGTCGAGCAGGTACTTGCCGGTCGTCGGGATGTCGAGGCAGCCGAGGATGTTCATCAGCGTCGACTTGCCGGAGCCCGACGAGCCCATGATGGCGACGTAGTCGCCGCGCTCGACGGTCAGCGACACCCCGCGCAGTGCCTGGACCTCGGTCTCGCCGTGCCCGTAGATCTTCTTGACCTTCTGGACGTCCAGAACTGGGTGCATGTCGCCGGGTCCCATCAGTTGCCCTGGCGGCCGCCGCCGCCACCGGTGAAGCCACCGCCGCCGGTGAAGCCGCCACCGCCGCCGGGGAAGTTGCCGCCGCCGGGGAACTGGTTGGTGTTGGTGCCGGTCGTCGAGCCGGTCGTCGTGGTGGTGATCACGACCTGCTCGCCGGCCGTGAGCCCCGACTTGATCTCGACGAACGAGCCGCCGCTGATGCCGACCTCGACCGTGCGGGTCTCCACCTGGCCGTTGACCTGCACCTGGACGGTGCGCTGGCCGCCGGCCGTGCGCAGCGCCTGGGTCGGGATGCGCACCACGTTCTGCGCCTCGGCGATCGTCACGACCGCCGTGGTGCTCTGCCCGAGCCGCACCCCTTCCGGCAGCGTGTCCAGGCCGATGACCACCGCGTAGGAGTTGACGTTGTTGGTGGTCGTCGCCGTCGGCGAGATCGTGCTGACCTTGCCGGTGGCGCGGGTGCCGCTGAGCGCGCTCCAGCTGATCTCCGCGGTCTGGCCGGGCTTGAGCTTCGTCGCGTCGGCCTCCGCGAAGCCGGCGTTGATCTGCAGCTTCGTCAGGTCGGCGAGCTGGATGAAGCCGGACGAGCTGCTGCTGGAGGAGGTCGCGCCGCCGGTACCGCCGCCGCCGGACGAACCGGAGGACGATGACGCCGATCCGACGGCGCCGTTCACGGCGGTGACCGTGCCGGCGATCGGGGCGGTCAGGACCGTGCCGTTGACGGTCGTCTGCGCCGACGTGACGCTGGCCTGCGCGGTCGCGACCTGCGCCTCCGCGGAGGCGATGGTGGCGTCGTCGGCGTTGTTGTTCTCCGCCCGGGTCAGCGCCGCCTTCGCCGCGGTCAGGTTGGCCTTCGCGGTGTTCAGCGACGCGTTCGCGGCGGTCGGGTCGATCTTTCCCAGGACCTGCCCCTTGGTGACCACGTCGCCGACCTTCACGTCCACCTCGGTGACCGTGCCCGAGCTGGTGAAGTTGGCGTTGGCGGTCGCGGAGCTGGCGACCGAGCCCGACGCCGACACCGTCTGCGACACCGTGCCCTGCGTGGCCGCGACGACCCGGGTCCGCGTGGTGGTCTGCGACGCCTGGGCGGCCGCCGGGCCGGAGACGATCTGATAGGCCCAGAGCCCGCCGCCGACCGTGGCGACCGCGAGCGCGGCGTTGATCAGACCCACGGAGTTCGGACGAGGCCGGCGTAGAGACGGCAGCGACAAACGCATGAGGGGAATCGTGGTGGGTGCCGCTCGGAGCGACCCTCAGTCCACCTCGGAGTTACCTCGGAATTCGGTTGCCCCGGTTTCTCCGGATTCGTCGGCGTCGGGGCCGTCGGGCCCGTCCTCGAAGTCAGGCTCGTCCATCGCCGGCAGCAGCACCCGGAACCGCGCACCCACGCCCGGTGCCGTCCACAGCTCGACCCGCCCGCCGTGCGCCTGCACGATCGCCGCGACGATGGCGAGGCCCAGCCCGGCGCCGCCGTGCCGGCGGGAGCGGGAGCCCTCCGCGCGGTACAGGCGCTCGAACACCCTGGTGGCGTCCTCCGGCTTCATGCCCGGCCCCGTGTCGCTGACCTCGATCGCGGCGAGCGGCACCCCTTCAGGCAGCGGCGCACCGATCGACGCGGTCGGCGGCGGGGTGTCGCCGGTCGCCCGCCCGACCCGGACGACGACGCGGGTGTCCTCCGGCGTGTGCTGCAGCGCGTTGCTGACCAGGTTGGCGACGACCTGCCGGATGCGCGCCTCGTCACCCTCCACGGTCACCGGCTCGAACGTCACCGACCGGTCGTCGAGCGCCGACAGCTGCACGAACCGGGTCGGCACCCGCACGTGCGCGTCGCGCACCGAGTCGGCGGCGACGGCGAGCAGGTCCACCGGGTGCCGCTGCAGGGCCCGCTCCTCGTCCATCCGGGCCAGCGTCAGCAGGTCGTTGACGAGCAGCCGCATCCTGCTGACCTCGGCCTCGATGCACGCCATCGCCTCGTCCAGCGCGGGGCCGGGCGGGGCACCGCCACGCCGGTACAGCTCGGCGAAACCCTGCACGGAGGTCAGCGGCGTGCGCAGCTCGTGCGCGGCGTCGGCGAGGAACTGGCGCAGCCGTCGCTCCGAGTCGGCGCTGTCCTCGACGGCCTCCTCGATGCGGGTGAGCATCGTGTTCAGCGCGATGCCGAGCCGCCCCGACTCCGTGTGCGGGTCGGCGTCGACGATCCGGCTGGACAGGTTGCCGTCCGCGATCTCGATCGCGGTCTCCTCCATGCGGGTCAGCGGGCTCAGCCCGACCCGCACCAGCGACGCCGTCGCGAACCCGGCGAAGCCGAGCACGATCAGGCTCACCAGCAGCGAGTACTGCAGCATCCGGTCCCGCGTGTCCTGGATCTCGACGAGGGAGACCGCGTTGGCGCCGTACCCGTTGGCCCCGGCCGCGGTGCCCGTCGGCACCGGCAGCGCGAACACGATCGCCCGCCAGTCCTCGCCGGCCGGGCTGGTGACCGTGAACGGCTTCGGATCCTCGGCCCGCTGCCGGACGTCGCCGAAGAGCGCCGGGTCCAGCACGACCGTCGACGGCTCCTTGAGCTTGCCCGAGCTGTCGAAGCGGTAGATCTGGTACAGCGGCCCGGGGAAGAACTCGCCGCTGTACCGGTCGCGCCGCCCGCCCGTCACCGAGGCGCTGGGGCTCGGGTTCGGGTTGCGGCCGACGAACGCGGGCGGGTGCGCCGAGTGCTCCAGCTGGTCGTCGATGCGCTGCATCAGGTACCAGTTGAGCAGCCCGACGCCGATCGCGTTGGCGGCGATGAGGGCGACCCCGGCGAGGGCCACCACGGAGACGACGATCCTCGTGCGGACCGTCCACTGGCGCCAGGGCCTGAGTCTCACCGCTGCGGCCTACTTCTGGGGCAGGCGCAGCGCGTAGCCGACCCCGCGGACGGTGTGGATCAGCGGCGGATCCCACTTGTCGACCTTGCGGCGCAGGTAGTAGACGTACGACTCAACGATGCGCCCGTCGCCGCCGAAGTCGTAGTTCCACACGCGGTCCAGGATCTGCGCCTTGCTGACCACCCGGCCGGCGTTGGTCAGCAGGTACCGCAGCAGGTTGAACTCGGTCGGGGAGAGGTCGACCCGGTGCCCGCCGCGGCGGACCTCGTGCGCGTCCTCGTCCATCTCCAGGTCCGCGTAGCGCAGCACCCCGCCGTCGACCAGCTGCTGCTGATCGCCCAGGCTGCGGCGCAGGATCGCGCGGATCCGCAGCACGACCTCCTCCAGGCTGAACGGCTTCGCGACGTAGTCGTCGGCGCCGACCGTCAGCCCCGAGATGCGGTCCTCGACGGAGTCCCGGGCGGTCAGGAACAGCACCGGCACCGGCCGCTGACCGCTGCGCAGCCGCTGCGCGACCTCGAACCCGTCCAGGTCGGGCATCATCACGTCGAGCACGACCAGGTCGGGCGCGAACTCGGCGGCGGCCGCGAGGGCCTCCCGCCCGCCGCCGGCGACCTTCACGTCGAAGCCGGTGAGCCGCAGCGTCGCGGACAGCAGGGCACGGATGCTCGCCTCGTCGTCCACGACGAGGACCTTCGGCTGTGGCGTGTTCGCCTGTACGGTCATCGGCTCCATCGTCACCGACCCGCCGTCAGGATCTCGTCGCCTTCGGCAAGTCCGCTCGTGATCTCGGTGTTGACGTCTCCGCGCAGCCCCGTCGCGACCTTGCGCTCCTCGTCGCGGCCGTTGACCCTGACCACGACCACGCCGCCGCGCACGGCCGTGGAGGGCACCGACAGCACGCCGTCCACGGACGCGGTGACCACTGCGACAGTAGCGCTCTGCCCGTAGAGCAGCGTGTCGGGCACCGTGTCGAACGCGATCAGCGCCGCGTAGCGCACCAGCCGGTTCGACACCGTGCCGGCCGGGTCGATCTGGATGACCTTGCCGTCGGACTTCGCGCTCGCGTTGTCCGGCAGCGTGATCCGGGCCACCTGGCCGACCTTGAGGTGGGCCACCTCGGCCTCGGTGAACTGCGCCTTCACCACGACGTCTCCGGTGCCGGCGAGCGTGATCACGCTCGAGCCGGCGGCGGATCCGACGGTGCCGTTCACGGCGAGGATCTTGCCCGCGAGCGGCGCGGTGATCACCGTCCCGGCCAGCTTGGCGTTGGCCTGGGTGAGGGTGAGCTTCGCGTTGTTGAGCCGCTGCTGCGCGTTGAGCAGGTTGTCGCTGGCGTTCTGGACGCTGTTCTGGTTGCCGGTGCCGGGGTTCTGCCCGCCGCCGCCGCTGCCGGGAGCGCGGCTGGCGCTCGGGCTGGCGCTGGGCGTGCTGGTGGCGCTCGCCTGGGCGGTCTCCGCGCGGTCCAGGGCGTCCTCGGCGCTGTCGACGCTCTCCTCGGCGGCGTCCACCGACTCCTGCGCGGCGGTCGCGTCGATCCTGGCCAGCACCATGCCGGCGGCGACGACGTCGCCGGGCTTGACGTTGAGCTCCGTCAGCGTGCCGCTGCTGGTGAACCCGAGCGTGCGGCTCTGCTGCGCCTGCACCGTCCCGGACGCGGAGACCGTCGTCGAGACCGACCCGCGGGTCACCTTCGTCGTGCTCACCTTCGCCGGCGCGACCTTCTCGTCGCCGGTCAGCAGGACCCCCACGACGACCGCGACCGCGAGCACGGCAGCCCCTCCGGCCAGCCACCAGACCTTCATGCCTGCTAGTTGACCGGTCCCGGCTCCCGGTCAGCTCGACCGGACCTCAAAGTTCCCTGGGAAGGCGCTCTCACCGAATTTTGAGGTCCAGCCCACGGTGCGTCGAGGTTCGCGCCGTTGCATGGCGGGAGTGATGACCAAGCGGATCGGTGGGGCCGCCCTCGCGCTCGCCGCGGTGGCGTTCTTCGCCACAGCCTGCGGATCGTCGGACAGCGCGGCGCCGGCCACGGCGGCGTCCGGCACCGACTACGCGTCGTGCCTGCGCGACAACGGCGTCAACCTGCCGCAGATGAACGGCTCGGGACGCCCCACCGCCCGTCCCGACGGCAACGCGTCGGGCCGGCCGACCGCGTTCCCGTCGGGGCAGCCGCGCCCGTCCGGCAGCGGCGGGTTCCGCGGCGGTGGCGGTGGCTTCTTCGGTACGGCCGCGCCGAGCGGCGTGGACCAGCAGACCTGGGAGAAGGCGCAGAAGGCGTGCGAGTCGCTGCGCCCGACCGCGTTCCCGGGCGGCGGTTTCGGCAACGGCGGAGGCGGCGGTGGCGGCCGGGACGCGGCGTACCGCAACTGCCTGACCGAGCACGGCGTCACCGTCAGCGGCCCGGTCGACCAGCTCGACACCGGCGACGCGAAGGTGGCGGCCGCCGTCACCGCCTGCGCTCCCCTCAAGCCCAGCCCCCGCCCGTCCGCGTCGTAGCCCTCCCCGGCTGTCGGACAGGCGGTGCGCCGGTCTTGCGGGTGTGGCGGTGGCGAAAAGGACATCGTGGGAGTGTCCTGACACTACGCCCGCAAGATCGGCGCATCTCCGGAGGCGCGACGCGTGTCGCTGAGCGCGAACCGTCGTTGCCTTCGATATGGAGACGCTGGACACCTTCACGTGCACCTTCCTCCCGGCCACGGCACTGGCGAGGCTGTCCGCCGCGACCATCCGCCGCCACGTGCAGGTGCTGCGCGGCTGCGCGGGGGACCGTGACGCCGTCGCCGTCGTCGCCCGCTGCACGTCGCGCGCCTCCCGCAACAGCGTGCTGATGCTGACCCGCAGCCGCCTCGTGATCACCACCGAGTCGCCGCTGCTGCGCCGGGTCTCCCTGCACCTCAACACCGACCTGCACTCGCTCGCCGACGTCACCTGGACCCCCGAGCCGACCCGCTCCGGCATCCAGCTCGGCGTGACCGCCATCGACGGCGTCCGCGAGAACGTCTGGGTCCGCCTGCCGAACAAGGTCGAGATGTGGCGCCTCGACGAGGCCCTCAAGCAGGCGTTCCGCACCCCGTGGGGCGTGGTCGCCGCCGCCGCGACGCCCCGGGTCCCCGCCCTGGCCAGGGCGGTCCTCCGCTTCGCGTGAGCAATCGGCCCACCCTTCGCGGCAGGCGCTGGCTTCCTCGCGAAGGGTGAGCCGATCGATGTTCCTGTATCCGACCGGTTCGATGCCCAAACATCGCCCGAACATCGGGCGGGGTGCGGGCGCGGCACAATGGGCCCGTGGATCAGGGCAAGGGGCTGGTGCTGGTCGTCGAGGACGAGCGGCCGATCGCCGACCTGCTGCGCATGTATCTGACGCGCGAGGGCTTCGGGGTGCACGTCGAGCACGACGGCCCGGCGGGCCTGGCCGCGGCGCGGAAACTGCGGCCCGTCGCGTGCGTGCTGGACATCGCGCTGCCGGGGATGGACGGCACGGAGATCTGCCGGCGGCTGCGGGAGGCCGGTGACTGGACGCCGGTGCTGTTCCTGACCGCGCGGGACGACGAGGTCGACCGGATCCTCGGGCTGGAGCTGGGCGGCGACGACTACGTGACCAAGCCGTTCAGCCCGCGGGAGCTGGTCTCGCGGGTGAAGGCGGTGCTGCGCCGCACGCAGGGCCCGCCCGACGTCGAGCAGGTCCGCACCGTCGGACCCGTCACGCTCGACCCCGCGCGGCGGGAGTGCCTGGTCGACGGCGCGCCGGTGGTGCTGACGTCGACGGAGTTCGCGCTGCTGGCGCACCTGATGAACCGGCCGGGGCGGGTGTTCACGCGGGAGGAGCTGCTCGGCTCGGTGTGGGGGTATGCCGCGCACTCCGGCACCCGGACGGTCGACGTGCACGTGGCGCAGGTGCGCGGGAAGCTCGGCGCCGCGGCGGGGGTGCTCAGGACGGTGCGGGGCGTCGGGTACACCGCCGATGCTTAGGGGCGGGTTCCGGTCCATCGCCGGGCGCAGCGCGCTGGTCACGTGCCTGGTCGCGGTCATCTCGGTGCTGGTGACGGCGCTCGTCGGGGCGCCGCTGGCGATCCAGGAGGCCAACAAGGCGGCCCGGGTCCGGCTGGCCGACGACGCGACGCTGACCGCCGAGCTGCTGCGACCCCGGTTCAACACGCCCCGGAGCACGGACGAGCAGGTGATCGTCGAGCGGCTGCGGACCCGCGGGATCCAGGTCTACCTGATCCGGGCGGGGCAGCCGGACCGCGCGGGGCTGCCCGACGGGGTGGTCAAGACGGTCGGGGCCGGGCGGCCGGTCCCGGTCCGGCGGGCGGTGGTGGACCAGCAGGTCCAGCTCGTGGTGGGCCGGCCGATCGGCAACGCGGGCAACGGGATCGTGCTGACCGAGCGGATGCCGTCGCGGCAGGCGACCATCGCGCGGCTGTGGGGGCAGCTGTGGATGGCGCTGCTGGCCGGGTTGGCGGCCGGGCTGCTGGCGGGTGTGCTGCTGGCCAGGAGGATCGCGCGGCCCATCCGTACCGTGGCGGCCGCGGCGAACCGGCTCACCGCCGGGGACCGGTCGGTCACGCTGGACGCGGACGGGCCGGCGGAGGTGGCGGACCTGGCGCACGCCGTGAACGCGCTGACCGCGGCCCTCGCCACGAGCGAGGGGCGGGAGCGGGACTTCCTGCTGTCGGTGTCGCACGAGCTGCGCACCCCGCTGACGACGATCCGCGGCTACGCGGAGGCGCTCGCGGACGGGGTGGTGGGTCCGGACGGGGCGCAGCGGGCCGGGCAGACGGTGCTCGACGAGGCGGAGCGGCTGGACCGGCTGATCGCCGACCTGCTGGTGCTGGCCCGGCTGGAGGCCGCGGACCTGCCGGTCGAGGTGGTCGACGTGGATCTGACCCAGCTGGTGGCGGCGACCGCCGAGGCGTGGGGCGGGCGGCTCACGGCGGCGGGGCTGCTGCTGCGCACGGAGCTGCCGCCGATGCCGGTGCCGGTGCGCACCGACCCGGGACGGATCCGCCAGATCGTCGACGGCCTGCTGGAGAACGCGCTGCGGGTCGTGCCGTCCGAGCAGGCGACGGGGGTGCCGGTGGTGCTGGCGCTGGTGTGGGGGCCGGCGGAGGCGTCGATCGAGATCCGTGACGGCGGCCCCGGGTTCACCGACGACGACCTGGCGGTGGCCTTCGAGCGGGGTGCGTTGTCGCGGCGGTACCAGGGCGCGCGCAAGGTCGGCAGCGGGCTGGGGCTGGCCCTCGCCGCGCGGATGGCCCGCCGGCTCGGCGGCAGGATCGAGGCCGGTCACGCGCCCGAGGGCGGGGCGAGATTCACGGTGACGGTGCCGTTTGGGCCGGGTGAGAGGAGGTAGTGCACCCGTCGGCTCAATTCGGCGGAGCTCGGAGCAGCTCGGACAGGAGGTACCCAGATGCGACGTACACGCATAGGCCTGTTGCTCAGTGCCGTGATCCTGGTGATCGTCGGCTCCCTGCCGGGGGTCGCACTGGCGGATCCGACACCCGGCGAGACCGGTCAGGGTGGCCAGCACGAGAACTGGCTCAAGAACGTGCTGCACGGTGAAGGCATCGTGCAGACGAAGAAGGGCCCGATACGGGTCGCGATGCAGAACGGCACCGCAACGGCGGCGACGGAAACGTCCGTGACGGTCCGGTCGACCGACGGCTACACCAAGACGTGGACCCTGGCCCAGCACGCCAAGATCTACAACGACCACATGAGCGTGCAGCCCGGCGCACTGCAGGCGGGCTCCCAGGTGGTGGTCGGCGGTCCG
Organism: Dactylosporangium sp. NPDC049742; assembly: GCF_040674675.1. Classification (NCBI taxonomy): domain Bacteria; kingdom Bacillati; phylum Actinomycetota; class Actinomycetes; order Micromonosporales; family Micromonosporaceae; genus Dactylosporangium; species Dactylosporangium sp. NPDC049742. The sequence continues at coordinate 578,006 of NZ_JBFANF010000001.1, read as the reverse complement.
ATCACGGTCAGCGGCGGCGGCGGAAGCCCGGCGGCGTCCCCCACCACGACCTACACGGCGCAGATCGTGCTGATCCAGTCCACGGCCGGGACCGGGACTGGGACCGGGACCGAAACCCCAGCGCCGGCTCCGGCGACCTCTTAAGGCCGAAGCTCGGCGATGCAGCACTTCACGGAGCCGCCGCCCTTCTTGAGCTCGGTCAGCTCCACCGGTACAGGCAGGTAACCGGCCTGGCGGAGCTTGGCCGCGAGGGCGGTGGCTTCACTGTTGAGCACCACGTTGCGCCCGTCGGAGACGAGGTTGAGCCCGAACGACAGGGCGTCCTCCTCGTCGGCGACGACGGCGTCCGGGAAGAGCTGCGCGAGCACCCGCTGGGACGCGGCCGAGAACGCGCCCGGGTAGTAGACGACAGTGCGGTCGTCCAGCGACGCCAGCGCGACGTCGAGGTGGTAGAAGCGCGGGTCGACGAGGCGCAGCGAGATCACCGGCCGGCCGAGTGCCTCCTGCGCCTCCGAGTGCGCCGAGGTCTCGGTCCGGAAGCCGTGACCCGCCAGGATCACGCCGCCGCCGAGCGCGTCGGGCAGGTAGGCGAAGTCGCCCTCGCCCTCGTTGGTCTCGGCCGGCGCGACGAACTTCCAGCCGTGGTTGTCGTAGAACCGCCGGTGCGCGGCGGCCTCGGCGATGCGCTGCGGGTACTTGAAGCGCGCCCCGTAGACGACGCCGTCGACGCTGAACGCCCCGTTGGCCGCGTAGACCATGTCCGGCAGGCCGATCTCCGGGGGCAGCACGTGCACCTGGTGGCCGAGCCGCACCAGGGTCTCCCGCAGGCCCTCCCACTGTTTCAGGGCGAGCTCCGTGTCGACCGGCGTGGACACGTCCATCCACGGGTTGATCGCGTACTCCACCACGAAGTGCTCGGGTGGCGACATCAGGTAGGTGCGCTCGCGTGGCTGCCGCTCGACGTGGGTCACGAGATCAAACGGTAGATTTGTGGGGTTGCACAAAACAGCGGTATTGCTTGCTTTCGAGGAGGGATTTGTTGCGCCTCGACCCGATCGACCAGCAGATCATTGCGTTGCTGCAGGAGGATGCCCGCTCATCGTATGCGGACATCGGATCGCGGGTGGCGCTGTCCGCACCGGCCGTGAAGCGTCGCGTCGACCGGCTTCGATCAAATGGAGTGATCCGCGGCTATACGGCGCTCGTCGACCCGGACGCGCTGGGGTGGACGACGGAGGCGTTCGTCGAGCTGTTCTGCACCGGGCGGACGTCGCCGCAGCAGATCCGCGACGCCGCGAAGCGCCACCCGGCGGTCGTCGGCGCCTACACCATCTCGGGTGAGGCCGACGCGCTGGTCCACCTGCGGGCGGTCGACATGGCGGGGCTCGAGGAGGCCCTCGAGCGGCTGCGCGCCGAGCCGTTCGTGACGTCGACCCGCAGCATGATCGTGCTGTCCCGGCTGGTCGAGCGGCTGGCGCCGAAAGTCGTCACCGTGCCGGGAACCGGATCGACACCCGCCACGTCCTAGCACGCATGAGACGCTCGCTTGCCGCGTTGAGTGCCCTGGTTTTCGTTGTCGCCGGATGTACGGACGGCGGGTCGCCCAAGTCCGCGCCGTCCACGGTCGCCGGGCCGGAGCCGGCGTTCAAGCTGGTGGCGTTCGACTCCTGCGAGCAGCTGCTGTCGTCGCTGCGGGACGCCGCCGCGGGTGCGGTCGGGCCGTGGGGGTTCCTGAACGACGGCGGCATGCTGCGCGGCGGTCGCGCCGAGGACACCGGCGCACAGCGGCAGGGCGGGCTCAACAGCGGTAAGGCGGCCGCGCCGGCCGGACAGGAGTTCTCGGGCACCAACACCCATGAGGCGGGTGTCGACGAGCCGGATCTCGTGAAGACCGACGGCAGGCGGATCGTGACGCTGTCGCACGGCGACCTGAAGGTCGTCGACGTCGCCAGCCGGGCGGTGACCGGCTCCCTGGCCATCGGCACCGTCGACGACGTCAGCGGCAAGCGCGCCGCCAGCGCCACGGAGCTGCTGCTGTCCGGGGACCGCGCGCTGGTGCTCGGCTACGACTACCGGGCCGGCTTCGACGACGTGCCCGGCGTGTCGGGCGCGCAGATGACGCTGGTCGACCTCGCCGGCGCGCCGAAGGTGATCGGCCGGTTCACCGTCGAGGGCGGCCTGCTCGACGCCCGGCAGGTCGGCGGCACCGCCCGGGTGGTCGTGGTGTCCCGGCCGCGGATCGCGTTCCCCGACACCGGGAAGCTCGGCAGCGACGACGCGCGGATCGCGGCGAACCGTTCGGCGGTCATGGCCGCGCCGGTCGACGCGTGGCTGCCGAAGTGGGCCGCGACCGACGCCGCCGGCAAGCGCACCGAGGGGCGGGTCGACTGCGGCGCGGTGAGCCGGCCGGCGACCTACTCGGCGACGTCGATGCTGACGGTGCTGACGTTCGACCTGGGCGGTGCGGCGCTCGGCGGCGGCGACCCGGTCTCGGTCGTGGCCGACGGCGACACCGTCTACGCCAACGGGCCCAGCCTGTACATCGCCAACGACCAGCGCTGGCGGGTGCTCGCCGCCGACGTGGTGCGCAAGAAGGTCGCGACGTCGCCGGCCCGGCCGTCGACCCAGGTGTTCAAGTTCGACATCGGCGGGGCGGGCAGCCCCCGGTTCGTCGCGTCGGGTGAGGTGCCGGGCTGGCTGCTCAACCAGTACTCGATGTCGGAGTGGGACGGGCACCTGCGGATCGCCACGACGATGTCGGCCGACAACACGACGGCGTCGGCGGTCTACGTGCTGCGCCGCGACGGCGGCCGGCTGACCGAGGCGGGTCGCGTCGACGGCCTCGGCAAGGGCGAGCGGATCTACTCCGTGCGGTTCATCGGCACGACCGGCTACGTGGTCACGTTCCGGCAGACCGATCCGCTCTACACGCTCGACCTGCGCGACCCCGCGGCGCCGAAGGTGGTCGGGGAGCTGAAGATCCCGGGCTATTCGGCATACCTGCACCCCGCGGGCGACGGGCGGCTGCTCGGCCTGGGGCAGGACGCCAACGCGCAGGGCCGGGTGCAGGGCATGCAGGTGTCGCTGTTCGACGTGCGGGACCCGGCGCACCCTTCGCGGGTCGCGCAGTTCAAGCGGCAGGGCGGCAGCTCCGAGGCGGAGTACGACCCGCACGCGTTCCTCTACTGGGCGCCGCTGGGGTTACTCGCGGTGCCGGTCTGGCGCGACACCCAGCCGGCCGTGCTGGTGCTGAAGGTCGGCGACTCGGCGATCACCGAGGCGGGTGCGATCACCCACCCCGGTCGCTACACGGCGATCCGCCGCTCGCTGATCATCGGTGGCACCCTGTGGACCCTGTCGGAGCAGGGGCTGAAGGCGACCGACGCGGCGACCCTGGCCGAGCAGGCCTGGATCGCGCTCTAGCTGGATCGTGTTTCGGTTCTGCGCCGCTTGTACGGTCAGCGCTGCTGGACGGTCAGCGCTGCCACACGGTCAATGCTGTCCGCCGTGCGGTCAGCGCTGCTCTCCGGCGACGTGCTGCACGAACGCCCTCCAGGCGGCGGCGTCCACGAAGATCTCCGGGCTGTTGGCGTCCTTCGAGTCCCGGATGCCGACGGCCTTCGGGTCGAGTAACACCTCGACGCAACCGTTGCCGCCGCTGCGCGTGCTTTTACGCCACACAATGCTCATGATGATGACCCCTAGAACCTGGGCTATTCGTATTCGCGAATAGCCCGCTGAATGTAATCGAGTGTTTCCGCGTGGCTCAACGCCACAGTGCGCAACGATTCGAAGGCGACCAGGTAGCGCCGCACTTCCTCGGGGCGGTTGCGAAACACCCCGCCGGTCATTCCGTCGCAATACACGAGCGCCTGCTCGGTGTCGCCGACGAAGTCGAGCACCGTGAACGCCCCGTCGATCCCCCGGTGCGCCCCACGGTCGAACGGCACCATCTGCAGCGTCACCGTCGAACGGTCGGCGATCTCCAGGAGCCGCATGAGCTGCCTGCGCATGACATCATGGCCGCCGACCGGCCGCTTGAGGACCGCCTCGTCGAGAATCGCCCAGATCCGCGGCGGCGGATCGCGGGTCAGGACGGCCTGTCGCGCCATCCGGACCGACACCCGCTGGTTCACCACGTCGGGCCGCTCCCCCACGGACACCGAATTGATGATCGCGCCGGCGTATTCCACGGTCTGCAGCAGTCCGTGGAGGATAACCGCGTCGTAGATGTAGACGTCGGATGCCTCGGATTCGAACCCGATCATTGTTTCATAGGCGCCGAGCAATGCGTCGCCATAGGCTTCCCACCAGGCCCGCTGGCGCGATTGCGCGGCGAGGGCGGTGATGCGGGTGCGCTCGGCCTCTGCGGTCTGGTAGAGGTCGAAGAGCTTCGTCAGGTCCGGGTTGCGGACGCTGCTGTTGGCGGTCTCGATCCGGCTGACCTTGGACTCGGACCACTTGAGCTCGGCTGCGACATCGGCGGCCGTCTTCCGGGCAGCCTCTCGCAACCGGCGCAGCTCGGCTCCGAGCTGGCGACGGAGCAGAGTCGGGCTCGGCTTCGAGGACATCGACCACACCGTACCGCATCCACACTCAAATACTGAGAACTTTCGGCACTGGGTTGCACTTGCATCTGACAGCGAGTTGATGCGTAATCAAGTTAGAAGCTTACGGGTGCGGTTGCATGATCCGCCTCACCCAGCGACGGCGACGCTTGGGCTTCGATGTGCCTCATCCCCAGGAGGCACTCTGGACGGCGGCCGTCACCGTGGCCGGTTGCCGCCTTCCTCTTTCGTCGTGTCGGCGTCCGCGATCCGGGCGCTGACCAGCAACAAGGGAGCGCGACCATGAGTTCCTACGCACCCCAGTCGTTCGAGTCCCGGCCGGTCGTCCACTACAACCAGCACGGGATTCTGGTCACCGACCGGATCTTCGCCACCGACCACGGCCGCTACGAGATCGCGGAGCTGTCGCGACCGACGCACGGCACCGGCACCCTGCACCCGGGCGTGCGGGCATGCATCGCGGTCGGGATCGCGAACGTCGTGGTCCTCGGCGCGGCGGCGACCACCGGCTCCGTGCCGGTCATCCTGGTCGCGCTGTCGGCGCTGCTGATCACCTGGGTCGTCGGGGTCGTCTACGCACGCCGCTGGCCGCGGCAGCACACGCTGCTCGCCGACTACCGCGGCACGCGGGTCACGCTGCTGCGCACGCGGGACGTCGACCTCTTCGGCCGGGTGTCCCGGGCGCTGCGCCGCTCCTGCGGGCTCTAGCGTCGCCCGCGCTTACAGGTACATCCCGGTGCGCTCGCCCTCGATCTGCTTGGGGGTGTCGTTCTCGCCGAAGAACCGCTTCCCGCCGAACTCGCCCTGCAGGCGGTCGTCCAGCTCGTCCGCGAGCCCGGTCATCACCTGCACGGCGAGCATCAGGTGGGTCGCCTGGAAGTCCCTGCCGAACACCGGCACCGACGCCCACACCGTGTCGTTGGTGCAGTACAGCCGGCCGATCGGCATCCGGTTGGTGAGCTCCGACAGCTTCACGTAGAGCCGCTCGGTCGGCTCGATCTCGGTCAGGACCGGCGAATACACGTCGACCAGCGGCGGGTTGTCCCGCACCCGGACGAACACCATCGCCGACCCGGACCGGATGCCGATGTCACCGTCCGGGTCGATCGTCAGCTCCTCCGGCGTCGTCTTCATCAGCCGGGCCACGACCGTGATCACCTTGTCGTGCAGCGGCAGGTCGTCCTGCTCGTCACCCGCCTGGTGCTGCTTCGCCCGCACCACCGCCACCGGCCCGTCGCCGTCGGTCTCGACGATCGACGCGAGCGACCGGGCGACGCCGAGCGACGGCAGGGCCGCCACCAGCCCCTGCGCGTCGTGGGCGAGATAGGTGAGGAACGCGGGGTGCGGCGTGCCGTAGATGTCGCGCAGCGTCCGCATGATGAGCCGGCTGAGCTGGACGGACTCGCTCTTGGGCACCCGCACGCCGAACGCCTCGCCCGAGCCCGGCACCACCCCCGGCGGCGACCACCCGAGCGCCACCGTCTGCGCGATCACGGTCCGCCCCAGCCGATACGCCGCGGGCAGGTCGGCGTTGCCGACGGCGGTCGCGGCGAGCATGTCGCCGTCCTCGCCGGTCACCTGCACCGAGTAGATGGCGTCGCCGGTCCCGGACGCCGTCGGGTCGAGCGTCAGATCAAGCGTCGTGCCGGGGGCGAGCTGCCGCAGCGCGTCGACCAGGTGCCGCGCGAAGTCGCGCCAGGCCTCGGCGACCTTCTCCTTGAGGTCCCCGCCGATCGGGTCCTCGTCGTCGAACAGCGCCGCCTCGTAGTCCTGATCATCCGCCATGACCGCCTCCAATCCCCCCGGGGCTCACCCTATCCAGACGATGCACGTCCCGGGTGCCTCGGGCTCCTCGGACTGGTTGCTTCCGGGCCGTGGCGCCTGTTTCCGGGTCGTATCGTCCGGTCAGCCCTCGTCCACCAGGGCGACGAGCCGCGCCCGGGCCTCCTCGAAGTCGGCGCCCCGCCCGACGGCGACCCCCAGCAGGAACGCGGTCAACGGCGCCCCCGGCCGGGCCACGTTGTGCGCCACGTCCCGCGCGAGGTCGAGGATCGCGTCCTGCTCCCCCGCGCCCAACGGCTCCAGCCCGAGCTCCGCGCACGCCCGCACCACCCACGCCGCCAGCTCCGGATTTTCGCTCATGCCGCCACCTCCGCTACGCTCCGGCCCGCTCATGCCGCCACCTCCACTGCGCTCCGCCTGTTCATGTGCCGGTCCGGTCCGCCCGGCGCAGGTCTTCTTCGGTGTCACAGTCGAAGTACGGCGCCGGCCCTGAACCGGTCCACTCGACCTCGACCACGTCCAGCCCATCCAACACCGCCCGCATCGACCGGCCTTCGGGCGCCCCGAGCCGCTCGACCGCGTCCCTCAGCGCGCCGGCCCGCCACACCCCGCACAGCAGCTGCCGCTTGCCGCGCCCGTCGACGAACACCGCGCCATCCGCGTGGCTCCCGACCGCCGCGACCAGGACCCCGACGCCCTCAGCCGTGAGGTACGGCAGATCAGCGGCGAACAGCCCGACCAGCGCCGGCCCCTCCTCCGCCTCGGCCTGCTCCTTCGCCTCGGCCTGCTCCTCCGCCGCCGCTCGCGGGACGAGGCCGAGCGCCGCGGCGGTCGCTGCCGCCGGGCCGGCACCGGGCGGCTCCTCACGGACCGTGCGCACCCCCGCGGGCAGCCCCTCCCGGGGCGGCCCGACCACGATCCGCAGCGCCGCCCCCTCGACCGCGGCGAGCACCCTGTCGAGCATCGGCACCCCGGCGACGGGCAGCATCGGCTTGTCCTGGCCACCGAGGCGCGTGCCGCCACCCCCGGCGAGGATCACGGCCACGAGTCCCGGCCATGCGGTGGCTGCGCCCATGGGCAGAACGTACCGTCGAGCGGGCAACGACCGGAACCACTCCCCGCATCTGGAGGCCCGACCATGGGACGCGTCACGCAACGGCGCACGATCACCCGGGTCACCGTCACCCCCGCCCCGGACGGCCCGGCGAGCGTCGCGGCAAAGGTCGGACCGGACACCTTGATCGCCGAGGAGCCGCTCGAGATCAGGGTCGGGCCGGCCGGAACGCCACGCCCCCCGCTTGCGGTCACGATGCGGACCCCCGGGGACGACCTCGACCTGGCGATCGGGTTCCTCCTCACCGAAGGGATCATCCGCTCCGCCGCGGACGTGCGGACAGCGCAGCTGTGCGCCGGCGACCAGGAAGCGAACACCTACAACGTCGTGGACGTGGTGCTCGCCGACGGGGTCCCCGCCCCGCAGACCGACCCGAGCCGGAACTTCTACACCACCTCCTCGTGCGGCGTCTGTGGCAAGGCCAGCATCGACGCGGTGCGGACCCGCTCCCGGTTCGACGTCGCGGCGGACGGCGTACGGGTGGCCCCGGCCCTGCTCGCCGACCTGCCCGACGCGCTGCGGGCGGGCCAGCGGGCGTTCAGGACGACGGGTGGCCTGCACGCCGCCGGGCTGTTCGACGCGGACGGACGCCTGGTCTGCCTCCGGGAGGACGTGGGCCGGCACAACGCCGTGGACAAGGTGATCGGCTGGGCCGCGCGACAGGACCGCCTGCCGCTCGCCGGCCACGTGCTGATGGTCAGCGGCCGGGCGAGCTTCGAGCTGTGTCAGAAGGCCTGGATGGCAGGCATCCCGGTGCTGGCCGCGGTCTCGGCGCCGAGCACCCTGGCCGTCGACCTGGCCGAGGAGGCAGGCCTGACCCTCATCGGCTTCCTGCGCGGCCAGACCTTCAACGTCTACACCGGCACCCACCGCATCACCGACCTCCCCCCGGCCTGATCAGCACGCCGCCCAGGCTCGGTTGGACGGCAAGGCACCCTCATCCAGGGCGACTCCAGGCCGCGTCACGGCCCGCAGGACAGCGGCGGTGACCCCGCGCCGGATCGCCAACCGGGCCGAGAGAACCTCACCGCAACCGACAACCCGCGTCCGACCCGGACCGGCAAACACCGCAACCAGGTCGAACGCGACGTCGACCGCCGCCGCAACAGCTCATGGCTCGTGGTCTCAACCAGGCACGACGCCCTGAACACCTCCCATTAGTCAGGAACGCGGCACCGAGCAGACCGCCAACGCCCACACCCGAGCCAGCAGCAGCCCGCCGGGGCGGGGCGGCGCCGGGCAGAGGTTCAGCGCTTTCGGCGGCGGGTGGTGCGACGGCGGGGCGGGGTGGGCCGGCGACCGTCGCGGCGGCCGATCGGGGGCAGGGACTGCGGGGACAGCCCCCGGTCGAGGATCTCGGCCATGAGCTTGGCGGCACGATAGCCAGGGTCGGCGTCGAACGCCCGGTCCAGAGCGATCCGGGAGCGGACACCGTTGCCGGAGCGCCAGGACGCGTAGGCGACGAGCATCGCGGCCGGGGCGGCGAACGTGGGTGCGCAGCGGCGCAGCACATCGGTCCACAGGCGGTCGTGGAGGTCGAGGTCGGTGTCGAGTTCGCGGTCGATGCGCAGCCAGGCCTCGTCGCGCAGGGGCAGGCTGTGGAGGAGGAACGCGAGCCAGGCGACCTCCTCGTCGGTGAGGCCCTCGCCGGCGCGGACGCGGCGCAGCGCGGCGTCGATGGAGGCGACGCCTTCGGCGGGCGTGCCGGGCGAGTGGACGAGGCGGGTCTGGGCCTGGCGGGTGGCGCGCTCGGCGGCGTCGAGGTCGGGGCCGGTCGGGGCGGCGAGGCTGGCGACGAGGGCGGCCCGGTCGGGCAGCGCGACCATCCCGATCAGGGTGGCGGTCGCCGCGACCGCGGACGTCTCGACGTCATAGGGCTGGCCTTCGGTCGGGCAGCAGTACGGCGACTCGCAGGTCAGCGACCGGTAGCGCCCCTCATGGGCCCAGAGCATCTCGTGCACGGCGATGCCGTGGCGGCGCATCGCGGCGGCGGTGGCGCGGATGAGGGTCTCGATGCGCTCGGGCGGGCCATAGCCGATGAGCACGACGTGGTCGACGTCCTGGCGGGCGAACAGGGCGCCATAGCCGTCGGCCAGGGTGTCGAGGTCCTCGCCCGGATCGGGCAGGTCGTCGCGCATGTGGAAGCGCAGCCGCTTGTCGCGCACCCCGAGGGCGACGAGGCTGTCGGACGGGTGGAACCCGAACAGGTACGGCGTGCCGGCAAGGATGTCAGCGGGGGTGCGCAGGCGCAGCCGGGGCTGCGCGAGGGTCGAGGTCGCGGTCGTCATGCATCCGAGCCTGGCGGTCGCCACCAGCCACGGGAACTCGCGGTTTTCGGCTGTGGACAACGCCCGATTCGATCCACAACCGCCGGCCGCACCTTGACAAGCGCCAGCACACCGGTACAGGCGAGAAAATGAACAGGAAGCGGCGTTAGAAACGGAAGCGCTGCGCGTGCAGGTCGATCCCGTCGTGCCAGTCGTGGCCGTCCGGGTGCAGGTCGATGGCGAGCGTCACCCGGGCGAGCGCGTCATACCCGGCCGCCTGCAGGCACCGGATCGCGTCGACGTTGCGCGCCGCCGGCGAGATGCTCAGCTGCCCGAGCCCGCGCCGCTTGGCCTGGTCGGCGACGTGGGAGAGCAGCGCCCGCCCGATCCCCGCGCCCCGCCGGGACGACGCGACGACCAGCGGCTCGACCTGCCCGCCGCGCCCGTCGAGGATGAGCCCGACCATGCCGACCACGCCGACGCCGAGGATCTCCGCGACCCACATGCCGGACAGGTCGAGCCGCGTGAGGTACTCCTCGAACGCGGCCCCGGGGTCACCGCTGACGGGTGGCGTCGCCGGGTAGAGGTGTTGATGCTCCTCGGTCAGCTCCGCCCACAGCTGCCGGCACTCACGATGGTCCGTCGGTCGATACGCCCGGATCGTCGGCTGCAGCGTCGCGACCCCGCCACCCACGCCGTCATCTGCGCGAACAGTCACCATGTGTTCATGCTTACTCCGGTGCGCGCCGCCGCGACACCCACATCGCGGTATTGCACCCCGGCCGATCGCCGCCTGACCGTTTCACGCCTTTTGTTGCAACACGCGGATCGTGGCCAAACGGTTATGGATGGAGCCGGTGAGCGATAACATCAAAATCGGCTCGCAGCTACGCCGAAGGGACCGCCGGTCGGGACGGTCCCTTCGTTGTTGCTCAGGCTTGGTTTTGGGGGAAGCTGTTGCTCAGGCTTGTTACGGAAGGCGGAATTCGCCGTCGGTGTCGACCGCGGCGATGAAGGTCTCCCATTCGGCGCGGGTGAAGCGCACGGATCCCGCGTCCGGGGAGTTGGAGTTGCGGACCTCGACGACGCCGTCGACGAACCGCGCTTCGACGCACTGTCCGTTGTTACCGCTCCGGGTGGGCTTGTGCCACCGCTCGTTCAGCGCAGCCATTCTGCGCACTCCTTCGTTGTCAGGCCGTCTCAGCGACCGTTGACTCGATCAGCTTGACCGACTCGAATGGGCTGAGCGCGGCGGCTCGCAGACTTTCGAACACGTCGTGGTACCGCTGGACGTCTCCGGCTTCCTGGTAGATGTCGCCGGCCATGGCTTCGGCGTACACGACGCTTGGTGCACCTTGGAACTTGAGGATCGCGAATGATCCAGCCATGCCGGCATAGGCTCCCCCGCTGAAGGGGAGTATCTGGATCGTCACGTTCCTCGCCCGGCCCATTTCGGCCAGGTGCTTGAGCTGCGACCGCATCACGTCGGACCCACCGATGAGGCGCCGGATGACGCTCTCGTCGAGGACCGCGATGAACTGCAATGGATTCTCGGCCCGGGTGAGCAGTTCCTGCCGCTCTCGCCGGGCGCTGACATGCGCTTGGACCGCGTCCTCCGACTCGCCGGACGGGGAGGCGGCGGCGAGCAGCGCCCGCGTGTACTCCTCCGTCTGGAGCATTCCGGGCACCACGAGCGCCTCGTAGTCCCGCATCTCGATCGCGTTGGACTCCAGGCCGATGTAGCGGGAGTAGTGGCTGGGAAGGTCGCCGAAGCGGGCGAACCAGCCCCGCGTCTTGCCTTCCTTCGCAAGCGCGATCAATGTCTCCGTGAGATCGCTATCATTTACGTCGTAAATCTTGAGCAGCTGTTCGAGGGTGCTGCGGCGGATGCCGACCTTCCCGCCCTCCATGCGGCTGATCGTGCTGGGCGAGCAGTCGAGCTGCAGGCCGACGTCCTCGGTGGTGAGCTTCGCCTGCTCGCGCAGTCGCCGGAGCTGTTTGCCCAGCTGGAAGCGGGGGAACGTGGGGCTGTGCGCGTGTGACACCACTCACCTCCATTACTCAGGACGAGTGTCACCGTTACCGGGTTGTCGCGCAAGCTTGTGCGTCAGTGAGCGATTGGGTTGCTCTACTCAAGTTTGACGGAACGTATTGCTCCCGGAAACCTGCACATGCATTCTGGGGCGGTCAGAGATGGTTCCTCTGCCGGAGGGAGATCCGTCGTGATCGAAGACGACGTGATCCTGCTCGAAGGCGCACCACGGCTTTTCGGCATTGTCGCCGATCCGTTCGACGACGACCACCCCCAGGTCGTCGCCTGGGGTCACGAGCTGCCGGATCAGGCCGTGCTCACCTGGCGCCTGGGTAATGGGAAGTCCGAAATCGCCGTTTTCCGCTCGGCGAACGACGCGCTCGCAACCGCTCAGCAGCTGTATCCCGCCTGGATCCTGTGGACCGCACCCGCGACGCAGGGGTTCTGATGGCCGTCATCTATGACCACGCCGTGACCGACGCCCGCCGTCTCGTGGCGCGCCACCAGCCGTTACGCGTCCATCAGGCGACACGCTGCGCGGCCGGCTGCGCGCGCTGGCCGTGCAAGCCGTTCTCCACCGCCTGGGCGATGGTGACCCGCAACTCCAACACACGCGCCAGCCGCTGACCCGCGCACACTGCATGACCGAGCGCTAAACCTGTGCGGCCGGGCAGTCCTCCAGATCTGACTGATCGGCCGACCCCGATCGGGGCCGATTCGCGGTCCAGCGCTTGACCGCCTCCGGCTTGCCCTTACGCGGCGCGTTCCACCCCGGCCACGCCCTGTCCTGGATGGGCACGCCCTTCGTCGGCGAGGGCGTGGGCACGACGGCCGGGGGCTCCTGCACCTCGGGTGCCGGCGCGGCCGGCGGAGCCGGCGCCACCGTGGGCGGCTTGGTGCCCGTACCGACGACGACACCGCCGCCTGATCCACCCGACGTCCTCACGCTGGCGCGCGGCTTCGCCACGGTCGCCGGGGGCAGCGGCGCGGTCGGCTCCGCCGCGCGCGACGGCGTGCCCGTGCCGTGCAGCCCGCTGCTGGGCGTCGGCGCGAGCACGAGCGGACCGGGCCGTGGCTCGGCGACGATCGGCGTCCGGACGGACGGCGCCGTGTCCAGCGAGGCGCTGCCGGCGGCGACCACGATCAGGGTCGGCACCGAGGTCAGCGCCACGAGCAGCGCGGAAATGAACAGCGGCCGCCGGTTCGGCGACAGTATGCGGTGGGTACGGACGTCGGATTCCAAAGGAAGCGCTCCAGTGTGCGGGGGAAGGCAGAACGAAGCTCATTCGGACCAACTGCCGCACGCCGGGCGAGGATCTGCCCGGTTCGGAGGGATTTTTCGACCTTGCAACGCGGACGAACCCGGACTCCATGGTGTCGATCCACACGCCTTCTGCGATGCTGGACACACACCGGCAACGGGGCTGTAGCGTCCGCATACCCTGCGACTGAGCCTCAGAGCCGGCTCCCGGGCGTGATCCACTCACACCCACCGCGACGCGCCGGCTCCAACAGGGCCGCCGCGTAGCAGCCACCCCCGCTGCGCGGCAGGGTTACCCCCGCTGCCGACGCGAGAGACGACAGGGAGAAACGGATGGCGAAGGGCGAAGCAAAGGCCCGGACGTCAGGAACACGGGCCGCGCCTGAACCCGCGTTCGTGCAGCTGCTCACCCCTGAGGGAGACCGGGTCGAACACCCCGACTACACGGTCGACTTCACCGATGAGGAATACCGCTCGCTCTACCACGACCTCGTCGTGGTCCGGAAGCTCGACGCCGAGGCGACCGCCCTGCAGCGCCAGGGTGAGCTGGGCATCTGGGCGAGCCTGCTGGGCCAGGAGGCGGCGCAGGTCGGCTCCGGCCGGGCACTGCGCAAGCAGGACATGGCGTTCCCGACCTACCGCGAGCACGGCGTGCTGTACTGCCGCGGCGTCGACCCGATCGCACCGCTGACCCTGTTCCGCGGCGTCGACCAGGGCGCCTGGGACCCCAACGAGTTCAAGTTCGGCATGTACACGATCGTGATCGGCGCGCAGACGCTGCACGCGACCGGCTACGCGATGGGCGTCACCAAGGACGGCAAGGTCGGCTCCGACGACGGCGAGGCCGTCATCGCCTACTTCGGCGACGGCGCCACCAGCCAGGGCGACGTCAACGAGGCCTTCATCTGGGCGTCGGTCTTCAACGCGCCGATGGTGTTCTTCTGCCAGAACAACCAGTACGCGATCTCCGAGCCGCTCGAGCGGCAGACGCGGGTCCCGCTGTACCACCGGGCCAGCGGCTTCGGCTTCCCCGGCCTGCGCGTGGACGGCAACGACGTGCTCGCCTGCTACGCGGTCACCCGCAAGGCCCTCGACGACGCCCGCCACGGCCAGGGTCCCTCGCTGATCGAGGCTTACACGTACCGGATGGGCGCCCACACCACGTCGGACGACCCGACCAGGTATCGCATCGCCAGCGAGGTCGAGGCGTGGCAGGCGAAGGACCCGATCGCGCGCCTGCGGGCGTTCCTCGGCAAGCAGGGCATCGCGGGCGACGACTTCTTCGCCGCGGTCGACGAGGAGGCCCGGGTGGCCGCCGCCGACCTGCGCGAGCGCGTCCTCACCATGCCGGACCCGGATCCGCGCACCCTGTTCGACCACGTGTATCCGCACGGTTCGCCGGAGCTCGAGCAGCAGAAGGCGCAGTTCGACAAGTACCTGGCGTCGTTCGAGGGGAGTGGGCACTGATGGCCGAGACCCTGACGATCGGCAAGGCGCTCAACACCGGCCTGCGCCGGACGATGGAGCGCGACCCCAAGGTCCTCGTCATGGGCGAGGACGTCGGCAAGCTCGGCGGCGTCTTCCGCATCACCGACGGCCTGCAGAAGGACTTCGGCGACGAGCGCGTCATCGACACCCCGCTCGCCGAGTCCGGCATCATCGGCACCGCCGTCGGCCTCGCGATCCGCGGCTACCGGCCGGTGTGCGAGATCCAGTTCGACGGGTTCGTCTACCCGGCCTATGACCAGATCGTGTCGCAGGTCGCCAAGATGCACTACCGCTCCAAGGGCAAGGTCCGGCTGCCGATCGTCATCCGGATCCCCTTCGGCGGCGGCATCGGCGCGGTCGAGCACCACTCCGAGTCGCCCGAGGCCTACTTCGCGCACACCGCGGGCCTGAAGGTCGTCTCCTGCTCCAACCCCGACGACGCGTACTGGATGATCCAGCAGTCGATCGAGTCCGACGACCCGATCATCTTCATGGAGCCCAAGCGCCGCTACTGGGAGAAGGGCCAGGTCAACGTCGACGCCGCGAGCGCACCGCTGCACGTCTCGCGGATCGCGCGCCCCGGCACCGACGCGACGCTGCTCGCCTACGGCCCGATGGTCCGCACCGCGCTGGACGCCGCGACCGCCGCCGCCGAGGACGGGCGCGACCTGGAGGTCATCGACCTGCGCACGCTGTCGCCGCTGGACATGGGCCCGGTCTACGAGTCGGTGCGGCGCACCGGCCGCGCGATCGTCGTCCACGAGGCGCCCGGCAACCTGGGGCTCGGCTCGGAGATCGCGGCCCGGATCACCGAGGAGTGCTTCTACTCCCTCGAGGCGCCGGTCCTGCGCGTCACCGGGTTCGACACGCCGTACCCGGCCGCCCGGGTCGAGGAGGAGTACCTGCCCGACCTCGACCGGGTGCTCGACGCCGTCGACCGCTCGTTCGGGTTCTAGGGGGACGCGCAGTGACACGGGTCAAAGAGTTCAACCTTCCCGATCTGGGCGAAGGCCTCACCGAGGGCGAGATCCTCAAGTGGCTCGTCCAGGTCGGCGACACGATCGAGCTCAACCAGCCGATCGTGGAGGTCGAGACCGCGAAGGCGGCGGTCGAGATCCCCGCGAAGTGGGCCGGTCAGGTCGCCAAGATCTTCCACCCGGAGGGCACGACGGTCGAGGTCGGCGCCCCGATCATCGCCATCGACACCGATCCGGGTGGTGCCCCGGCGCCCTCCACGGGGGCGCCTTCCGCGGCGGCGCTGGCGGCCGTCGACATCGCCGGTGACGCACCGGTCGAGCCCGGCATGATCGGTGGCCCCGCGCCGGGCGGCCGCACCGCCGTGCTCGTCGGCTACGGTCCGAAAACCGCCGCCGCGAAGCGCCGGCCAAGAACAACTGCAAGTGCAACCGCGGCACCTGTACTGCCGAAGCCTCCCGCCACGCCCGTAGCGCCGGCTCCGGTCGTCGTCGTGGAGCCCGTGGACCGGACGCCGCCAGCGCGGGGCAACGTGCTGGCCAAGCCGCCGGTCCGCAAGCTGGCCCGGGACCTCGGCGTCGACCTCGCGGAGATCACGGGCACGGGGCCCAACGGTTCGATCTCGCGGGACGACGTGCTGTCCGTGTCGTCGGCCCCCGCCGCGGCTCCGGTTTCCCCGGCGGCGGCCCAGGCGCCCCGCGTCGGTCGCGAGGAGCGGATCCCGGTCAAGGGCGTGCGGAAGCTGACCGCCGAGAACATGGTGGCGAGCGCGTTCACCGCGCCGCACGTCACTGAGTTCCTGACGGTCGACGTGACCCGCTCGATGAAGGCCCTCGAACGGCTGAAGGCCAAGCGGGACTGGCGCGACGTGCGGGTGTCGCCGCTGCTCATGGTCGCCAAGGCGGCCCTGGTCGCGTTGAAGCGCTACCCGATGGTGAACTCCACGTGGCAGGGCTCGGAGATCCTGGTCAAGCACTACGTCAACCTCGGGATCGCCGCGGCGACGGAGCGCGGGCTGATCGTGCCCAACATCAAGGACGCCGACGCGCTCACCACGCGGGAGCTCGCCGACGGGCTGAACGACCTGGTCGCCACCGCCCGCGAGGGCAAGACGTCGCCGGCGGCGATGAGCGGCGGGACGTTCACGATCACGAGCGTCGGCGTCTTCGGCGTCGACACCGGCACCCCGATCCTGCCCCCGGGCGAGTCGGCGATCCTGGTGTTCGGCGCGATCCGGGACACCCCGTGGGTCCACAAGGGCAAGATCAAGATCCGGCAGGTGACGACGCTCGGCCTGTCCTTCGACCACCGGATCATCGACGGCGAGCTGGGCTCCAAGTTCCTGCGCGACGTCGGCGCGTTCCTCGAGGATCCCGAGGGATCGCTGCTGGCCTGGAGCTGAGCAGTCCAATTCACGGCAGGTGGCCCGGCGCTGACGCGCCGGGCCACTGTCATATGGCTGACGAACTGGGCGTTTACGCAGCCAGCAACCCTACGAATCGTCGGCGCGTGCGCCGCGTCACTTGCTATTCGCTGGCTAACGATCTTCCACTGGGCGTGTAATGGATGGGAAGCAAGTCTCGTCCTTACATCCCAAGGAGCCCGCCGTGAGCACCTTCATGGAGCGTTACCGCGCCCGCCGCAACGCCGCCCGCCGCCTCGACGCGATCGAGCGCGCCATCGCCAAGAACCCGTCCGCCGCGCTGCGCGACGAACTCCACGCCATGCTCAGCCGAAGTTGAGCCTGCGCACCACCCGCACCGCCCCGCGCCTGCCGCCCTGGTCCGACCCTCCCCGGACCGGGGCGGCATCGCTTTGTTCACCTATTCTGGGAGCGCTTGCCGGCGAACCTGAGCCGCCGATCTGCCATGTACGGTTCGGGTCGACTACGGTCGCAAGGGTCTGACCCACAGGAGGCACGATGACGTCCGACCAGCCCCACCCGTCCGAAGCGGACGAGAGTGCGGCGAGCGCGCCGAGCTCACCCCCGCCCGGCACGCCCCCGGCCGGCACCGTGCGAGCCACCGCGTCGGTCCCGATGCCGACCAGACCTCCCGTCCAGCCGTCGTCCCCGGCGGCGCCGCCGACCCCCGCGACGTACGGCTCACCCGCCGCCTCCTCAGAGCCCGCCCCTGGCGCCCCTGGCGCCCCTGCTGCGCCCGCCGCGCCGGCCGCGCCGCTGGTCGCGCCGGCCGCCGCGCCTCCCGCTGTGCCCGCGGCGACCGGCCAGGGCGCGGTCGAGGAGGCCGAGCAGCAGTCGAGGCCCGGTCCGTTCCCGCCGGCTGGACCGTTCGCGCCGCCGGCCCCTCCGCTTCCGGCCCGCACGCCGCCGAACGTGCCTCCCGGCCCGGAGGGCAGCTTCCCCGGCTTCACCCCGGCCCCGCACGCCGGCGAGGCGTCGCCCGCTGCTTCGCAGAGCGACCCGGCCGCCGCCCAGGCGCCGGCGGGCCCCAGCGGCCCTCCTGCCGGCTACACCCAGGTGCCGGTCCCCCCGCCCGCCCCGTCTTCCGGCGCCGCGCCTTCTTCCGGCGCCGCGCCTTCTTCCGGCGCCGCGCCTTCTTCCGGCGCCGCGCCTTCTTCCGGCGCCGCGCCTTCTTCCGGCGCCGCGCCTTCCTCCGGCGCCGCGCCTTCGGCTGGATCCGCGCAGGTGCCCGGGTCCGGCGGTTCGCCGGTCGGATCGGTGCCCGGCGCCCAGCACGGCAACGCTCCCGTCTCGGCGGCTCCCGTCTCGGGGAGCGCCCGGACGTACGGCACCGCCCAGGTCTCCGGCAGCGCCCAGGTCCCCGGCGCCATGCCTCCGCCGCCCGCGGTCCCGCCGACCTCCGCGCCCCCGGCGACGTACGGCACCCCGGCCTCGCCCCCACCCACGTCCGCCCCGCCGGCCACCTACGGCGCGCCTTCTTCCCCGCCGCCGGCCGCGTTCGGCGCCCCGACCTCCGCTCCCCCCGCCGCCTATGGCGCGCCCACCTCGGCGCCGCCGGCCGCTGCCACCTACGGCACGACTTCCGCCACGCCGCCCGCCGCGTACAGCGCACCCACCTCCGCCCCGCCGGCCGCCTATGGCGCGCCCACCTCGGCGCCGCCGGCCGCTGCCACCTACGGCACGACTTCCGCCACGCCGCCCGCCGCGTACGGTGCACCCACCTCCGCTCCGCCGGCCACGTACGGCGCCCCGACCTCCGCCCCGCCCGCGACCTACGGCACGCCGGCATCTGCGACGCCCGGTGCGGCAGGCCCTGAAGCGGGACAGCCCGCCGGGGCCGTGCCGGCGGGGCCGAACCTGGGGAAGATCCCGCCGGCGTCGTTCGCCGCGCGGGCACAGGTGTCCGTCCCGCCCGCGAACGTGCCCCCGACCAGCGCGCCGCCGGCCAACCTGCCGCCCACGAGCGCACCGCCGGCGACCGGGCTGTACCAGGCGTCAGCACCGCCCGCGTACAACGCGCCTTCTTCGGCGCCTCCGGCGTCCGGCCCGCCCGCGACCGGCATCTATCAGGCCGCGCCGCCGCCCGCCACGGGGGTGTACCAGGCTTCGGTGCCGAGCGCAGCACCGGCCGGCCCGCATTACAGCGACCTCGTCACCATGCCCGGCGATCAACCCCATTCTGGTTCTGAGTCTGTCGGTGGGGCGCCGGTCGTACCGACGCCGCCGACCGAAAAGAAGAGCAAGCGCGGCCTGATCATGGGACTGGTCGTGGTGGTCGTGGTCTTCCTGCTCGCGGTGGCCGGCACAGGCATCGTGGTGGCGCTGAACAACGCCGACAGCACCAGCTTCGCGGTCAACTCGTGCGTCAAGCAGGACGGCAACTCGGCCAAGAAGGCGAGCTGCTCGGACAAGGACGCATTCACGATCGTGCAGAAGGTGGAGAAGCCGGAGAGCTGCTCAGACGCCAGCCAACCGTACGTCGTGCTGCAGCACAAGGGACAGAAGGACGAGGTCCTCTGCCTCCGTCCGACCTCGGCCAAATGACCTAGGCGCCCGGGGCCAACGTCGCATGGGAGCGCCCGGCGGCACTCGGGCAGACTTGAGGGCATGACCGACCCGGCACAGTCGCCACTGCTCAAGGCCCGCGTCCGCGCTCCCGAACTCCGGGGGCGCGGATGGCTCAACACCGACGGACTCACCCTGTCCGATCTGCGGGGAAAGATTGTCGTTCTCGACTTCTGGACCTTCTGCTGCATCAACTGCCTGCACGTGCTCGACGAGCTGCGCCCCCTTGAGGAGCGGTTCGCGGACGTGCTGGTGACCATCGGGGTGCACTCGCCGAAGTTCGAGCACGAGAAGGACGCCGCGGCGCTCGCGGCCGCCGTCGAGCGGTATGGGGTCGACCATCCGGTCCTGGACGACCCCGAGATGGAGATGTGGCAGCAGTATGCGGCGAAGGCCTGGCCGACGCTGACCGTCATCGACCCCGAGGGCTATGTCGTGGCGACGATGGCCGGCGAGGGGCACGCCGAAGGGCTGGCGCGGCTGGTCGAGGAGCTCGTCCGCGTGCACGAGGCGCGGGGCACGCTGCGGCGCGGCTCCGCTCCGCAGGTCGCCGCCAGGACCGAGGAGACGGTGCTGCGGTTCCCGGGCAAGGCGCTGGCCCTGGCCGACGGGCACTTCCTGGTCGCCGACTCGACGCACCAGTCGCTGGTCGAGCTCGACGCCGACAACGAGACCCTGATCCGCCGCATCGGCACCGGGCAGCGCGGCAGCAAGGACGGCACGGACCCCGAGTTCTCCGAGCCGGGCGGGCTGTGCCTGCTGCCCCCGCACGTGGCCGAGATCGCCGGGTATGACGTCGTGGTCGCCGACACGGTCAACCATCTGCTGCGAGGCCTGAAGCTCTCGACCGGCGAGGTGACCACGGTCGCCGGCAGCGGCCGGCAGTGGCGCGGCAGCGTCGACTTCGACGCGCACGACTCCCTGGCGGTCGACCTGTCGTCGCCGTGGGATGTGGCGTGGTTCGACGACCAGGTCGTGGTCGCGATGGCCGGCATCC
This sequence comes from Dactylosporangium sp. NPDC049742, assembly GCF_040674675.1. Lineage (NCBI taxonomy): Bacteria > Bacillati > Actinomycetota > Actinomycetes > Micromonosporales > Micromonosporaceae > Dactylosporangium > Dactylosporangium sp. NPDC049742. Next base: position 557,534 of record NZ_JBFANF010000001.1, on the reverse strand, counting down.
ACCAGCTGTGGTGGTTCAACCCGGTGCGGCGCACCGCCGGCATGTACGCGGGGACGACCGTCGAGGCGCTCCGCGACGGCCCGCTGCACGAGGTGTGGATGGCGCAGCCGTCCGGCCTGTCGGCGTCGCCCGACGGCACGACGCTGTGGATCGCCGACAGCGAGTCCAGCGCGATCCGCTTCATCGCCGACGGCCAGATGTCGACCGTGGCCGGGCAGGGCCTGTTCGACTTCGGGCACGTCGACGGCCCCGCCGACCAGGCGCTGCTGCAGCACCCGCTCGGCCTGCTGGCCCTGGCCGACGGCAGCGTGCTCGTCGCCGACACGTACAACGGCGCCATCCGTCGCATCGCCGACGGCGTGGTGTCCACCGTCGTCGACGGCCTCCGCGAGCCGAGCGACCTGGTGCTCAGCTCGACCGGCGACGTCGTGGTCGTCGAGTCGGGCGCGCACCGCCTGGTCCGGCTCGCCCCCGGCACCCTGGCGGCGGCGGGCATCGACGTCGCCGGCGTCCGGCACCGCACCGAACGCCCCTCGACGATGCTCGCCCCCGGCGAGGTCCAGCTCGACCTGATCTTCGAACCGGCACCGGGCCAGAAGCTGGACGAGTCGTTCGGCCCGTCGACCCGCCTGGAGGTGTCCGCCTCCCCACCCGAGCTGCTGCTGGAAGGCGCCGGCGTGACCCAGGACCTGCGCCGCCGCCTGGTCCTCTCCCCCGACGTCACCGAGGGCGTCCTCCAGGTGGTGGCCCAGGCCGCGACGTGCGACATCGACGCGGAGTTCCCCGCCTGCCACCTGACCCGCCAGGACTGGGGCGTCCCGATCCGCGTGGCCAAGGACGGCGCCCAACGCCTCCCCCTGGTCCTCCGCGGCCTCGACACCTGACGCCACGCCCGCCCTCGAAGATCCGGAAGACCTCACGGACCTCCGATCCGCACAAGGTCTTCCGGATCACCAAGCCGCAGCACACCACCCCAGCCCTGACACCGACCCCCGCGGCAAGCCCTGCCACCGCAACACCAACGCCCTCCGACGCTGAGCGTTGACGCCGCAGCCCGCCCGGTCAGCCAAACAGGACGCACCGCAAGACCAACCCCTGCACGACGCACACAGCAACGCTCAAAGACACTGCGGCGCCCACACCTCATGATCCGGAAGACTTTATGTCGTCATAGCAGCACAAAGTCTTCCGGATCACGAAAAACCGGCTGCAGACACGCCTCGCTGGTGGCGAGGGGGCAGCCGCGCGGACGACGTCCGCCATAGATACCGCGCCCGGGGTGTCGCCGCCGACTCACAGAGCCTCAAACGGCAGATACTTTTCGATCACGGGACGAACCGCGCGGCATTGCATCGCGGCGGCCAGTGCAGACACCCGCAGCAGCGCCGGACCCGGCCGGGCCGGCAACAGGCGACACCACCCCGCCGACGCCGCCGCTACTGCTGCTCATGATCCGGAAGACTTTATGTCGCCATAGCAGCACAAAGTCTTCCGGATCACGGAAAACCGGGCCACAGACGCGCCTCGCTAGCGGCGAAGGGGCAGCCGCGCGGACGACGTCCGCCATAGACACCGTGCCCGGGGTGTCGCCGCGGACGCACAGGGACCTAGACGGCAGAAGATTTCGGGTCACGGAGCAATGCCGCGCGGCATGACATCGCGGCGACCAGCTCAGGCGTCTGCAACAACGCCGCTCCGGGCCTGCACCAGGCGACGCCGCCCGCCAACGCCGCTCTTGCTCATGATCCGGAAGAGATTGTGTCGTCATAGGTGCACAAAGTCTTCTGGATCACGGAGAACGGGCGGCGTGGGCGGGGTCGCGCAAGGGACTCGAATGGCAGACGGGTTCCGGGTTTTCTGGGTCACGGGGCAGCGGGGGTGAAAGGGGTCACGGGGAGGCCGGCGGCGAGGAGGGCGGTGCGGACGGCGGTTGCCATGGACACGGCGCCCGGGGTGTCGCCGTGGACGCAGAGGGACTCGAACGGCAGGTGGAGCACGGTGCCGTCGATGGCGGCGACCTCGCCGGTGCGGGCCATGCGGACGGCGCGGGCGGTGACGGTGGGGAGGTCGGTCAGGATCGCGCCTTCGGCGCCGCGGGGCACGAGGCGGCCGTCCGGGAGGTAACCGCGGTCCACGAAGCCCTCAAAAACCACGCGCAGGCCCGCCTCGGCGGCGAGGCGAGCCAGGACCGAGCCGGGCTGGCACAGGACGGGAAGGCCGAAAGCGGCAGCGGCGGCGGCGACGGCCGAGGCGTGGGTGGGGTCGACGGCGGCGGTGTTGTAGAGGGCGCCGTGCGGTTTGACGTAAGTGACCGGGCCGAACGCCGACAGGGCGCCGATCTGGTAACGCAGCTCGTCGGTCAGCGTGGTGGCGTCGACGTCGATGCGTCGGCGGCCGAAGCCGGCCAGGTCGCGGTAGCTGACCTGGGCGCCGATCCGGACGCCGCGGGCGACGGCGAGGGAGCAGACGCGGCGCATCGTGGAAGGGTCGCCGGCGTGGAAGCCGCAGGCGACGTTGGCGCTGGTGACGATGTCCAGGAGGGCGTCGTCGTCGCCGAGGGTCCAGATGCCGAAGCCTTCGCCGAGGTCACTGTTGAGGTCCACGGAACCGAACGGTATCGCCCGGGCGGGCCTGGGCGAGCAGCGGCAGATCCGTGGGGTCGACGACGGCGACGACCGGATAGCCGCCGGTGGTGGGGTGGTCGGCGAGGAAGATCAGCGGCTGGCCGGAGGCCGGGACCTGCACGGCGCCGAGGACGATGCCTTCGCTGGGGAGTTCGCGCTGGTGGGCGCGGGTGAGTGCGGGGCCGCCGAGCCGCGCGCCGATCCTGTTGCTGTCGTTGCTCAGGGTGTACGTGCCGGCGAGCAGGTCACCAGGGGCCGTGAAGTAGTCGTGGCGGGGGCCCCAGGTCAGGCCGAGCGTGATGGGGCCGCCCAGGGCGGGGCGGGGCGCCACGTCCACGGTGGACGGGTCGCCGATCGTGGGGCCCACGGCCAGCACGGCGCCCACGCCGACGACCGGCGGGCCGAGCGCCGCAAGGGTGTCGGTGGCGCGGCTGCCCAGTACCGGCGACGCGGCGAAACCTCCGTCGACGGCGAGGTATCCGCGCAGCCCGGCCACGGCGCGGCCGATCTCGACGCGGTCGCCGGCGCGGAAGGGGACGGGGGCGTTGATCGGCGCGGGCCGTCCGCCGACGCGCAGCGGCGCCGCCGCCCCGGTCAGGGCGAGGGTGCCGGCGAAGGACAGGGTCGCGGCGAAGGGGCCGAGCGTGATCTCCAGCCCGGCGCAGGACCCATCGTTGCCGACGAGGCGGTTGCCGAGGCGCAGGGCCGGCTGGTCGAGGGCGCCGGAGCGGGGGACGCCGAGGTGCGCGAACCCGGGCCGGCCGCGGTCCTGCAGGGTGGTGAGCGGGCCCGCCGTCTCGACCGTGAGCGTCCTCATGCCGGGACCAGCCGCACGGTCCGTCCGGGGGGCAGCAGGGCGGGCGGGTCGCGGTCGATGTCGAACAGGACGGTGTCGGTGCGGCCGACGAGCTGCCAGCCGCCGGGGGACGCGGTCGGGTAGATGCCGGCGTACTCCGCGGCGAGCGCGACCGACCCGGCCGGGACGCGCGGGCGCGGGCTGTCCCGCCGGGGGATGGTCCACGGCAGGCCGCCGAGGTACGCGAACCCGGGCGCGAAGCCGCCGAAGGCGACCGTGAGGGTGGTTTCGGTGAGCGTGCGGACGAGCGCCTCGACGGACGAACCGGTCATTTCCGCGACCGCCGCGAGGTCGGGCCCGTCAAACACGACCGGAATCGCCAATTTGTCACCATAAAAGCGGGCAAAAGACGGCGTCGGCCACGAGCGCAACGAGGCGGCCAGAGCCGCGGGCGACGGGACCCCGTCGAGCAGGACGGTTCGCGCACCGGGGACGATATCGGTGACCGCGAGGCGTCCGGCGACCCGCTCGGCGTCCAGCGCGGCGAACCATGCCAGCGGATCGTCGACCTCGATCAGCAGGGCAGAGCTCCCGACGGGGCGGATCTCCATGACCGCCACCCTAGTTGGTGTCCGCTTCGATACTTGCCAGTAACCTACGGTACCGTAACCTGGAGGGCGTGACAGTGAAGACCGAGACCCGCCTGCGCCCGGTCGACCTCGGCAAGCCCAGGATGCGCGGCTGGCTGCACACCTATGCGTTCGGCGCCGCGATCGTCTGCGGCATCGTGCTGTGCTCGCTGGCCGCGGGCCGCCCGGGCTGGTCGCCGTTCGTGAGCTGTCTCGTGTACAGCCTGACGGTGTGTGCCCTGTTCGGGACCAGCGCGCTCTATCACCGCCGGGTCTGGTCGCCGGCGGGGTACAAGCTGATGCGCCGACTCGACCACTCGATGATCTTCGTGTTCATCGCCGGCACGTACACGCCGTTCAGCGTCCTGCTGCTGTCGGGGCGGACCGGCGACGTCATCCTGAGTGTGGTCTGGGGCGGCGCGCTGCTCGGCGTGGGCATGAAGATGATCTGGCCGAACGCGCCCCGCTGGGTGGGGGCGCCGCTGTACGTCGCGCTCGGCTGGGTCGCCGTGGTGGTCCTGCCGGACATCCTGCGCACGGGCGGCGTGACCGCGCTCGTGCTGACGATCGTCGGCGGCGCGTTCTACACGGTCGGCGCGGTCTTCTACGCCCTGCGCCGGCCCAACCCGTGGCCGACCGTCTTCGGCCACCACGAGTTCTTCCACGCCTGCACGCTCGTCGCCGCGATCCTGCACCACATCGCCATCTACTTCGCGCTGTACGCGAGGTAGACGGCGATGTGTGCGGTTTTCCGCGGATTTTTCTAGTAGGTACGGTCCTCGTACGTCCGGCGCCGTTCGACGACCTCGTCCACGGTCGGGGGGATCGCCGTGCCACCGGCCGTCGGAACCTGCCGGACGACCGTGCGCCGACGGCTGTTCCAGAAGTACAGCGTCAGGAGCAGCCCGACCAGGCCTGCGAGCTGGAAGATCCAGCCGATCGTGTCGAGGTTGAACGGCCCGAGGTCGGTGTCGTCCAAGCCGAACGTCATGATCGCTCCGACAACGATCAGAAGAATGCTGCCACCGATACCCATCGAGGGCCTCCAGGACGTTTGGTTGGTAACCATCTGTACCGCTGGGTTACCCACCTACGACGGCGCTCAATCGGGCACGCTATAGGACATGGCTGACGGCACCACTGGGCGCACCCTGATCCTGCTCCGGCACGCGAAGGCCGTCGACCCGGATCCGTACCCCACCGACCTCGAACGCCCGCTGAGTCCCCGCGGCCGCCGGGACGCCGCCGCGGCCGGCGACTGGCTGCGTGATCAGGGCCTGCGGCCCGATCTGGTGGTGTGCTCGACCGCGGTCCGGACCCGCGAGACGCTGGACGGCCTGCACCTCGACAAGCATCACAAGCATCACAAGCACGACAAGCACGTGCCCGTGGTGTTCGAGCACCGGGTGTACCTCGGCCCGGCCCACGACACGCTGGACCTGCTGCAGAACACTCCGGACGTGGCGACGCTGCTGCTGATCGGCCACAACCCGACCCTGTCGATGCTGTCCGACCTGCTCGACCCGGACGCGCTCCCCGACGAGGGCCTGGCCACCAGCGGGATCGCGGTCCACACGGTGACGGGCCCCTGGCGCGACCTGGAGACCGCGCCGCTGCGGGCGCACCACACGGCCCGCGGCTGACCTCAGAAGACCGGAAACAGAAAAGCGGGAGGGCGCCATTGCCCTCCCGCCAGCTCTCTGTGGAACGGAACCCTAGAACGAGTCCTCGGACAGGTCCATCGCGTCCAGCGTGGTGGCCTCGATGACGCGGCGGTCGGAGCCGGTCCGCGGGAGCACCTCGCGGGCGAAGAACTTCGCCGCGGCGACCTTGCCCTCGTAGAAGGCCTTCTCCGTGGTCTCGCCGGCGAGGGCCTTCAGGGCCACCTCCGCCTGCCGCTGCAGGAGCCAGCCGACGACGACGTCGCCGAGGGCGAGCAGGAAGCGGCGGCTGTTGAGGCCGACCTTGTAGAGCGCCTGGGGGTCGCCGGCCTGGGCCTCGCCGAGCCAGCCGGTGAAGATGCCGAGCATGTTCTGGACCTCGCCGAGCGCCTTGCCCAGCGCGACCCGCTCGACCTTCAGCTGGCCGTTGCCGCCCTCGGACTCCAGGAACTGCTGGATCTCGGCGGCGACGGTGAGCAGCGCCTTGCCCTGGTCCTTCACGATCTTGCGGAAGACGAGGTCGAGGCTCTGGATCGCGGTCGTGCCCTCGTAGAGGGTGTCGATCTTCGAGTCGCGGATGTACTGCTCGAGCGGGTAGTCCTGCAGGAAGCCGGAGCCGCCGAAGGTCTGCAGCGACTCGTGGCCGAGCAGCTCGTATGCCCGCTCGGAGCCGACGCCCTTGACCAGGGGCAGCAGCAGGTCGTTGACCCGCTTGGCGATCTTCGCGGCGGCCTCGTCGCCCGCGGCCTCGGCCAGGGCGACCTTGTCCTGCCAGGAGGCGGTGTAGAGGACGAGGGCACGGAGGCCTTCGGCGTAGGACTTCTGCATCAGCAGGGAGCGGCGCACGTCGGGGTGGTGCATGATCGTGACGCGCGGCGCGTTCTTGTCGCTGCTGGCGAGGTCGGCGCCCTGGACGCGGCTCTTGGCGTAGTCGAGCGCGTTGAGGTAGCCGGTCGAGAGAGTGGCGATGGCCTTCGTGCCGACCATCATCCGCGCGTACTCGATGATGAGGAACATCTGGCGGATGCCCTCGTGCACGTCGCCGAGCAGCCAGCCCTTGGCCGGGACGCCGTGGCCGCCGAAGGTGACCTCGCAGGTCGTGGAGACCTTGAGGCCCATCTTGTGCTCGACGTTGGTCACGAAGGCGCCGTTGCGGTCCTTGAGCTCGCCGGTGTCGCCGTCGAAGTGGAACTTCGGCACGACGAAGAGCGAGAGGCCCTTCGTGCCGGGGCCGCCGGCGCCGGGCGTGTCGACCGGGCGGGCCAGGACGTAGTGGACGATGTTCTCGGCGAGGTCGTGCTCACCGCTGGTGATGAAGCGCTTGACGCCCTCGATGTGCCAGGAGCCGTCCGCCTGCGGGATGGCCTTGGTACGGCCCGCGCCCACGTCCGAGCCCGCGTCGGGCTCGGTCAGCACCATGGTCGAGCCCCACTGGCGGTCGACGAAGAGCTTGGCCCACTTCTTCTGCTCCTCGGTGCCCTCGATCCGCAGCGTGTTGGCGAAGGAGGGGCCGGACGCGTACATCCAGATGGGCGCGTTGGAGCCGAGCACCATCTCGGCGAGGGACCACCACAGGGCCCGCGGCGCGGCGGTGCCGTCGAGCTCGGCGGGGAGGTCGAGGCGCCAGAACTCGGCGGCCATGAAGGCCTCGTACGACTTGCGGAACGACTCGGGCATCTTCACCGAGTAGGTCGCCGGGTCGTACACAGGCGGGTTGCGGTCGGCGTCGGCATAGCTCGCGGCGAGGTCCTCGCGGGCGAGGCGGTCGACCTCGGCGAGGATGCTGCGCGCGGTGTCGACGTCGAGATCTCCGTAGGGACCCTGGCCGAGGACCTTGTCGACGCCGAAGACCTCGAAGAGGTTGAACTCGAGGTCCCGCAGGTTGCTCTTGTAATGGCTCATCGCGGAGTGGCCCCCGTCTCTGGGTCGCTTTTGTAGATCGAGCATGGACGACCGAGGTTACCAGTCGGTAACAGGAATCTTATTACTTGCGAGTAACCTCAGGCAACCCACCCGGGCGGGTGATGGCCGTCACAACAGGCGTCACCTATTTCGGCAGGTCAGGGTGAACGGTGAGTACTGCAAGGTGGCAGATGAGTAGCGCACAGGGTGTACGTGCGCACGACACGCCGTCACCTGCGGGTGACGTGATCGTTGAGCGGTTACTCGCAGTCAGAAGGAGGGCACCGCGATGATCGTCCGGATGATGGGCTCTCTGTTCGCTCCCAAGTACCCGCGCTTCTACACAGGCCGGCACCGCGCCCCGATGCGCCGCTTCGTCCCCCGCCCCCGCGTGGTGACGGAGTAGCACCCGGAGGACGTCAGCCGACGGCCGTCGCTCCGGCGCCGCCGATCTCCCAGCTGGGGACCGTCGCCGGAGCCTTGACCCCCTGGTACTCCACCAGCACCAGCGCGATGTCGTCGTCGAGCCGGCCGCGCACCCACTCCAGCAGCGCGCTCTCCAGCGACGCCAGCCCGTCGCCGACGGTGCCGTGCCCCAGCAGCCGCTGCGCCCGCTCCGCGGTCGGGAAGAACTCCCCGTCGCGGCGCGCCTCCGCCAGCCCGTCGGTGAAGAACAGCAGCCGGTCGCCCGGCTCCAGCCGCTCGACGCGCGGCTTCACCACCGGCATGAAGCCCAGCGGCGGCGCGTTGGACGGCGGGTCGAGCGGGATCACCTGGCCGCGGCGCAGCAGCAGCGGCGCCGGGTGGCCGCAGTTGACGATCGTCAGCGTGCCACCGCGCTCCTCGATCAGCGCCGCGGTCACGAAGTCCTCGTCGCCGACCGACCTGGCCACGGCCCGGTCGAGGTCGGCCACGATCGCGCGCAGGTCGGCCCGCTCGAACGCCACGTGCCGGTAGGAGCCGAGGACGATGCTGGCGAGCCGGACCGCGTCCAGGCCCTTGCCCCGCACGTCACCGATGATCATGCGGACGCCGTACGGGGTGTCCAGCGCCTCGTACAGGTCGCCACCGATGTCGGCGGCGGCGCTGGCGGAGATGTAGCGGGCAGCGATCGTCAGCGGGCCGAGCTGTGGCCCCAGCGGACGCAGGACGGCCTGCTGCGCGACGGAGGCGAGCTTCGACAGCTCCGCGTACCGCGCGATCTGCCGCTGTCTGATGGCGCCGACGGCGGAGGCGATGCCCGCGGCGAGGATGACGGCGCCCAGGTTGAGCATCATCACCAGCGTGCGCTCGCGGGTGTGCATGAGCTCGATGCTGCAGAAGACGATGGCGAGCAGCGTCGAGGCGCTGCCGACGGCGAGGACCTCCGGCCAGGAGGCGAACGCGGCCGCGAGGAACGGCGCGGCGGCGAGCAGCCCGACGTAGTTGGCGTCGGTGCCGTCGGCGAGCTCAGCGGCCAGGACCAGGCAGAGCAGCACGAAGGCCGCGCCGACTCCGGCGCGGGCTTCGGGAAGCAACGGTCGTTTCATAGGTCCGATCGACAGCATGCCACCAACCGGCCCCCGAGCCGCTCAAACAAACGGCCGGGATGCGGCTTACTTGAGTACCTCGTACTTTGCGTTGATCACGCCGGCACTCACCGAAGCGATCGCCACGAAGGCCCCGCGGGCGAGGTCGAGGCAGCGACCGCTGACGAAGGGTCCGCGATCGTTGATCCTGACCACGACCGATTTCCCGTTGGCCAGGTTGGTCACCCGGACCCGGGTGTTGAACGGCAGCTCCTTGTGCGCGGCCGTCATCCCGTTGGGGTCGAAGCTCTCGCCGTTCGCGGTGCGCGACCCACTCGCATAGTACGACGCCTTGCAGGTGCCGGTGTTCGTGACGACACCGCCCGTGGGGTTCGTCGAGGGCTTCTTCGTCGGCGTCTTCGACGGCGTCTTGGTCGCCTCCGGCGACTTGCTGACCTGCGCGGACGCGGAGGGTGACGGCGAGGCGGACGGCGACGTGGAGGGCCGGTCGCCGCGGTCGGCGCGGGTGTCGGCGCTGCGGCTGCCGTCGATCAGGTCGCTCGCCGAGGTCGGTTTGGCATCATCCGACCCCATATTGACGGTCGCAACCGCACCGCCGATGAGCGCGATCGCCGCGACAGTGCCGGCGATCAATGGAATGAGGTGACGTCGGCGGATTGCGGTGTGTCGGCCGGACAACGTCAGCACCCTTCGTCGACAGCATGGCCGTGACCGAACGTATCCGCCGGTCCCTGACGCCAGTCAAACCGAAGTGCCGCACGTGCGGGGATTTGACGGGATAGGTCCGGCCGAACAGCTGATCCGACAAGGAGCCGAACGGCCGACCCTTCCCGCGCTGTCACCCCGCGCGGACGATCGCGGCGATGCGCTCCGCCGCACCCTCGACCGGAATCTCCTCTTTCTCGCCGGTCTTGCGGTCGCGGATCTCGATCATGCCGTCGGCGAGCCGCTTGCCGACCACGACGATCGTGGGCACGCCGAGCAGCTCCGAGTCGTTGAACTTCACGCCCGGCGAGACGTCCTTGCGGTCGTCGAGCAGCACCTCGAGCCCGGTGGCGGAAAGCGCGTCGGCGAGCTGCGCCGCGCCGGCCTTGATCTCCTCGGTCTTGCCCGCGGCCACCACGTGCACGTCGGCGGGTGCGAGCTCGCGGGGCCAGCACAGCCCCCGCTCGTCGGCGGTCTGCTCGGCGACCACGGCGATCGCCCGGGTCACGCCCACGCCGTAGGAGCCCATGGTGACCGTGACGGCCTTGCCGTTCTGGTCCAGGACGGTGAGGCCCAGCGCCTTGGCGTACTTCTGGCCGAGCTGGAAGATGTGGCCGATCTCGATGCCGCGGGCCAGCTCGAGGGCGCCGCCGTCGACGGGGCACACGTCGCCGTCCTGGATGCGGACCGCCTCGACGGTGCCGTCCGGGGTGAAGTCCCGCCCGGCGACGAGGTGCACGACGTGCTTGCCGGGCTGGTCGGCGCCGGTGATCCAGCTGGTGCCGTCCACGACGCGGGGGTCCACGAGGTACCGGATCCCGGAGGAGCCCTTCTCGCCGAGGACGCCGGGGCCGATGTACCCCTTGACCAGCGCGGGATGCTGCTGGAACTCCGCCTCCGACATGGGTGCGACCTCGGCGGGCGCCACCTGGGCCTCCAGCCGGCGCAGGTCGACCTCGCGGTCGCCGGGGACGCCGACGGCGAGGGGCTCGCGCTTGCCGTCGGGCAGCGTCAGCATGAGCATGACGTTCTTCAGCGTGTCGCCGGCCGTCCACGCCCGGTCCTCGCGGCGCAGGTCGTCCCGGGCGTTGAACAGGTCGACGAGCGTCTCGATCGTCGGGGTGTCGGGCGTGTCGACGACCTGCGCGGCGGGCAGCCCCTCGATCGCGAGCGCCTCGGGGGCGGGCGTGGTGACCGCCTCGACGTTCGCCGCGTAGTCGCCGTTGGTGCAGCGCACGAACGTGTCCTCGCCGATGTCGCAGACCGCGAGGAACTCCTCCGACGCACTGCCGCCCATGGCGCCGCTCGTCGCGGAGCAGATGACGTAGTCCAGGCCGAACCGGTCGAAGATCCTGCCGTAGGCGAGCCGGTGCCGCTCATAGGCGGCCCGCAGCCCGTCGTCGTCGACGTCGAACGAATAGGAGTCCTTCATCAGGAACTCGCGGCCGCGGAGGATGCCGGCGCGGGGGCGTGCCTCGTCGCGGTACTTCGTCTGGATCTGGTACAGGGTGAGCGGCAGGTCCTTGTAAGAGGAGTAGAAGTCCTTCACGGCGAGCGTGAACATCTCCTCGTGCGTGGGCCCGAGCAGGTAGTCGCCGCCCCGGCGGTCCTTCAGCCGGAAGAGGTTGGCGCCGTACTCGGTCCAGCGGCCGGTCGCCTCGTAGGGCTCGCGGGGCAGCAGCGCGGGGAACGTCAGCTCCTGGCCGCCGATGGCGTCCATCTCCTCGCGGACGATCCGCTCGACGTTGCGCAGCAGGCGCAGGCCCATCGGCAGCATCGTGAAGATGCCCGGCGCGACCCGTCGGACATAGCCGGCGCGCACGAGCAGCCGGTGGCTCGTCACCTCGGCATCCGCGGGGTCTTCGCGCAGCGTCCGCACGAACAGCGTGGACATCTTCAGCACCATCGGGCATCCGCCTTACTTCTCAAACAGGCCTTCGGCGACGATACCCGTACGACTCCGGTGCGTGACTACAGGGTTTTCTCAACCCGGCCGTTTTCTCAACCTGCCGCCGCGCCTGCCGATCCGCCCGGTATGCAACTGCGTCACCGCCTGGTCGCGCTGGGCGTCGGCGGGACCCTCGTCACCGCCGTCGTGCTGTTCGCCGTCGGTGCGCTGGAGAGCCGCAGGTTCAGCGACCACGCGCGGACGAGCGTCCAGCAGCTGTCCGCCGGCGACCTCGACCACGTGGCGCAGGGTGTCACCCGGCTCGCGACGGCGGTCGGCGACGGGGTGCAGGCGTCGGTGAACCGCGCCCAGCAGGTCGCGATCGCCGAGCTGGGCCAGCGCGGCGGGTTCCGGTTCACCCCCGAGACCGTCACCTGGCAGGCGACCAACCAGCTGACCCAGGCGGTGACCCCGGTGACGCTGCCGCGGGTCACACCTTGACGCGAAGGACGCCGGCGACGCCGCGTACGTCGACAAGATCACCACCGAGGCACCGAACCTCGCCGCCGACGCCATGTGGCACACGACCTACACGCTGCCCGGCACGACCGGGGCGCCACCGGCCGCCAGCGACCTCACCGTCACCTACTACGCCCCGTACAAGTGGGCGATCGTCACCCAGTCGTACCGCCCGGGTCGCCGCGATCCGGGCGGACACCGACGGCGCGGTCCAGGCGATCCAGGCGATCACGGACGCCATCGACCGGGTCGGCGATCGCCACGGCCGTCGAGGAGCAGACGGCGACGACCGACGAGATGCGCCGCAGCGTCAGCAACGCCGCCGGCGGCAGCGGCGCGATCGCCAGCAGCATCGACGGCGTGACCGAGAGCGTCGCCTCCGCCCAGCGGGCGGTGGAGAGCTCCCGGCACGCCGCCGACCGCCTCAACACCAACGCCTCGACCCTCGCCGGCCTGGTCGACCGCTTCCGCCGCTGACGCGGCACGGCGCTAGATCCGCGAGACGTCGACGACCTTCAGCGAGTCGCCGGCCGGGGACCAGAGCAGCGGGCGCGAGACCTGCTGCCGGAACGAGTCCCCGGTGTACGTGCCGACCAGCCCGGTGCGCAGGTCCCAGACCGCCGGCGCCAGATCCTGATGTACTGCCGGGCCATCGACCGCCGCACGTAGGCCTCGACGGCATCCTGCTGGCGGATCCGGGACCACTTGCCGCGCAGCCCGATGAGTGCGTCCTGCAACAGGTCCGCCGCGTCGGCCTCGTTGCCGCTCAGCAGGAACCCGTACCGCATCAAACTCGCGCCGCGCGCCCGCACGAACTGCGCGAGCGCCTCGTCGGCCGGCTCGCTCATCGCATCGCCTCCACCCGGGTAGAGACACACCGCCGCCGATCTGCTGCATCCCCGCGGGGCGAATGTTCTCAAGCGGGTCGCGGGGCGGCCGATGTCAGGGTGTGCCGACCTTCGAGGAGCACCCACCGCTGCGGCCGGACCTCGCCGCCATCATCACCGCCGCCCGCCAGGCCGAGTTCGTGAGCAGGCGGGACATGCCCGCCGCCGCGCCGCGGCCGGCCCGCCGCGACCGCAGGAACAAGGTCAGGAACGCCGGCGCCGGCCCGCTGCGGCTGTGCTTCCTCGTGCCGCGCACGGATGTCGGCGGCGGCGCGCGCGTGCTGTTCGAGCACGCCAACCGCCTGCACGGGCGCGGGCACGAGGTGAAGGTGCTCAGCCACTTCCCGCCGCCGCAGTGGCACGACCTGCGGCCGGAGTTCTGGACGGTGCCGTTCGGCGTGGAGCTCGCCGAGGCGGTCCCGGAGTGCGACGTGATCGTCGCCGGCTACTGGGACCAGGTCCTCGCCGCCCGCTCGCTGGGTCTCGCGCCCGTGGTCCACTTCGAGCAGGGCGACTCGCACCTGTTCGAGGACCTGCAGCCGGCGATGCACGAGCTCGTGGCCCGGCACCTCGAGGCCGCCGACGCGACGCTGACCGTGAGCGGCACCGTCGCCGACGTGCTGCGCGAGCGCTTCGGCGTCGCGGCGAAGGCCGTCGGCAATGCGGTCGACCCGGACGTGTTCCACCCGGGCGGCGCCGAGCAGGCGCGGCCCTACGTGCTGTTCGTCGGGTGGGACGGCAACGAGTTCAAGGGCATGGCGCAGATGCGGCAGGTGTGGCGGGCGCTCAGCGCCGAACGCCCGGCGCTGGACCTCGTGTGGGTCACGCCGAAACCGGCGCGCGAGCCGCTCGGCCGGGTCGTCGTCGCCCCGGACCAGGCGACGCTCGGCGCGCTGTTCCGCGGGGCCGCCGCGTACGTCTGCTGCTCGCACTACGAGTCGTTCTCCCTGCCGTGCCTGGAGGCGATGGCGTCCGGCACGCCGGTCGTCGCGACCAGGAACACCGGTGTCCTCGAATACGCCCGCGACGGCGTGAACGCGCTGCTCGCCGACGTCGGCGACGCCGGCGGGCTGCTCGCGGGGGTGCGGCGGGTCCTGGACGAGCCGGCGCTCGCGGTGCGGCTGCGGGAAGGCGGGCTGCTGACCGCGGCCGGCTACTCGTGGGACACGATCATCACCCGGGTCGAGGACGTCCACCGCGCCGCCCAGGCCGCCTGGTCGCCGCCGGCGGCCCGCGACGAGTGGCGCTTCGACCTGCGCGGCCTGCGCTTCGACCAGAGCCACACCGAGGTCGAGCGGCGGCTCCGGCGGCGGGCCGCCGCGACGGCCGCCGGCGCCGTCGCCGTGCCGGTGACGTTCCCCGTGTTCGACGGGCACCGCGCCGTGCGCTGGCAGGTCGTCGGCCGACGGCAGGGCGGCAGCGGCACCATCCAGGCTTACCTGCTGGGCCACGCGGACGGCCCGCCGGCGGACCTGCCCTACGCGGCGGCGCTGCGCGACTTCACCGCCGGGCGCTTCGAGGCGGCGCTGGACGGGTTCCTGGAGCTCTACGAGCGCGGCGGCGAGCTGCGCACCACCGTATGCCGCTGGATCGTGCTCACGCTGCTCGAGCTGGGCCGCGACGAGCAGGCGGCGGCGGTCGTGGAAGCCGGTGTGCAGGGCGTCCAGGGGCACAGCGACTTCCACTACCTGCGGGCGGTGACGGGCCTGCTCACCGGCCGTGCCGTCGACAGCGCCGCCTACGTCGACCTCATCGACGGCCTCGGACCGGCCAGCCACTTCGACGAGTGGTTCGACGAGCCGGACGTGCTCGTCCGGCAGCGGCTGCTCGCCACCGTGCGGTGATGCCGACCGCGCACGGTGACCGGCGGGTGAGCGCCGGCCGCCGTACGTCCCCGATCGGGTCGGCATTGACCAACTGCGAATATGGATGTCGTCGCTTGCGCCACGCTTGACACGCCACCGGCGGCGCCGCGAATGCGACCGGCTACGGTGTGCCGCTGTGAGGTTCCGGCTGCTGGGTCCGTTGACGATCGACTCGACCGGCGGTCCCGTCGTGCTGCGCCGGCGCCGGGAGCGGTGCCTGCTGGCGGTGCTCCTGTTGCACAACCACGCGCCCGTGCCGGTGGAGCGGCTGGAGTACCTGCTGTGGGACGGCGAACCGGTGCCGACCGCCCGCCAGCTGCTGCACAGCCACGTCTCCCGGGTCCGCGGGGCGCTCAAGGATCCGGCGGTCGCCCTGAGCAGCACCGGCACCTCGTACCAGATCGACGTCGACGACGACGCGATCGACGCCCGGCGCTTCGGCGCGCTGGTCACGGCGGCCCGCGCGGTGACGGACCCGGCCGCCCGGGGTGCGCTGCTGCGGGACGCGCTCGCGCTGTGGCGCGGCGACGCGCTCGACGACACCGTCTCGGCGTGGCTGCGCCCCCGGCTCGTCGGCGACCTCGACGAGCTGCGGCTGGTCGCGACCGAGGAGTGGCTCGACTGCGAGATCACCGTGGGCCGGCACGCGGAGGCGCTGCCGGAGCTGACCCGCCTGGCCGCCGCGCACCCCACCCGGGAAGGGCTGCTCGGGCTGTCGATGCGCGCGCTGCACGCGGCCGGGCGGAGCATCGAGGCGCTCTCGGCGTACCGGCGGCATCAGCAGCGACTGGCGCGGGAGTTCGGCCTCGATCCGGGGCCTGACCTGCAACGCCTCCATCTCGCGGTGCTCCGGGGCCAGCCCCCGACCGCCACCCCCGCCACGGCACAGGTGTCGCCGGGGCCGCTGGTGCCGGCGCAGCTGCCGGCGGCGCTGCGCGGGTTCACGGGGCGCGACGCGGAGCTCGCCCGGCTCGACGCCCTGCTCGCGCAGGCCGGGCGGCAGACCGTGATCTGCACCGTCGCCGGCACCGCGGGGGTGGGCAAGACCACGCTCGTCGTGCACTGGGCGCATCAGGTCGCGGCGCGGTTCCCCGACGGCCAGCTGTACGTGAACCTGCGCGGCTTCGACCGGACCGCGCCGCCGACCGACCCGGCGGAGGCGGTCCGCGGGTTCCTCGACGCGCTGGACGTCCCGCCGCAGCGGGTGCCGGCCGGGTTCGACGCGCAGGTCGCGCTCTTCCGCAGCCAGCTCGCCGGCCGGCGGATGCTGGTCGTGCTCGACAACGCCCGCGACTCCGACCAGGTCCGGCCGCTGCTACCGGGCGCCGGCGGCAGCCTCGTGCTGGTGACGAGCCGCAACGAGCTGTCCGGGCTGCACACCGCGGAGGGTGCCGAGCCGCTGCCGCTGGACCTGCTGACCACCGCCGACGCGCGCCGGCTGCTGGCCGCCCGGCTCGGCGCGGCCCGGGTCGCGGCCGAGCCCGCCGCGGTCGAGGAGATCGTGGCGGCGTGCGCGGGGCTGCCGCTCGCGCTGGCGATCGTCGCGGCCCGGGCGGCGCACGCCCCGCTGGAGGAGGTCGCCGTCTCGCTACGCAACGCGGGGCGGCAGCTCGACGCGTTCACCGGCGCCGAGCGCGGCACCGACGCCCGGGCCGTCCTGTCCTGGTCCTACGCGGCGCTGAGCCCGGCGGCGGCGCGCCTGTTCCGGCTGATCGGCCTCCACCCGGGCCCCGACTTCACCGCCGACTGCCTGCCGGCCTCGACCGGGGCGGCCGTGGAGGAGCTGCTCGGCGAGCTGGCCCGGGCGCACCTGCTGACCGAGCCCGCTCCCGGCCGGTACACCTGCCACGACCTGCTGCGCGCCTACGCCGGCGAACAGGCGGTCGCGGTCGACTCCCCCGCCGACCGGCGCGCCGCGCAGCAGCGGATGCTCGACTACTACCTGCACACCGCGTACGCGGGGACCCGGCTGCTCAGCCCGCACCGGGAGACGCTCGACCTCGACCCGCCGCCGCGGCCGGCCGACGCTAAGCAGGCCCTCGCGTGGTTCACCGCGGAGCGGCCGGTGCTGCTCGCCGCCGTCGACCAGGCGGAGCGGCTCGGGTTCGACGGGCACGCCTGGCAGCTGGCGTGGTGCCTGGCCACGTTCCTGGACCGGCAGGGGCTGTGGCGCGACTGGCTGCACACGTCGGAGGTCGGTCTCGCCGCCGCCGAGCGCCTCGGCGACCGTCGCGGGGTCGCCCACCTGCACCGGCTCCTCGCCCACGCCTGCCTGAAGGTCAACCGGATCGACGACGCGGCGTCGCACGCGGCCCGCGCCCTCGAGCTGTACGAGGAGGTCGGCGACCACGTCCTGCAGGCGCAGGGGCACATGAACCTGGGCGAGATCGCCGCCCGCCGCGGCGACACCGCCGAGGGTCTCCGGCACGTGTCGCAGGCCCGCGACCTGTTCCGCGCCGCCGGCGGCCGCAGCGGCGAGGCCAACGCCCTCAATGCGATGGGCTGGCTGCACGCCCAGCTCGGCGACCACCGCGAGGCGGTGACCGCCTGCCGGCAGGCGCTCGCGCTGCACCAGGAGCTCGACAACCGCCAGGGCGAGGCGGAGACCTGGGACACCATCGGCTACGCCCACCACCACCTGGGTGAGCTGGCCGAGGCGGCGGCCTGCTTCGAGCGCGCGGTCACCCTGTTCCGACTCACCGGCGACCGCGACTTCGAGGCCGACTCCCTGCACCACCTCGGCGACACCCGCCTCGCCGCGGGCGACCCGGAGGCCGCCCGCGACACCTGGCGCCGGTCACTGGAGATCTTCGAGGACCTCGACCACCCCGACGCCGCCACGGTCCGCGCCAAGCTGCACTAACATTCGCGGTCCTGCCGGGGCAGGACCCCGTCGAGCAGGTATCGCTCGACGGTGCCGTCCACCCAGGCGTTGCCGGCGATGAGGTACTGGCCGTGCGCGAACCGCCCGCGCAGGGTCACCATCCGGGAGCCGTGCAGCGCCCGGTCGCCCTGTCGAAGACCGCGAGGTTTTCGGCCAGGGTCGCGTAGGTCCCGGCCGAGTCGTCGTACAGGCTGACGAACAGCAGATAGGGCAGCACGTGTTCGTCCACTGTGTACACACCGATCCGCAGCGACGGCGCCCGACCGAGGACGCGTTGCGGTGCCGGCCCGAGCCCGTACTCGGCGTCGTGTCCCGTGCCAGACCAGCTGCTGCGGCCGGTCCCCGGCGACCGCCACTCCCGGCGCCGCCACGAGAGTGTTCGCACCGGCCAACCGTAGGAACCGGCAGGCCCCCGGCACGATGGTGCACAGATGAGCATCCATGCTCCAGAATCCGGGGCCGGCTCTACCGGCGGGCGTCCGTTCTCAGAGCGTGGTGAACACCTGCGCGTAGTCGAGCCGGGGCAGGCGGCCGCGCCAGGCGTCTGGGCCTGGCTTGCCGATGTTGACGACGACCAGCGAGCGGTGCGTGCCGCCGGGGAAGAACTCGGCGTCGACCTTGGCCGCGTCGAAGCCGGTCATCGGGCCCGCGGCCAGGCCGACGGCCCGCATGCCGAGGATGAGGTACGCGACCTGGAGCGTGGCGTTGAGCCGGGCCGACGCCTCGCGGACCGCCGGGTCGGCGAAGTACTCGTCCTTCGCCTGCGGGTAGTGCGGCAGCAGGACCGGCAGCAGCTCGTGAAACTCGGTGTCGGCGGCCAGGATCGCGGTCAGCGGCGCGGACGCGGTCTTGGCCCGGTTGTCCTCGTCCATCAGCGGGACCAGGCGGGCGCGGGACCCGGGCGAGCGCAGCAGGACCGCCCGCAGGGGCTGCTGGTTGAACGCGGTCGGCGCCCACTTCACGAGGTCGTGCAGGGCGGTCACCTGCTCGTCGGTGACGGGCTCCGCGGTGAACGTGTGCGCGGTGCGCGCCTGGCGGAACAGCAGGTCCTGGGATTCGGCGTCGAGCAGCACGGTCGTTCGCCCTCCTTTCTGCGTCAGCGGCCGGTCGCGGCGCGCTCGATGAGCTGAGCGGTGTGCACCGGGCGCGACACCATCGCGGCGTGCCCGGTGCCGAGCTCGACGGTGCGGGCACGGCCGGCGGCGCGGGCGGCCATCGCCCGCTCGGCGGCGACCGGGATCATCCGGTCGGCGGTCGCGATCTGGTACCAGGTGGGGAACTGCTTCCAGGCCGGCGTCCCGGTGACCGTCGCGCCCAGCGTCGCCGCGGCGACCGGCTTCTGGGTCGCGGCGAGCACCTGCTGCTCGGCCCGCGGCGCGTCCTGGGCGAAGTCCTCGCCGAAGTGCGTCCGGTCGAGGATCAGGTCGGTGGCGGAGATCGGCACGAAATGCGACAGCGACGGCAGCGCCGGGTATCCGCCGAGGATGCTGCCCGCGCTCTCGCCGGTGTCGGGGGCGAACGCGGCGATGTAGACGAGGCCGACGACGTTGGTGGCGCCCGAGGCGGCCTGGGTGATCACCGCGCCGCCGTACGAGTGGCCGACCACGAGCGTGGGGCCGCCGCCGAGCGAGGCGAGGTCGCGCTTCACCACGGCGACGTCGGCGTCGAACGAGGTGAGCGGCAGCTGGCTGGCGACCACGGGGTAGCCGTCGCGCTGGAGCCGGCGGGTGACCTCCCGCCAGCTCGACCCGTCGGCGAAGCCGCCGTGGACCAGCAGGATGGTCGGCTTCGCCGGTTGTGGTGCGTGCGCGCCGGCCGGCGTGACGAGTCCCAGGCCCAGGACGGCCAGCGCGGTGGTGGCGGCGACGAGCAGGCGCTTCATGGATTACCTCCGGTGGAAGACATGATCGCCGCCGACAGTAGACGGAACGTTCTATCTACACAACCGTTGAAGCGGGACGATCGTTCTACTAAGCTCGGCGGGTGACCCGGACCATGCGCCCGTCGGCGGCGCGCCAGCGGCTGCTCGACGCGGCCACCCGCGTCTTCTACGCCGAGGGCATCCACGCGGTCGGCGTCGATCGCATCATCGCCGAGGCCGGCGTCACCCGCGTGACGTTCTACCGGCACTTCCCGTCCAAAGAGGACCTGATCCAGGCGTATCTCAGCGCCCACGACGCCGAGATCCGCGCCAACGTCGGCGCGAGGATCGCCGCGGCGCGCGACCCGCGAGCCGCCGTATCGGCCATGATGGGCAGCCTCGGCACGGCCATCTGCGCACCCGGGTTCCGCGGATGCGCGTTCATCAACGCCGCCGCGGAGTACCCCGACCCCGCGCAACCCATCGCGAAGCTCGTCGCCGGCCACCGGCGCTGGTTCCGCGACACGGCGACCGACCTGCTGACCAGCGCCGGGCACCCTGACCCGGCGGGGACCGCCGCGCTGCTGCTCATGGTCCGCGACGGCGCGATGGTCGGCGGCTACCTCGACGACGCCGAGACCGTCCGCGCCAACCTGTCCCGCGCCGTCGAAGCGCTCCTGCCATCAGACAACTGAAAACGCTCCTGCCATCAGACAACTGAAAACGCCCCTGCCGCCGGACGACTGAAACGCCCCCTACCGCCGGACGACTGAGCCGTCAGACGGCTGAGACGTCCCAGAGAAAGACGTGGAACCCGCCCGACTGCGCGACCGCGAGCACCCGGCCGTCGTGGCTGAACGCCAGCTTCTCCGCACCGTAGCCCTCGCTCGAGTCGAGCGGCCCGAGGACCGGCTGGTGGTCGGACACGCGCCAGAGCCGCGCCCCTTCGGCACCGGCGGTGGCGAGGTACTGGCCGTCGGCGGTGAACGCGACGTCCTCCGCCTCACGCACCGCGATGGGCTCGCCGGACTGCGTCTGGGAGGCGACGTCCCACAGCCGGACCGTGCCGTCGCCGCCGGCGGTGGCCAGCAGCGTGCCGTCGCGGTTGAACGTGACGGCGAAGACGTTGCTCGAGACGTTCGACGCCCTGCTGTGCCCCGCGAACGCCCTGCCGAACTGGCCCCCGCCCGGCACCAGCCACATGGTGGCGAGGCTGGCCTCGTCCCCGGTGGCGATCCGGTCGCCGGCGGCGTTGAACGTGGCGTCCCAGGGCCCGCCGTCGACCCGGGTGATGCGGGCCCGGCTCGCGACCTCCCACACCGCCGTGCCCCGCAACCCGGCCGACAACAGCCTGGTGCCTCCTGCGTTGAACTCGACCGAGTAGCGCCAGTCGTCGTTCGGATTGATGTCCGGGCGGTTGACCAGCGGCTGCCCGACCTGCGCGTTTGTGCGCATACTCCACAGCCGCACCGTGCCGTCCTGGCTCGCCGTCGCGAACGTGTCCCCGTCGGGGCTGAACGCGACCGCGTTCACCCGTCCGCCGTACGTGCCCCCGCCGTGCCCCGTGAACGGCTGCCCGATCCGTTGCCGCCCCGCGACGTCCCACAGCTCCGCGGTCTCCCCCACGGCGACCACCAGCTTCTTGTCGTCGAGGCTGAACGCCATGTCCTGCGGGCTCGCGCCGAGCTTCAGCTCACCGACGAGGCGCTCGGAAGTGCGGTCCTCCGGCGTCTGGTCCCTGTCGGGCAGCACCGCCACCAGCACCGCGACGACGACCAGCAGCACGGCCAGCGCCGCCAACACCGCGGGTCCAGCCGCTGCCTTTGGCGTTTTCCCAGGTTGTACGGCGTGCGCCAGCTCGCCCGCCGCGGGGGTCGCGCCGCCGGTACCCGTGCCGGGCTCGGCCGTCACGTCAGCGGGCCACTGTGGCCCGGCGTCCTCGGTCTCAGCCCCGGCAGCCGTCACCGCAACAGCCGCAGGTCGCTCGGCCGGCGCCTCGGTCGCCGCCGCGCCGGCCAGCGCCTCGGTCGCCGCCGCGCCGGCCGGGGCCTCGGTCGCCGCCACGCCGGTCAGGGCCTCGGTCGCCGCCACGCCAGCCGGAACCGCAGGGGTCCGCAGCGCGGCCGGCGCGTGCAGGCTCCCCTCGGCGACCACCAGCTCCGGATGGTCGAGCGCGGTGGGCGCGATCCGCAACGCCCGGTGCAGCAGCGTCGCCACCAGCGGAATCCGCGACGAGCCCCCGACCAGGAACACCCCCGCGACCTGCTCGCGCGGCACCCGGGCCTCCCGCAGCACCCGCACGGTCCAGGCGACGGTCCGCTCCAGCAGCGGCCGGACCAGCGCCTCGAACTCCTCCCGGCTCAGATGCGCCGCCGCCTCGACGAGCGGCACCCGCACCTCGGCACCGGGCCGCCGCGTCAACTGCTCCTTCGCCGCCCGCGCGTCCTGCCACAACAGGTGCCGCGCCCGCAGGTCGTCCGCCGTCTGCGGCCAGTCCAACCGCCCCCACGCCTCGCCGCTCCCGCCGGCCCGCCGCGCGTGCTCCACCACCGCCGCATCGATGTCGAGGCCCCCGACATCGCCCAGCCCGTCGGCACTCACGACCGCGAACCCGTCGTCGGTCCGCCGCACCACCGCGACGTCGAACGTCCCGGCGCCCAGGTCGTACACCAGCAGACACCGCCCCGGCGCGAGCTCCTCCCCAAGGACGTCCACGTAATAGGCGGCCGCGGCGACCGGCTCCGGCAACAACCTCACCGGCCCCAGCCCCGCCCGCTCGGCCGCCGACGCCAGCACCCCCAGCCGCCGCGCCGCCCACCCGGCCGGGTGCGTCAGCACCACCTCCGCCAGGGTCCCGCCACCGACCCGGGCCGCCTCGTCCCCGACCCGCCCCAGCACCGCCGCGATCAGGTCGGCGACCGCGTGCTCCTCCTCGCCCAGCCACACGGTCCCGTCATCGATCCGCCGCTTCGGGTTGAGCTCCAGCCCCGCCGGCGCCCCGAGCCCGGCCCGCTCGGCATCGCTGCCGGTCAGCACCCCGTCCGGCCCCGCGAACACGGCCGACGGCAACAGCGGCGACGCCCCGAACAGCAACGGCCGCACCCGCCCGTCGCCGTCGGCCACCACCGCCACCGTGTTCGACGTCCCGAAGTCGACCCCCAGCCGCACCCCACCCAGACCCGTCACGCCCCCACCATACGATCGATCCCCGTCGACCCGGCAGGACGAGGGGCGGCTCCGCCGCAGCGGCGCCGCCCCGTTCCGGCTGAAGTGCGGAAGTGCGACGGCCTCAGTCGACGGCGCCGAAGAGGGCGTCCTGGACGATGCGCTGGGCGGCCATGGCGTCCTGGCGCTCCTGGGCCTCGGCGAGCGCGCCGACGTCGAGCCGGTCGAGCGCCCGGTGGATGCGCTTGAGCGTGCCGATGGCGGTCTTGGCCGCGTCGACGCTGTCCTCGCGGAAGGGGAACTGGTCGAGCTGCCAGACGCCGTCCCAGTTGTTCTTGCGCAGCGTGTGGAAGAACTCGAAGATCTCGGTGAGGTGGACGGTGCCGACGACCAGGTCGTCGTCCCAGCCGCGCAGGTTGTCGTTGACGTCCATGCCGAAGAGGCGGCCGTGGTCGATGATGAGCTGGGCGGCGTCGGCCGGCGACTCGCCGCCGTAGAGGCTGTGGCCGAAGTCCAGCAGGACGCCGACGTTGTCCAGGCCGATCTGCTCGATGCCGAGCAGGGTGCGCGCGGCGGAGTCCCACGTCATCTTGACGCGCGGCTCACGCGGCTTGTATTCGATGGCGAACTTGAGGTCGGGGTGGGCGCCGGCCAGCTCCCGCATGCCGTCGACGGCGAGCTTCCACAGGGTGCGGTGGTCGACCTGGAACGGGTAGTCCCAGCCGTCCTGACCGGGCCAGATCTTGACGTAGTCGGCGCCGAGCTCCCGGACCACGCCGGCGGCCTCGTGCATGAGGTCCAGCGCCGCGGCGCGGGTGGCCGGGTCGGGGTTGGTGAACGAGCCCCGGCTGAACTTGCGCAGGTAGATCTCGGGGGTGATCCCGATGGCGGCGAGCCCCTGCGCGGCGAGGGCGTCCTTCACCTCGCCGATACCGACGCCGGGGGTGAACGGGTAGTTGAGGTCGACGACGGACAGGTCGCCGACCTGCCCGGCCAGCTCGATGGCTTCCAGCGTGGTCCGGGCCGGGCCGTAGCCGTCGGTGGCGTACCGGTCGACGTAGGTGGCGAAGTGCCAGAGGCCGGCGCCGAAGCGCGGGTACTCGGTCATGGCGGATCAGCTCCCGAGGTGGTGTGCGGACGGGGTGGATGCTCGCTCGACGGCCTGGCGCCATCCGGAGCGGAGCTCGGCGGCGGCGGTGCCGCGCGGAGCGAAGTCGTCGTAGGCGACACCGGTCGACGGGGCGCCGGCCGGCCAGAGTCCGGCGGCGCGGCCCGCGAGGTGGGCGGCGCCGAGCGCGGAGAGGTTCGCGGTCCGGGCCCTGCGCACCGGCACGCCGGCGAGGTCGGCCTGGATCTGCATGAGCTGGTCGTTGCCGCTGGCGCCGCCGTCGGCGAGCAGGCATCCGGCGCTGCCGATGGCGTCGACGACGTCGGTCACCTGGTGCGCGATCGACTCGATCGCCGCCCGGGCCAGCTGCGCCGCGCCGGCGCCGAAGGTGAGGCCGGTGATCGTGCCGGTGGCGGTGTCGTCCCACCACGGTGCGGCGAGGCCGCCGAACGCCGGCACCAGCTGGACGCCGTCGCTGGAGGCGGTCTCGGCCAGCGCGGCGATCCGCTCGGGCGTGGTGTCGAGCAGGTCGGCCAGCCACGTGATCGTCGCGCCGCTGGAGCGGATGTTGCCCTCGGCGGCGAGCCGGGCGCCGGGATCGCCCCAGGCGACGGTCACGCAGACGTCCTCGCCGGGGTCCGGTGCCGTGTCGGGCAGCAGCCGCATGACCGACGATCCGGTCCCGTAGGTGACCTTGACGCCGTCCGCGGCCCGGGGACCGTGGGCGTAGAGGGCAGCGTGGGAGTCGCCGAGCACGGCGGTGATCGGCAGACCGGCGAGGATCCCGCCGTGCTTGCCGATCGTGCCGAGGTCGCCGGCCGAGGCCACGATCTCGGGCAGGGCGCTCGCGGGGACGCCGAACAGGTCCAGGAGGTCGCTGCTCCAGCTCGCCGAGTGCACGTCGAGCAGTTGCGTACGCGACGCGTTGCCGACCTCGATGCGGTGCTCGCCGGTCAGGGCGTACAGCAGCCAGGCGTCGATCGTGCCGACGGCGGCGTCCGGTGCCCGCTCGAGCAGCCACCGCAGCTTGGCCGCGCTGAACATGGGGTCCAGCGGCAGCCCGCTGACCGCCCGGACCGGCTCGTCGTGCCCGCCGGCCCGCAGCTCGTCGCAGAACGCCTGGGCGCGCTGGTCCTGCCAGCCGAGGACCGGCCCGGCCGGCCGGCCGGTGTGCCGGTCCCAGACGACGGCCGACTCGCGCTGCGTGCTCAGCCCGACCGCGACGACCGTGTCGAGGGCGACGCCGTCGAGACACTCGGCGGCGGCCCGCGACACGCTGTCGAGGATGTCGTCGGCGTCCTGCTCCACCCACCCTGGCCGGGGGTAGCGGATGCCGACCGGAGCGGAGCCGGCGCGCACGACCGCCCCGCTCCTGTCGACCAGCAGGCACTTGGTCGAGCTGGTGCCCTGGTCGATCGCGAGGATCAGGTCCTCAGGCATCGGAGCGGGCGAGGGTGACGGCGGCGGCCCGGATCTCCGCGGCGGTGAGGCCGAAGTGCTCGAGCAGCATGGCCGTGTCGCCGGTCGGCGCGAACTGGCGCGGGACGCCGAGCATCCGCATCGGCACGGGCCGGCGGTCCGCCACGACGATCGCGGCCACGGCCGCGCCGAGCCCGCCGGTGACGGTGGCTTCCTCGGCGGTCACGATCGCGCGCGTCTCGCGGGCCGCGCGGCGGATCGCCATCTCGTCCAGCGGCGCGATGGTGGACATGTTGAGCACGCGCACGGAGACGCCTTCCGCCGCGGCCTGCTCAGCCGCCTGCAGCGCCCGGGAGACCATCGTGCCGGTGGCCACCACCGTGACGTCGTCACCGTCGCGCAGGCAGGTCGACTGGCCGTAGGTG
Source organism: Dactylosporangium sp. NPDC049742 (assembly GCF_040674675.1). Lineage (NCBI taxonomy): Bacteria > Bacillati > Actinomycetota > Actinomycetes > Micromonosporales > Micromonosporaceae > Dactylosporangium > Dactylosporangium sp. NPDC049742. Next base: position 531,667 of record NZ_JBFANF010000001.1, on the reverse strand, counting down.
AACGGGTGGTCGCCGGTCACGGCCGGCACCTTGAACCGGCCGATCCGCAGGAAGACGGGGGTGCGGGCGCCGGCGGCCCACCGCACGGCGGCCCGGGTCTCGGCCGGGTCCGCGGGGACCACGATGCCGAGGCCGGCGATGGCCCGCAGCCACGCCAGGTCCTCGATCGAGTGGTGGGTGGGGCCGAGCTCGCCGTACGCCATGCCGGGGCTCATCCCGCACAGCACGACCGGCGACTCGCTGTACGCGACGTCGGCCTTGATCTGCTCCAGCGCGCGGCCGGTCAGGAACGGCGCGGCCGCGCACACGAACGGGATGTAGCCGCTGAGCGCGAGCCCGGCGCCGACGCCGACCATGTCCTGCTCGGCGATGCCGACGTTGATGAGCCGGTCCGGGAACTCCTTGGCGAAGCCGCCGAGGTTGCTGGAGCCGACCGAGTCGTTGCAGACGGCCACGATGCGCTCGTCGGCGCGGGCCAGCTCGAGCAGCTCCTCGGCGAAGGCGACGCGGCAGTCGTAGGTCTGCGCGTCCGTCTCGACGACCGCGCTCATCGGGCCAGCTCCGCCACGGCCGCGCTGATCTGCTCCGCCGTGGGCACCTTGTGGTGCCATTCGACGCGGTCTTCCATGAACGAGACGCCTCTTCCCTTGATCGTGTTGGCGATGACACAGGTGGGCCGGTCGCCGCGGGTGGCGGTGAACGCCTCCAGCAGCGCCAGGTGGTCGTGGCCGTCGACCGTCACGACGTCCCAGCCGAAGCTGCGCCACTTGTCGTCCAGCGGGTCGAGCGCGCTGGTGTCCTCGGTGCGCGCGCCCTGCTGGAGGCGGTTGCGGTCGACCACGGCGGTGAGGTTCGTCAGCCGCCGGTGCCCGGCCGTCATCGCGGCCTCCCAGTTGCTGCCTTCCTGCAGCTCCCCGTCGCCGAGCACGACAAACACCTGCCGGGCCGAGCTGTCGAGCCGCGCCGCCACCGCCATGCCGACCGCCACCGGCAGGCCATGCCCGAGCGGGCCGGTGTTGGTCTCCACGCCCGGCACCTTCACCCGGTTCGGGTGACCGTTGAGCGCCGAGTGGGGGGCGGCAAAGGTCTCGAGCTCGTGGGCGCCGAAGAACCCCGCCGCCGCGAGGGTGGCGTAGAGCGCGCCCGCGGTGTGGCCCTTGCTGAGCACGAGCCGGTCGCGGTCGGTCCAGTCCGGTCGCTCCGGGTCGACGCGCAGGACGGCGAAGAACAGGGTGGTGAGAATGTCGAGGACGGACATGTCGCCGCCCACGTGCCCCAGCCCGGCACGGCTGATCATCGCCAGGTCGGTGGTGCGGGACTGGTTGGCCCGGCGCCGCAGCATCTCACGGCGGTGTTCGGGCTCGGCGTCGGCGAGTTCCTTCCGGAATCGGCGCCAGGCGGCGGCGGCCGAAGAGTCGGCGACCAGCATGGGAGTCCTCTCGTTTCTGCTGTGGTGACCGTTCGAGCCGGGCGGGCCCGGGTCCCTGGGCCCGCCCGGTGCAGCACGTCAGGAGCCTGCGACGGCGAAGGCGTTGACCTGCTTGGCGTTGTCGGCGTTGACCAGCACGCAGTCCACCGACTGCTTCTCGGGCTGGCTCGCCTTGCCGTTCTTGATGTAGTAGTCGGCCTGGTCGACGGCCATCTGGGAGATCTTGCTGGCCGGCTGGAGCACGGTGGCCTTGATGCCGTCCTTGAGGATCGAGGCGACGACGTCGGGGCTGCCGTCGAAGCCGACGACGACGATGTCCTTGCGGTTGGCGGCCTGGATGGCGGCGTACGCGCCGAGCGCCATCGTGTCGTTGCCGGCGATGATGCCCTTGATGTCCGGGTGGGCCTGCAGGATCGTCTGGGTCTTGGTCAGCGCCTCGGCCTGATCCCAGTTCGCGCTCTGCTGCGCGACCATCTTCATGTCCGGGTACTGGTCCAGCACGCCGTGGTAGCCCTGGGAGCGCACGCCGGCGTTGGTGTCGGTGGCCTTGCCGGTCAGCTCCGCGTAGTTGCCCTTGTTGCCCATCACCTTGGCGAACTCCTGGCCGCCGAGGCCGGCGCCCTGGGCGTTGTTGGCCACGATCTGGGCGACCGCGACGCCGGTCTTGTTGATCTCACGGTCGATGAGGAAGGTCGGGATCTTCGCGTCCTTGGCCCGCTGGATGGCGCTCACCGACGAGTCGGCACCCGCGTTGTCGAGGATGATCGCGGCCGCCTTGCGCGAGATCGCGGTGTCGATCTCCTGGCTCTGCTTGGTCGGGTCGTCGTCGTGGCTGAGCACGAGCGTGTCGTAGCCGAGCTTCTTCGCCTGGGCGGCCGCGGCGTCCTGCTCGGCCTTGAAGAAGACGTTGTCCGGCGAGGGCGTGATGATGACGATCAGCTTGCTGCCGCCGGCGGCGGGAGCGCCGCTCGCCGACGAGGAGGTGTCGGACGACCCGCCGCCGCACGCGGCGAGGGTGAGCAGGGCGGCAACGCCGACGGGCAGTGCGAAGCGGCGCAGGGCCGAGGGTGTCTTCATCGGGGGAACCTTTCGGTGGGGAGGCGGGTTGGCGTGACTGATGGGTTGGTGTGACGGGTGTCGATCAGGCGGTGCGTTTGGCCAGCCGGGTTTGCAGCCCCTGCTGCGCCTGCTCGGCGACGATCGCGAGGATGATCACGGCGCCCTTGACCACCGACTGCCAGAAGGTGGAGACGCCGACCAGGACCAGGCCGTCGCTGAGGAAGCCGATGACGAAGGCGCCCATGACAGTGCCGACGATCGTGCCGCGCCCGCCGCTGAGGGCGGTGCCGCCCAGGACGGCCGCGGCGATCGCGTTGAGCTCGTAGGTGGTGGCGGTGTCGGGGTACGCCGCCCCGAGCTCGGACGTGAGCAGCAGGCCGGCCAGCGCGGCGCAGGCACCGGAGATCACGTACACGGCGATCTTGACGCGCTTGACCCGGATGCCGGACAGCACCGCGGCGCGCTCGTTGCCACCGACGGCGAAGACCCGCCGGCCGAAGGGGGTGCGGGTGGTCACGACGATCGCCGCCACCGCGACGGCCACCATGATCCACACCGCGACCGGGATGCCGAGCAGGCTGTCCACGCCGATGAAGTGGAAGCCCTCGTTGCCACGACCGGGCGTGCCGGCCAGGTCCGGGTAGGTGCCGCCGTTGCTCAGCAGCTGCGCGACGCCCCGGGCTACGTAGAGCATGCCGAGCGTGGCGATGAACGGTGCCACCTTGAACCGGGTGACCAGCACCGCGTTGAGGCCGCCGACCAGCGCGCCGACGGCGATGCCGATGACGATGACCACCGCGACGGAGAAGAACAGCGTGCCGCCCGGCACGTGCAGTCCCTTGAACAGCAACCCGCCCGCGATCATGCTCGCCAGCCCGGCGATCGAGCCGACGGACAGGTCGATGCCGCCGGTCAGGATCACGAAGGTGACGCCGATGGCCAGGATGGCGTTGATCGCCACGTGCTTGGTCATCAGGATCAGGTTGCTCTGCGTCAGGTACTCCGACGAGATGGCGCTGAAGACGATCACCAGCGCCACCAGCACGATCAGCGTCCGGCCGCGCAGCAGGAGCAGCGCCGCCGAGGCGAACCGCGAGCCCGTGGGGGGCGTTTGTCTGGCGGAGACGGGATCGGACTTCGCGACGTCCGTGTCGATCATGGTTGTACCTCCAGGACGCTGTCGGATGCGGAGGCGCCGACCAGGGCCTCCTCGGTGACGTTCGCGGCGGTGAACTCGGCCGTGATCCGGCCCCGGGCCATCACCAGCACCCGGTTCGCCATGGCGATCACCTCGGCGAGTTCCGAGGAGATGAACAGCACGCCCATGCCTTCGGCGGCCAGCCGGGACATCAGGGCGGCGATCTGTGCCTTCGCGCCCACGTCGATGCCCCGGGTCGGCTCGTCGAGCAGCAGCACGACCGGCTCGGTGAGCAGCGCCCGGGCGAGCACGACCTTCTGCTGGTTGCCGCCGCTGAGCGCGGTGACCGCGGCGGACAGCCCCGGGATCTTGATGCGCAGGTCGCTGACCTGACCGGCCGCGATGCGCTGCTCGGCGGACGTGGAGAGCAACCCGGCGCGGCTGACCCGGTCGACCGTGGCGAGCAGGATGTTGTCGCGCACGGACATGGTCTGCACCAGGCCGTCGCGCTGCCGGTCCTCCGGCACCAGCGCCAGCCCGGCGGCCAGGCGGGCCTGCACGGTGGCCTCGGCGGCGAGCTTGCCGCGCACGCGCACCTCGCCGGCGGCGGCGCGGCGCGCACCCATCAGCGCCTCGACGAGCTCGGTGCGGCCGGCGCCCATCAGCCCGTAGATGCCGACGACCTCACCGGCGCGCAGCGTGAACGACACGTCGTCGACGAGCGGGCGCACCGTCCCGGGCACGGTGAGGTGGCGGACGTCGAGCAGCACGTCGCCGACCGGCGCGTCGCTGTGCTCGTACAGCGAGTCGGGGTCCCGCCCGACCATCTGCCGCACGATCCACCCGGTGTCGGTGTTGCTCATGGACTCGTGCGCGACCAGGCTGCCGTCGCGCAGGACCGTCACCCAGTCGCCGATGCGGCGGAACTCGTCGAGCTTGTGCGAGATGTAGATGATCGTCACGTTGCGTTCGCGCAGGTCGGCCATCACGTCGAACAGGACGTCGACCTCGTGGTTGGACAGGGCCGAGGTCGGCTCGTCCATGATCAGGACCCGGACGTCGGACAGCAGGCACCGGCCGATCTCGATCAGCTGCTGCTGGCCGATGGGCAGGTCACCGACGAGCGTGTCGGGATCCAGGTCCTGACCCAGGCGGCGCAGGACCTCGGCCGTCCGGCGCCGCTGGGCGGCGTCGTCGACGAAGCGGCCGCCCCGGCGCAGCTCGCGGCCGGCGAACATGTTCCGGGCGATGGACATGTTCGGGAAGAGACTGAGCTCCTGGTGGATGATCTCGATGCCGCGCGCCATCGCCTCGCGCGGGCTGCCGAGCTGCACCGGCTCGCCGTCCAGCAGGATCTCGCCGCGGGTGGGCTGCTCCGTGCCGGACAGGATCTTCATCAGCGTCGACTTGCCGGCGCCGTTCTCGCCGACCAGCACGTTGACTTTTCCGCGGTACGCCGTGAAGGTCACGTCCTTGAGCGCCCGCACGCCGCCGTACTCCTTGCCCACGCCCCGGGCGACGAGGATCTCGTCGGTGTCCGTCACGGCGTGACCTGCAGTTCGGTCGGGACCACCATGATCTGGTTCGGGGCCAGGGCCGAGAACGCCCCGTAGAAGCTGACCGTCTTGTCAGTGAGACCGCCGCGATCGACCTTGGCCACCACGTCGCTCTTGACCCGACTGTTGATCTCGTTGGCCACGTTGGCGTAGTCGATCTGGTTGGTGAAGTCGCCGAAGGAGATGAAGCCGACGCCGTCGCGGATCGCCGTGCCGGCGATGACGGGCCCGGTGGCCACGTACAGCGTGATCGGCTGGCCGCCGTCCTGGGCGATCTCGACGGTCACCGGCCCGGTCGGCGCGGACGTGTCGACCTTGACCACCTTGCCGGTGCCCTTGACCAGGAAGGCGTACGGGCTGCCGGTGCCGGCCTGGTGCCCGTACTGCTTGCCGGCAGCGTTGACGTCCTTGGCGACGGCCGCCGCGACGGTGGAGATGTCGACGGCGTTGTCGTGCACGGCCGGCACGATCTTCGACGTCCAGATGCCGTCGACGTAGGTCTTGGCATCGAACGCCGCCGCACCGCCCGGCCGGCCGCCGGCTTGCTGAGCTTCGTAGACGTACACGCCCGGCACGCGGCCGCACGCCGAAAGCACCGGCAGTGCAAGCAGGCCCACGATCGCGCACCGCAGCAGAAGAGTCACCCTCATGTTGAATATCCATTCAGTTGTGATTGGACATGCATGTACTGTGAACTTCCCATGTCGGGTTTGTCAACGGGTTGATTCGCCCTGGCAGGCGGCGGCGTCGGACTCCCGCTACCCCGGCCTGGCCGGTCTGGTTACGCTCTCGCTGAGGACGTTTGGAGGAGGCACCAGTGAGCCCGAGGCTCGACGCGAACGACGGCTCGGAGCCCTACGGGGTCGCTGCCGAACACATCCGGCTGCTGACCAAGGTCGCCCGCATGTACCACGAGCGCGGCGTGCGGCAGCCGCAGATCGCGGAGCTGTTGCACATCTCTCAGCCTCGCGTGTCGCGGCTGCTCAAGCAGGCGGTGGCGGCCGGCATCGTCCGCACCGTGGTGATCACTCCGCGCGGCGTGCACGCGGACCTGGAGGACGCCGTCGAGCAGCGGTACGGATTGAGCGAGGTCGTGGTCGCCGACAGCGCCGGGCAGACCGACGAGATCGCGGTGACCCGGTCGATCGCCGCCGCGGCCGCCGTCTACCTGGAGACCACCCTCAGCCGCAACGACCGGGTCGGCATCTCCTCGTGGAGCGCGACGCTGCTGGCCACCGTCGACGCCATGCACTCGGCCACGGGCCTCGCGACCGAGCGGGTGGTGCAGATCCTCGGCGGCGTGGGCACGAGCGCCGCGCAGAGCCAGGCGACGCGGCTCACCGGTGGGCTCGCCCGCCACACCCGGGCCGAGGCGGTCTACCTGGTCGCGCCCGGGCTCGTGGCGACGTCCGAGATGCGCCAGGGACTGGTGCGCGAGCCGAGCATCGCGGCCGTGCTGGACGCCTGGCAGGACCTCACCGTCGCGCTCGTCGGCGTGGGCAGCCTCGAGCCCTCCACCCTGCTGCGGCAGAGCGGCAATGCGATCGCGGAGCAGGAGGAGCAGCGGCTGCGCGAGCTCGGCGCGATCGGCGACGTGTGCATGCGCTTCTTCGACGAGCGCGGTCAGCACATCGCCTCGGACCTGGACGATCGGGTGCTGGGCATCGGCGCCGAGACCCTGAAGAAGGTGCCCCGCCGCATCGGGGTGGCCGGCGGCGAGCGCAAGTGGCGCTCCATCCGCGCGGCGCTGCTCGGCGGCTGGCTGAACGTGCTCATCACGGACCAGACCACGGCCGCCGAGCTCCTGCGCGACTGAGCCCGCAACCGGTTCTGTCGCGCGGCCCGCGGGCCGCGCGACAGAACCTGCTCGTGCGGTCCCGTCAGTGAACCGTCACGACCACCCGCGCGTAGCGGGTCATGGGCTTGCCGGCCTGGTCCTTGACCTCCAGGATCAGGTGGATGGTCTGCCCCGGCCGGGCGTCGGCCGGGACGGTGAAGGACGTGCGCAGGTCGGACGGGCCGGCGACGGCCACGGCGCCCGGGTAGGTGCCGGCCTCGCGGTACTGCCACCACGTGGTCGTGACCTTGTCACCGTCCGGGTCGGAGACGGCCGCGTCGAGGTTGACGCGCGCGCCGGGCTTGGCGGTGACGCTGGTGTTGCCCCGCAGCCGCACGACCGGCGGGTGGTTGGCGTCGGCGTACGACTTGGTCTGCCACTCGGAGCGCGCCGCCAGCTCCTCCTGCAGGGCGGGGATGAACCGGGTCTGCGCGTAGGCGACGTCGAAGCCCTCGCCGTACGGGCTGGCGTCCCGGACGCGGCTGGGCTCCAGGTCGTAGTTGCGCTGGTTGTACGCCTGGTCCTTGTTGGCGAGGTAGGACGGGAAGTCCGTCCAGCGGTGCTGCGAGACCTGGGTGAAGCGCCCGCCCCAGCCGCCGAAGCTCGGGTCCTCCCAGCTGCGCAGGCCGTTGTCCAGCAGCCCGAAGTAGCTCGGGGAGTCGCCCTCGGAGAGGAACTCCGTGGTGTTCGGGAACCGGTCCCCCGCGAGGACGTAGGCGTCCGCCGAGACGGGGTAGGTGCCCATCAGCGGGCCGGTGCGCATGGCGCCGACGTACGCCGGGCCGAAGTACGCGTCCTCCAGCGGCTTCGGGACCCGCGGGAGGCCCCTGGCGCCCTGGTAGCGGTACGTGTTGTAGGCGAAGCTCCAGAACTGGTCGCGGTTGACCGTGACGTTGAGGTCGGGCCAGTGCGGATCGATGTAGTCCTTGTACGTCTCGTCCTGGTCCAAGATGATGTAGACGTTCGCCTTGGCGACGACCTTGTTGTAGACCTTCTGCCAGTCCTTCGTGCCCTTGTACTGGTTCTCGATGGAGCGCAGCGCGGCGGCGATGGTGTTCGTCCCGCCCCACACCGGCAGGTACAGCGGACGCGGATCGTTGTCCAGCAGGGCCGCCTTGATGGCGTCGGAGCCCTCGGTGTCCTTCTGCATCTCACCGCGGTAGCTGATGTTGCCGACCTTGATCAGGCTGTTGAGATGCTCGACCGACGGGAACCGCGGGTCGTGCTTGCGCAGGTTGTCGAGCACGGCCTTGTAGCCGCCGCCCACGCCCTGGGGCCCGGTGCCGTTGACGATGTTCTGGAACACGTCGCTGCCGGCCCAGTTCGACGCCGGGATCGGCGGGTTCGCGGCCGGGTCGCCGGCCCAGTGGAACGTCGAGCTGGAGTAGATGACCGCTTCCAGGCTGTCGCTCAGGTCGTTCGCCTCGAGCAGCAGCCGGTGGAACGACGCGACGTCGTCGATCTCGGCGTCGCTGGTGACCATGATCCGGAACGGTGACTGGCCGCGCGCCACGGAAGTCCCGGCGGGGGTCTCCGTGGCGGCCGAGGCGGCGCCGGGCGCCGTGAGGGGTGTCAGGACGGCAAGGGCGGCGGCGAACGCCACGGCGCCACGGCGCAGGCGCTTGCCGCTCGGGGGTTGAACGGTCGGAGTCACAGAGAACCTCCATCAGTTCCCGGTATTCGCATGTACATGCGAACACGAATAGGAATTCAAGAACGTTCATGGGTGCCGGGCCGGCGCGGACGCACACGACGTCCGCACCGACCTGGCTGTGGCGATCCGGTGGTCAGACGACCTGGATGAGCACCCGGTCGTAGCGGGTGAGCGGGAACTGACCGGAGTCGGTCCCCTGGAGGATGACGGAGATCGTCTGACCCGGCACCGCGTCGGCCGGGACCGTGACCGTCACGTGGTCGTGGCCGCCGCGGTCGGCGATCGCGACCTTGCCCGGGTAGGTGCCCTCCTCCTGGTACTGCCACCAGCTGGTCGCGACCTGATCCCCATCGGGGTCGTTGGCCACGCCGTTGAGGTTCACGACCGAGCCCGGCGCCGCCTTGACGGTGCCGTTGCCGGCGATCTTCAGTACGGGCGCGTGGTTGCCGGCGCGGTGGTCGCCGTCCAGGCTCCACTGGACCCGGGCCGCGAAGTCGTTCTGCGCGGCAGCGGCCCAGCGCAGCGTGGTGTAGGCCGAGACCGACGCGCCGGTCCCGTCCTTCTCGGTGCCGACCATGGTCCACAGGTTGGGCGAGGTGGTCGTCTGCACCGACCGGCCGCCCCAGCCGCCGAGGCCCGGGCTCGCCGGGTCCTGCAGGCCGGTGTGCAGCAGCGGGTTGAACGCGACGTTGTCGCCCTCGGAGAGGAAGTCGTACGGCGACAGCGGCTTGCACCAGCCGGTGGGGGCGAGCTTCGGGTCACCGAAGATGTCGAGCTGGTCGCCCGGCATCGCCTGCCCGTCCAACCAGGAGCGGTAGAGCGACCCCAGCGGGCCGACCTGGATGTTCGCCTTGATCCAGGCGCCGCTGAAGTACACCCGGTCCTGCGGCAGCCCGCGGGTGTTGCCCGCGCCGCGGCTGCAGTTGTAACCCCAGGTGGAGTAGCCGGCCTGCAGGTTCTCGACCCGCAGCTCCGGCCACACCGGCGCGATGTACTGCGCGTAGGTGTCGTCCTGGAAACCGCTGGCCAGGATCACCGCCTTCGTCGAGACGGCGGCCTTGACCTTGCTCCACTGCGGGGTGCCGGAGTACTGCTCCTCGATGGACTTGAGCGCCCGCGCGATCGTGCTCGTGCCGCCCCACGCCTGCAGGTACAGCGGCCGCGGGTCGTTGTCGAACAGGAGATCCCGGATCAGGTTCGACCCGTCGGTGTCGTGGTCCATCTCGTTCTCGAAGTCGATGTTGCCGACCTTGACCCGCGACAGCAGCTCGCCCGGCGTGGGGTAGTCCGGGTCGTGCTTCTTCAGGTTGGGGTAGACCTTGGCGTACCCGGCGAGGACGTCGTCCTGGATCGTGTTGGTGCCGGTCCAGCGCCACGACGTCTGCGGGGTCTTGTACTAGCGGCCCGGCAGGAAGAAGGTCGTGCCCTTCCCGTCACCGGCCCAGTGGTACCGGCCACTGGCGTAGACGATGCCCTGGGTGTCGACATCGTTGGTGTAGTACAGGTACCGGATCAGCGACGCGAGGTCGTCCTGCTCCATGTCGGTGGTGACGACGGTGCGTGGCTTCTGCGCCTGCTCCACACCCTGGCTCGCCGCGGCGACCGGCTGCGCGGTCACGCTCGCCGCGACCGCAAGTCCAGCGGTGGCCACCGCCGCCGCCAGCACCCGAAAGCGGTGCCGAGCACCAGGAGCCGAGCCGTCCCGGGGTCCGGACGTCTGCATAGCAGCTCCTCTCTAGTGAATATCTATTCACTATCGAATGGAATATCACCCGCCAGCAGTATTAGGTTTCGCTCCGATGTCGTCAAGATTTCGCACTCATGAGTGTTCACCCCGGTCACTGCCCGGGACGCCACTGACCAGCAACGATGCGCCCGTCCGGGCTCCGGTGACGCCGCATCGCGCGGTTCGGTGCTGGGTGCGAAAAGCCAGGTTGCATTTCGACAAGTAGCTTTTCGCAGGTCTATTGCATTGGCAGAAATGTCACTGAGTCGCGCCCGGGCGCGCTCGTGCACGCTCGCGGAAATAGGCGTTTCCGAGCGGTAGTGACCATCCGCCGTACAGACGAGTGAAATTTGTCTGACGACGCAAATACGATCACCGAACCCCTATCACAACACGGGGTCACCCCCCGTTTCGCAGGAGGCCAGGATTGAAATCCCGGTTACCCAGGTATGCCCTGTTTGCCGCAACAGCGGCAACAACCGTCATGGCGGGCGCAACAATCGCGCCAATGGCCGCGGCGGCCGAAACCACCGGCCCTAACCTCAGCTACGTCGTCAATGCGGTGAACAAGGATCGGACGGCGGACGCCGTCGCCGCCGTCACCGCGGCCGGCGGCACGGTGACGGTGTCGTACGCCCAGATCGGCGTGGTCATCGCACGCTCCACGAACCCCTCGTTCGTCCAGGCGGTGAAAGGCGCCGCCACCGGCGACGCCGTCCTCTCCGTCGGCGCGACCCGGACCGCGGCCCTGCCCGCCATGACCGAGGACACCGAGGCCGTCGAGGCCGCGGATGCCTACGCGCCGGACGCGATGGAGAACGCGACTCGGCAGAGCGACATGGTCCTCATCGGCGCGCGTGCGGCGCACGAGGCCAACCTCGGCAGCTCCACCGTCACGGTCGGCGTGCTCGACGACGGCATCGACGCCAACCACCAGGACCTCGCGCCGGTGGTGGACCAGTCGAAGTCCGTCAACTGCGTCGGCACCGGCGCTCCCGACACGACGCCGGGTGCGTGGCGGCCCACCAGCCTGACCGCCGACTACCACGGCACGCACGTGGCCGGGACCATCGCCTCGGCGAAGAACGGCGTCGGCATCGTCGGCGTCGCGCCCGGCGTGAAGCTGGCCTCCATCAAGGTGGTCAACTCCGACGGCTTCATCTACCCGGAGTACGCGATCTGCGGCTTCGTCTGGGCCGCCGAGCACGGCATCCAGGTCACGAACAACAGCTACTACATCGACCCGTGGCTGTACTGGTGCGAGAGCCAGTCCGACCAGGCGCCGGTCGTCGAGGCGGTCCGCCGCGCGGTGGACTACACCACCGCCCACGGCATCCTCAACGTGGCGGCGGCGGGCAACGAGAACCAGGACCTCGCCAACAAGACGGTGGACACGACGAGCCCCGACGACACCAACCCGGTGCGCCGCACGCTCGACCCGAGCTGCCTCGACCTGCCGGCCGAGCTGCCCGGCGTGGTGACGGTCTCCTCCACGACCCAGCCGACCGTCCCCGCGGCGGCCGTCGGCCCGTGGGCCCAGGGCCTGACCACGCAGCCGGCGCGGTCGTCCTTCTCGAGCTTCGGCCTCGGGGCCGTGGACGTGGCCGCACCCGGCTCGAGCATCTACTCCACGTCCCCCTCGACCGGGGTCAGCAGCTACCGCACGCTCTCGGGCACCTCGATGGCGTCGCCGCACGTGGCGGGCGTCGCCGCGCTGCTGGTGTCCAAGCACCCCGGTGCGACCCCGGACTACATCGCGGAACTCCTGCGCAAGCAGGCGATCCCGCTGGCCTGCCCCACCTCCGGCACCGACTTCACCCAGGGCCGGTGCAAGGTCGACCCGGCGAACCCGAACGTCAACGGCTTCTTCGGACACGGGCTGGTCAACGCGTACAAGGCCGTCACCGAGGCCGAGGACGTGACCGCGCCCACCGTGGCGGTCACCGGCGTCACCCAGGGCCAGCAGATCACGCTGGGCGTGTCCGTCACGCCTGGCTGCACGACGACCGACGCGGGCAGCGGCGTGGCGAAGTCCGCGACCCTGACCGTCACCGGCGGCCCGAAGGTCGGCTACTTCACCGCCACCTGCACCGGCGGCCGTGACCGCGCCGGCAACACGGCCACGCCGGTCAGCGTCACCTACCAGGTGGTGTACGGCTGGCGCGACTTCAGCTCGCCGATCAACGTCGACAAGCTCAACGTCGTCAAGGCCGGCAGCGCGGTCCCGGTGAAGTTCGGCCTCTCCGGCAACCAGGGCCTGAACATCTTCACCGGCGGCGCCCCCACCCTGCAGACGGTGGCCTGCGACACCTCCACCCCGCAGGACCCGGTCGAGACGACGGTGACGGCGGGGTCAAGCTCCCTGACCTACGACGCGGCAGCCGACCAGTACAACTACGTCTGGAAGACCCAGAAAACCCAGGCAAAGACGTGCGGCCAGCTGATCGTCACCCTGATCGACGGCACCACCCACACCGCAACCTTCATGTTCTCCTGACAATCCCCCGAACTGCGGCCCGGAAGCAATCGCTTCCGGGCCGCAACCAATCACGCGCATTTCAGGTGTCGTACTCGCCGTCCCAAGGCTCGTGGAACCCAAGCTCTTGAGGGTAGAGCTCAGCCCATGGACCGCCGTGACCCTCGTAAGGATCGTCGATGGTCTCGTCAATGAGGCCAAAGATGACGTCGTCGAAGTCGGCTCGGAAGGGCCGGATGGCGATGTCGCAGTAGGTGACTGCCCCAAGGTTCGACAGCCAGTCGGACAGCATCTGCTCGGCTTGTTCGAAGGCTGCAGGACCGTCGGCCCGGACGCCGGCGCACCAGATGTCCGAGCCCAGGTGATGCCCGCTGTCGTCGAAGCGATGGAGCACCGCATAGATCCGCTGCTGGTGACGCCAATCGTCTCCCCGCGTGACACTCTCTTGGTATGCGCCAGTGATGTCAGCGAAGAACTGCCCACCTGCATACCGACCGATGCGGTCAGTCCGATAGTCAGGCACGTACTTGATCGGGATCACTTCCGGAAGCCGCACAGCGCGAATCGTAGCCAGCCTGGAGCAAACACGCCCCGACAGCTGACAGACGGGCGAATGGCCCGCTCATGGCACGCCGGGCTCAGCCAGCGGCTCGCCGAACCCGGAGCGTCAGCCGGCAGCAAGCTGAGGTGCTTGGTGCGCCTCAGCCACGACGGCTGCTGACCACAGATCGTGAGGTCTGGGGTTCGGACCCCAGGCGGGTATGGCGAGGGCTCCCGGTTCGCGCTTCCCGCGAACAGAGGGCCCTCAGGTCCGAGCGGGTGAAGGGAATCGAACCCTCACTGTCAGCTTGGGAACTGGACATGCAGACCCAGAACTTGCAGGTGGTGTGCTCGACGGTCCGGCACCGAGCGGCCTACAGCAACCTCAGCGCGCCTGCCGTAATGGCACGCTAATGGCATGCAGGCATGATCGCGCCGAGTTCGTGGCTCGTGAGCTGACCGAAGAGGTACTCATCCCACGTCCGGGGTAGTGGTCAGCAGCCAGGCAAGAGGCTGTGTGTCATCGGAGTTGACATATCCCGCCGCCTGAACGTCCAGCGTCAGCCGATGCACGGTGTTGCCGGCGTCTCGCTCCACGATCCAGTAACGCGGAATGCCAGCCTTTGCATACTCGTCCTTCTTCGTCACCCGATCGGCAACTTCTGAGCCCTTGGAGACGACCTCGACGGCGAGAAGCAGGCCGTCGACGCCTGCATAGCTTGAACGTGCCCGCCGTGGAGGCCTGCCGTCAGCCCAGACCGAAAGGTCCGGTACCCGCCCACCGCCCACGTCAATGCCGCAGTCGACAACGACCTGCTCAGGACCGTATCCGTTAGTCAGGAACCAGGCGAAGATCCGCGTCACGAGCAGCGCGTGATCGGGGTCCGCTGGCGGCATGACGGACAACACTCCCTCGGGGCTGAGTTCGTAGCGGTGGTTTTCGTCGGCAGCAGCCATCGCGGCCAGATCATCCAGGGTGACCTGCGCCGGCATCTCAGCACCCACGGTCGCGGCACTCATCCCGACTCCTCTACGTCGCGCAATCCGAGGCTACCGCAGCAAGCGCCCGACGCGAGGCCTCAGGACTCTGCGATGCCTCACCGGCCCGAACGCCGTCAGCCTCATTGAAACAGCTGACACTGAGCCCCAATGGCCCGCTGATGGCCCAGAGGCGGTTCGAGTCGGCCGACATGCAACGAAGCCCTGGCGGACCTCAGTCCTGACCAGGGCCTTAGCGTTGGAGCGGGTGAAGGGAATCGAACCCTCACTGTCAGCTTGGGAAGCTGATGTTCTGCCATTGAACTACACCCGCGAGCGACGCCTACTGTACCGAATCCGCGGCCGCCGTGCACGGACCATTCCGGCGGGCTTTGGGAAGTCGGGGTAAGCGGTCGCGCCAGAGGGTCTTGGTGGAGGTGAGGGGGGAGTCGCGCTGGACGATCATCGCTACCTCGATGGTGAGGGCGTAGAGCTTCCAGTCCACGCGTTGCGCGGCTCGCATCTGGAGGGCCAGGGAGGCCACGACCAGGGGATCCATGACGGGGGCGGCGCGGCCTGAGAGGTACGCCTCGTCGGAGGTGTCCTCGGCGGGGAAGCTGTGCAGCGCGTAGCGGCCGTCGCGGTCGAGGTCGTGGCGCTTCGGGGAGGGGAGGATGAAGCAGTAGAGGCCTTCGTCGGTGATGACGGGCATCACGGGGTGGACGCGGGGCCCTCCGTCGGGGCGGATGGTGGCCAGGTAGCCCATGCCGGGGCCGTACTGGCAGATCAGGGTGCGGATGGCCGTCGCCAGCAGAGGCTCGGCCGCGGAGAATTCAGCCCACGTCGCCATGCCCCCAATTTACTCGTACACGTGTACGAAAAGTGTGTGATTCCACGAATGAAGGACAATGACCCTGTGGGTGATGCGAGCGGCGAGCTGATCGACCTGCTGAGGAAGTTCAACCTCGAGGCCGACCGGTTCCTGGAGGTGTTCACCCGCCAGCACGGGCTGCACCGCACGGACATGAACGCCGTGGCGTACATCTGGCGGGCGACGGAGGAACGGCAGCCGCTGACGCCCGGGGAGCTGGCCAGGACGCTGCGGCTGAGCCCGGCGGCCACGACCGCGTTGCTGGACCGGTTGGAGAAGGCCGGGCACGTCGAGCGCCGGCACGACACGGAGGACCGGCGTCGCGTACACCTCGTGATGCAGCCGCCGGCGAAGGCCTTGGCGCAGGAGTTCTTCGCGCCGCTCGGGCGGCACATCCGGGAGGCGCTCGCGGAGTTCGACGAGCACGATCTGGACGCCGCGAAGCGAGTCGTCGAGGCGGTCCGAGGGGCCACCGCGAAAGCCACGAACCAAACCACATAGGGTCAGGACGTGCTGCTCTCCGACCGTGACCTGACCAAAGAGCTCGCCGACGGCCAGTTGCGGCTCGAGCCGTTCGACAAGGACCTGGTCCAGCCGTCGAGCATCGACGTGCGGCTCGACCGGTGGTTCAGGGTGTTCAACAACCACCTGTACACCCACATCGACCCGGCGATCCAGCAGGACGACCTCACCGCGATGGTGGAGGTCGACGACGGCCAGCCGTTCGTGCTGCACCCCGGGGAGTTCGTGCTCGCCTCGACGCTGGAGGTGATCAGCCTCGGCGATCAGCTCGCGGGTCGGCTGGAGGGCAAGTCGAGCCTGGGGCGGCTCGGGCTGCTGACGCACTCGACCGCGGGCTTCATCGACCCGGGGTTCTCCGGGCACGTGACGCTCGAGCTGTCCAACGTGGCCAATCTGCCGATCATGCTCTGGCCGGGGATGAAGATCGGGCAGCTGTGCATCTTCCGGCTGTCGTCGCCGTCGGAGCACCCGTACGGGTCCGCGGTGTACGGCAGCAGGTACCAGGGGCAGCGCGGCCCGACGGCGAGCCGCTCCCACCAGAACTGGCGGACCTGGCCGACGACGTAAAGGCCGGCCAGGTCCCGAAAATCTAAGCCACTCTGCCGTACCCGGAGATCGGTGCGGTGTCGATCTTCTTCATGCGGACCACGTCGCCGGTGGTCGGGGCATGGACCATCCAGCCGCCGCCGACGTACATCCCCATGTGGTGCATGTCGCTGTAGAAGAAGACCAGGTCGCCGGCCTTGAGGTCGGCTCTGGTGACGCGCTTGGTGTCCGAGTACTGCCACTTGGTGTAATGCCGCAGCGTGTGGCCGGCCTGCTTCCAGGCGTAGAGCGTGAGGCCCGAGCAGTCGAAGGTGTTGGGGCCCTCGGCCGCCCACACGTACTTCTTGCCGATCTGCTGGCAGGCGACCTGCGCGGCCTTCGCGGCGTCGCCGCCGGAGTATTCGACGGGGCAGGCGACGGGGCGCAGCTCGCCGGTCGCGCCGCTGGAGCCATACGCCTTCGTGCGCATGTCGTTGAGCGTCTTGATCTCGGCGTTGATGGTGGTTTCCTTCGTCGCCATCTCCGCCTCGGCGGCCTTCTGCTTGGCGATCAGCTCGTCGAGCGGCTTCTTCTGGTCGTCGAGGACCTTCTTGCTGTCCATGACGTCCTTGATGCCCTCGGCCTCGTCCTTGGCCAGCATGTTCAGCATCACGAGCTGCTCGGCGAAGGTGTCCGGCGAGCCGGTCGTCATCAGCGCGTTGAAGCTGGAGACCCGCCCGGTCTTGTACTGCAGGACCGAGAACGCGCTCACCCGCAGCAGCGCGCTGTCGACCTGCGCCTGCAGCGGGTCGATCTTGCTCTTCAGCTGCGCCTGCTTCGCCAGGTTGGCCTTCAGCTCGCCCTTGAGCAGATTGTGCTGCTCGATGATGGGCTCGACTTCATTCCACTTCTTGTCGATCTGCGCTTCGAGCTCGGCGGGCGTCGGGTCCGCGTGAGCGAGTCCGGTGATTCCGACGGCGAGCGAGAGACCGCTGATCGTGGCAACGAGGAGCCGAACCAGACGGTTGGGCCGCATGGAGGGGGCACTCCTTCTTCCAGCCGCCTACCGGGTTAGCTGACGGGTTCGGACGGGAAGGTCGTCCTACCGCAGATCGCGGATTCACCCCGATGACGCAGGTGGGTCCCCGGTTCAGAAATCGACTCGGCGGTGCCGTCTGGCGCACCCGTGGTGGGCGCGGACATCCATCCGACCGGAATTTACGGTATGGCGAGTGACCCAGTGGAGCAAGCGGGTGTCCGATTTAACCGAAAAGTCAGGGCGCCCGAGTGATGAACACATCATCAATTGCACCGGCGAACTGGTCGTTGTTCGCACTGGTTCCCTTACCGCCAATACAGAGTGGATCCGCGTTCACTATGGACAGTGACGGAGGAATGGTCGCCCGACCCCTGGGTTGACCGTCCACGGCCACCGTGAGCAGGGCGTCACTGCGCGAACACTCGATCCGGTGCCACCGCCCGTCGGCCACGGTGAGCGATGCGAGGGCTACGTAAATGGTAGATCCGCCCACGCCGACAATCACGCAACTGGGGCGCCCGGCGGCGCCGTCCACCTGCAACTTGAACTGACTGTCACCGACCGAGAACCCTTTTTGCAGAACATTGGCGCCTTTGGAAGTCTCATTGGGCGCGACGAGCACGCTCGCGCCATACGAGAACGCTTCCTGGCCCGGATTGAGGAATTCAGCGGGGCCGCTCTGCAGGATGGCGCGTGCGCAACTCTCCGCACCGTAGTGCTCACACGGCCGGGGAAATCGCACCGCGAGTCCGCCGTTGTGCGGCACGGTCGACAGCTGGCCGCCGGCCCTGCGGATCCGCAGCGGGAGCCGGCCCGCGCCGTCCAGCACCGGTCCTGTGATCCCACTGTCGAAGCTGTACCGCAGGACCGTGGCCGAAGGCGCGACGGCAACGAACGAGGGCGCGGCCGGGGAAGAGGGTGCCGCCCCGGACATCGTGGCGTGACCGGGCGAGGGCCGAGCCGACGGCGCGGATTCATGAGGTTGCTGTCGCGTGGGGGAAGCACAGCCGGCGAGAGGCACGAGCGCAGCCAGGAGGAGGAGCCACGTACGCATAACCGGACATTATGCCGAAATCCGGGAGGCAAAATCCCGGCTGAACACGATCAGGGGACGGATTGCCCGACGACCGCGGTGAGCACGTCGTCGAGGGTGACCACGCCGATCGGCACCCGGCCGTCGCTCACCAGCACGATGTGCTGCCGCTCCCGGCGCATCGCCAGCAGCAGCTCGGCGAGGGTCCTGGTCGGCGGCACGATGCCGAGCGGGCGGATCAGGTCGAGCGGGATCGGTGCCCGCCGCTGCGGGCCGACGAACCCGAGCACGTCTTTGACGTGCACGAAGCCCAGCACCCGCCGCGACGACCGCTCCACGACGGGGAACCGCGACCGGTTGGTCCGGGTCGCGAGGACCTCCAGCGACGCCGGCGACACGTCCTCCGCCACGGTCGTGATCTCCGACCAGAGCCGGAGCGCGTCGCGGGCCGTGCGCCGGCTCAGCGCGAGCGCGCCGGTGATGCGGGCGTGCTCCTCCGGCGCCAGCAGGCCCTCCGTGGTGGCCTGCGCGGCCAGGCCGGCGAGCTCCTCGGCGGTGAAGACCGTCTTGACGGAGCCGGTCGTCTCGATCCGCCACAGCGACAGGATCACCCGGGACGCCCACTTCATGGCGACCAGGACCGGCTTGAACACCATGCAGAACGCCAGCATCGGCGGCCCGAGCCACAGCACCGCCCGCTCCGGCGACGCCAGGGTCAGGTTCTTCGGGACCATCTCGCCGATGACGGTGTGCGCGAACACGACCACGCCGAGCGCCAGGACGAACGCCACCGGGTGGATCAGCTGGTGGGGCATGTGCAGCGCCTCGAACGGCCCCTGCAGCCCGTGCGCGAGCGCCGGCTCGGCCAGCGCGCCGAGGCCGAGGGAGCAGATCGTGACGCCGAGCTGGGCGCCCGCGATCATCAGCGGGATCTCGCCCATCGCCCGCAGCGCGGTGCGGGCCCGGCGGGACGTCGTGGCCATCGGCTCGATCACCGTGCGCCGCGACGCGATCAGCGCGAACTCGCTCGCGACGAAGAAGGCGTTGCCGAGCAGCAGTAGTACCGTGATCAGCAGGTCACTCATCGTAGGCCTCCGGGCGCACGACACGCACCTGCTCGATCCGGCGCCGCTCGACTTCCACGACGGTGAACTCCCAGCCCTCTTCCTTCCAGATCTCCCCGACGGAGGGGATCCGGCCCAGGCGGGCCATCAGGAAGCCGGCGAGCGTCTCGTACGGGCCCTCGGGCATCCGGAAGCCGGTCACCTCGGCCAGCTCGTCCTCGCGCAGCACGCCGTCGACGAGCAGGGTGCGCTCGTCGCCGGGGGCGGTCAGGTCGGGCATGCCGTGCGCGGTGGTCGGCTCCTCCTCGATGTCGTGCTCGTCGACGATCTCGCCGACGAGCTCCTCGACCAGGTCCTCGACGGTGACGACGCCGTCGGTGCCGCCGTACTCGTCGACGACGATCGCGAAGTCGGATTCGCCGCGGCGCAGCGCCTGCAGGACGCCGTCGAGGTCGAGGCTCTCCGGCACGAACACCGGCTCCCGCGCGACCGCGCCGACCCTCGTGGTGGGCCTGCGCACCGGCGGCACCCCGAGCGCGTCGGTGACCGTCACGACGCCGGTGACCTGGTCCAGGGTCTGCACGTAGATGGGGAAGCGGCTGTACCCGGTCTGCACCGACGTGGCGAGCAGGTCGGCGACCGTGGCGTCGGCGCGCAGCGAGATGACGTCGACGCGCGGGGTCATCGCCTCGGCGGCGCGCTTGTCGCCGAAGCGGATCGTGCGCTGCAACAGCACCGCGGTCTCCCGCGGCAGGGCGCCGGCGCGGGCCGAGATCGCCGCGAGCAGGCCGAGCTCCTCCGGCGAGCGGGCGCTGGCGAGCTCCTCCTGCGGCTCGACGCCGAACCGGCGCACGATCCAGTTGGCGGAGCCGTTGAGCAGGCTGATCAGCCAGGAGAACAGCTTGGAGAACATGCGCTGCGGCCCGGCGGTCGCCCTGGCCACCGGCATCGGCTTGGCGAGCGCGGCGTTCTTCGGCACGAGCTCGCCGAAGAGCATCGACAGCAGGGTCGCCAGGATCAGCGCCGCGACGTGGGCGGCGCCCTTGGTCATGGTGCCGAACACCGGCTCCAGCAGCGGCTCGAAGATGTGCGCCAGGGCCGGCTCGGCGAGATAGCCGGCGAGCAGGGCGGTGATGGTGATGCCGAGCTGCGCGCCGGACAGCTGGAAGGACAGCTCACGCAGCGCCACCCGGACGGTGCGGGCCTTGCGGTCGCCACCGGCGGCCTGCTGCTCGATCTCCGCCCGGTCGACCGTGACCAGGGCGAACTCGGCCGCGACGAAGCCCGCGTTCGCCGCGGTGAGCAGCGCGAAGGCCAGGAGGGGCAACAGGGTGGTGAACACGCGCGCGCGACGATCCCTTCGAGGTGACAGCCGATTGTTCCACGTGAACCCACGCTCCGCCGACGGCGGCCCGCTCGAATGTCACCCGTATCGAGAGGCGTAGATCACCCTCCCTCTTTCGGGGACTTCTCGCACCCCGAAGCAGCCTCGATGCTGTGAAAACGACCCAAGGAGGGCGGTATGGGAGCGGCACTGATCGGTGTCTTCATAGCAGTCGTCGCCGGGTTCGCCGCCGGCAGCGCCAACACCAAGGCCAAGCGCGCGCGGCTGGACTACTCGCGCACGAAGGCGCTGGTCCCGGGCGCGCGCAAGGCAGCGTGGTCGGAGAGCCTGCGTGGCCTTCGCGTGATCGCGACGGCGGCGGCGGTACTGGTAGCGCTGGCGATGGCGATGAACGTCATCGGGCAGCGCTGACCCGTCCTTCAGGAAGCTAGAGCGAAAAGTCCGATTTGTCAAGAATTGTTGGACGACAGCGACCGGAGCAGCACCGACGCCACGTCCACGACCTCGACGTCGTCCGGGGCGGCGCCCGCGGCCTTCTTGCCCGTGACCCCGTCGCCGAGCATCGTCAGGCAGAACGGGCAGGACACGGCCACCGTCTTCGCACCGGTCGACAGCGCCTCCTCGACGCGCTCGACGTTGATGCGCTTGCCGATCCGCTCCTCCATCCACATGCGCGCCCCACCGGCGCCGCAGCAGAACGAGCGCTCGGCGAAGCGGTCCATCTCGACCAGGCCGGCGTCGTCCTGGGTGGACGCCACCGCGCCGAGCACCTCGCGCGGCGGGGCGAAGACGCGGTTGTGCCGGCCCAGGTAGCACGGGTCGTGGTAGGTGATGGCGCCGTCGACCGGCTGCACCGGGGTGAGCTTGCCGGCCGAGACCAGCTGGGCGAGCAGCTGCGTGTGGTGGATGACCTCGAAGTGGCCGCCGAGCTGGCCGTACTCGTTGGCGAGGGTGTTGAAGCAGTGCGGGCAGGTCGCGACGATCTTCTTGACGCCGGCCTCGTTGAGCGTCTCGACGTTCTGCTGCGCGAGCATCTGGAAGACGAACTCGTTGCCGATGCGGCGGGCCGGGTCGCCGGTGCAGGTCTCGCCCTGGCCGAGGATCGCGAACGACACGCCCGCCTCGTTGAGCAGGGTGGCGACGGCGCGGGTCGTCTTCTTCGCGCGGTCCTCGAAGGCGCCGGCGCAGCCGACCCAGAACAGGTACTCGAAGTCGCCGCCGTCGGCCACGTTGGGCACCGTGAAGTCCAGGCCCTTGGTCCAGTCCTCGCGGGTCGACTGGGCGGCGCCCCACGGGTTGCCCTTGTTCTCGAGGTTGCGGAGCATGACGCCGGCCTCGGTCGGGAAGTTCGACTCGATGAGCACCTGGTAGCGGCGCATGTCGACGATGTGGTCGACGTGCTCGATGTCGACCGGGCACTGCTCGACGCAGGCGCCACAGGTGGTGCACGACCACAGCACGTCGGGGTCGATGACGCCGTTCTCGTCGACGCCGCCGATCAGCGGGCGGTCCTTCTCCGCGAGGGCGAGGACGTCGACCTTGGCGAGCGCCTCCTCGGTCGCCGACGAGCCGCCCGCCAGCAGGTAGGGCGCCTTCGCGTAGGCGTGGTCGCGCAGGCTCAGGACCAGCAGCTTCGGCGAGAGCGGCTTGCCGGTGTTCCAGGCCGGGCACTGCGACTGGCACCGCCCGCACTCGGTGCAGGTGGAGAAGTCGAGGATGCCCTTCCACGTGAACTGCTCGACCTGCGCGACGCCGAACTGGTCCTTCTCCGGGTCGGCCTCCTCGAAGTCGAGCGGCTTGCCCTCGCTCATCATCGGCCGCAGGGCGCGCAGGCCCGAGCCGGCGCGGCCCGGCTCGCGCTTGAAGTAGATGTTGAAGAACGCCAGGAAGCGGTGCCAGGCGACGCCCATCGTGATGTTGCTGGCGATCACGATGACCCACGTCATCGACACGACGATCTTCAGCATGGCGATGAGGCTGACGGCGGTGGCGCTGGCGGGCAGTACGGCGCCGAGGCCGTGGCTGACCGGCGCGGCCCACACCGGCCACTCGAGCGTGTCGTTGGCGGCCTTGAAGCCGCGGATGAAGAAGCCGCAGAGCAGGACGGCGAGGATCGTGTACTCGACGTAGTACGCCTGCCACATCGTCGAGCCGGTGAAGCGGGAGCGGCGGTTGGGGTTGCCCGGCAGGTTGCGCAGGCGGATGCCGATCAGGACCAGGATGCCGATGAAGCCGAGCACGCCGATCCACTCGGTGACCAGGCCGTAGACGTTCCAGGCGCCGATCAGCGGCAGGCCGTGGTCCGGGTCGGCGACCTCGAAGTACGCCTCCAGCACCAGCGACGACAGCGCCATGAAGGCGATCATGACGAACCAGTGCGCGGCGCCGACCACGGTCCACCGCAGCATCCTGGTGTGCCCCAGGGTCTCGGCGAGCATCGTCTTGAGGCGCAGGCCGCGCGGGCCGCTCCGGGACGGGTCGGGTTGACCCAGCCGCACCACGGAGAGCATCCGGCGCACGGTGCGCACGACGAGCACGATGGCCACGACGGTGATCACCGCCGCGACACTGGTCGCGATGATCTGCACTGGGCCCATGCCGTTTGCCTCCCACGCCGCTGGTCCTTCAGGAGACCTTAGTCCCCCTGGTTACTCATGAGTAACGTGAAGTTTGTCGCAGCACACGCTATGACGCGCGGATGCGACACCCACAGGCGACGCCGCAAGTTGTGACGGAATAGCGCCAAATGCCCCCTCGGCGCGCGAACGCACCGAAGGGGCTGTGACGGAGCAGGGGAACTAGATCAGCGCCACTTGGACAGGACGCCGAGCGAGGCCACGAGGAACCCGAACCCGATGGCCAGGTTCCAGTACTGGAGCTTGGCCACGGCAGAGAACGCTTCCACGTCGAAGAAGCCCTGCGTCAGGTAGTACGTCACCAGCCACCCGATGCCGATCACGATGAGACTCACCGCGAGGATCGGCACCCAGACCGGGCTCGGACGGCGCTTGGCGGCCACCGTCTCCTGTGGGCGCAACTCCGCCGGCGGCGTGTACACCTTCTTCTTACGAACTGTCGACTTCGGCACGGCGCTCTCCTGGAGGGGTCGTCTGGCCAACACTATCCACGTGACGCCGCCACCTCCGCCAGCGTCGGCCTGAATAATGTTCTACGTCTAGCGTAGTCAAGTCGGCACGCGTCCGGGGGGAGGGGTCGTGGTGGAGTACACATCGGGCGATTCCTCGTGGGCCCGCGCCCTGCGCAGGCTCGGCCGCGCTATGCTGCCGCACCCCCGCAAGGGCCAGCGTTTCGGCTGGTCAGCGGCGACTCCGCTGGTTTTCGCGGCGGCCGGGCTGCTCTTCTCGCTGACCGCGGCGACCGCGGGCGGCACGGATCTGCGCGACGACCGGCGCCCCGAGCTGACCAACCTGATCGCTGGAAGAAAACAGGAAATCGCCACGGCCCGCGCCCGGGCCGCCCGGCTGCGCGGCGAGATCGAGGCGCAGCAGCAGAGCCAGGAGGGCGCGGACGGCGCCGTCGGCGAGCAGCGCCGCCGCGGCGAGAGCCAGCTGGCCGGCGCCGGGCTGACCGCGGTGCACGGCCCGGGACTCGTGGTCGTGCTCGACGACGCCCCCAGACGGCCCGACGGCAGCCGCCCGGCGGGTGCCCGTCCGGACGACCTGGTGGTCCACCAGCAGGACGTACAGGCCGTGGTCAACGCGTTGTGGGCCGGCGGCGCCGAGGCCATGACGCTCATGGGAGTCCGGGTCATCGCCACGAGCGCGGTACGCTGCGTTGGCAACACGCTGCTGCTCGATGGTCAGGTGTATTCGCCCCCGTTTGAGATCGCCGCGATCGGTGACCAGGTGCGCCTCCAGCGCTCGCTCGACGACACGGAGGGAGTTGCGCTGTTCAGGAACGCCGCGGACAACTTCGGCCTGGGCTACCAGGTGCGGATGGAGGCAGACGTGCAGGCGAAGGCCTACGACGGCTCCACCGCGCTCCGGTCGGCGACGACCGGGTCCTGACCATGAACGGGGCGCAGCGGAGCGAGGAGCCGCGAACCATGAACGCAGCTTGGCTCAGGCCGACGCGGAAGGCGGCGGCATGAGCGACGCGCACCGTCCCCGGCATCGCGCCCTCGACCAGGACGACATCGCGACCCGGATGATCCCCCGCATCCGGGACGACCGCCCGCCCATGGACGCCGCCGAGACCGTCACGGCGGGACCGGCGGGACCGGCGGACGCCACCGCCTACATCCCGAAGTTCACCGAGCACAGCGGGCCGCCAGGAGCGGCCGACGCCACCACGGTGCTGCCGAAGGTCCCCGCGGCGGCGGAAACAACCCCAAAAGCCACCCCCCAGGATGAACCGGAAGCGACTACGGAGCCTGACGCCGAAAAGGGTGTCAAGGTCGTGCCGTTGCGGCCGGTCCGCACCCAGGAGGGTTATCGCAGCGTGTACTCCGAATACACGAGGACCACGTTCGGCACGGTCGTACGGGCGGTCAGCCGGGGCACCGGCGAGTTGCTCATCACGTTCGGCCTCATCGTGCTGCTCTTCGCCGGCTACGAGGTCTGGGGCAAGTCGGCGATCGTCGAGGCGCACCAGGACGAGCTCAACCGCCAGCTGGAGCAGCAGTGGTCCCACCCGGAGCCCGACCCGACCGTGTCGCCGTCCGGACCACCGGCACCGGTCGCCAAGCCCGCCAACGGGGCGGTGATCGCCTCCGTCCACATCCCGCGGCTCAAGAAGAAGTGGGCCGTCGTGCAGGGCGTGACCGCCGCCGACATCCGCTACGCGCCGGGGCACTACCCGGACACCGCGCTGCCGGGCCAGATCGGCAACTTCTCGATGGCCGGGCACCGCACGCCGGCGATCTGGTGGGACCTCGACCAGCTCAAGCCCAACGATCCGGTGGTCATCAAGACCCAGGACACCTGGTACGTCTACCGCGTGATCGGTCACGAGATCGTGCTGCCCACGGCGGTCCAGGTCGTCGCGCCCGTGCCGGGCAAGCCCGGGACGGCACCCACCGAGGCGCTGCTGACCATGACGACCTGCAACCCGAAGTTCAACAACTACCAGCGGCTCGTCGTGCACGCGAAGCTCGACCGGTCCCAGCCCGTCTCCGCCGGCGACCCCGCCGAGCTGAAGGGATAGCCGCGTGTACGGATGGATCTGGCGGCACATCCCCTTCAAGCAATGGCAGCTCAAGTCGCTGGTCTCGGTGATCCTGATCGGTGCGCTCGGGGCGCTGCTGTGGTACAAGGTCTTCCCGGCGGTCGAGCCGATCCTGCCGTTCGACGACGTCCAGGTCGAGACCACCGACCAGGACGGCGGACAACTGCAGCAGCCGAGCACAGACCCGTCGCAACGGCCGTCGACACAGTCGTCGACGCAGCCTTCCAAGCAGCCGTCGAAGCTGCCCACGAAGACGCCGTCAGCCCCGCAGGTCCTACCGAGCTAGGTGAGCCGCTTGCGCATCCTGGTCGTCGACAACTACGACTCGTTCGTGTTCAACCTGGTCCAGTACCTGGGCCAGCTCGGCGTCGAGTGCGACGTGCGCCGCAACGACGAGATCTCGGTGGAGGAGATCGGCGCGGCGCGGCCGGCCGGCATCCTGCTCTCCCCCGGGCCGGGCACGCCGGAGCGGGCCGGGATCTGCATGGCGGTCATCCGTGAATACGCGGGCAAGATCCCGATCTTCGGGGTGTGCCTCGGGCACCAGGCGTTCGGCGCGGCATTCGGCGCCACCGTGACCCGCGCGCCCGAGCTGCTGCACGGGAAGACCTCTCTGGTCACCCACGGCGGCCAGGGCGTCCTCAAGGGGCTGCCGGACCCGTTCATCGCGACCCGCTACCACTCGCTCGCCGTGGTGGAGTCGACGCTGCCGCCGGAGATCGAGGTGACCGGCCGCACCGAGTCGGGCGTGATCATGGCGATGCGCCACCGCGAGCTGCCGATCGAGGGCGTGCAGTTCCACCCCGAGTCGGTGCTCACCCAGGGCGGCCATCAGATGCTGGCGAACTGGCTGGCCGCCTGCGGCCTCCCCGCCGCGCTGGAGTGGGCGCCGGAGCTCGTCGCCGAGGTGGAAGCCCGCCGGATCGCCGCGTTCGCGTAAGGCGCCCTGTGCATAACCCTGTGGATAACTGCCGTGTTATCCACAGGGTACGTACGGTGATGGGTGGAAAAACCGGGTGAACCGGGCCTAATTGCCGGGCGAGGCGCTGCCGCTCGGCTTCGGTGAGCCGGACTGGTTGCCGCTCGCCAGCACCCCGATCCGCAGGGTGATCACTTCGGTCTTCATCAGCACCCTGCCGGTCGGCTGCGACGCGCTGATGACCAGGCCGTCCTTGGTCGGGTCGATCACCTGCGTCTCCGTCGTCTTCGGGTCCGCCGTGAAGCCGGCCGTCTCGAGCAGCGCCTGCGCCTGAGCGAGGGTCTTGTTCGAGACGTCGGGCATGACCGCCTGGTTGTTCTTCGAGACGTAGATCGTGACCGTGGAGCCGATCTTCACCGATGAGCCGGCCGGCGGGTCGGACTCGATGACCTCGTCCTTCGGCTGGGGGCCGTCCTTCGCGACGACGTTGGGCTTCAGGTTGAGGTTGGTCAGCAGCCTGCTGGCTTCGTCCTTGGTGGACCGGATCAGGGTCGGGATGATGGCCATCGAGGGCGCGCCGCAGAGTTCGTAGTCGATCTGGGTGCCCGCCTTGACCTCCTGGCCCTTCGGCGGGTTCTGCCGGGTGACCGTGCCGGTCTTGCAGTTCTCGTTGGCGCCGGGGCGCCCGTCGCCCTCCAGCTTCGCTGCCCGCAGCGCGTCGCGGGCCTCCTGCTCGCTCTTACCGACGAGATCGGGCACCGTCGCCATCGGCTCCTGGTTGGCCAGGTAGAGCCCGATCGACAGCGCGGCGACCGCGAGCAGGCTCAGCACCGTGAGCGCGACCGCGATGCCGGTGGAGTTCTTCCGCTTCTGCCGCTGCGCGGCGCGGGCGGGCTGGCGCGAGGCGGGCGGCGCGGGCCGGTAGGCGGTCTGCGCCGCCATCACGGTCGCCATCTCGTCCTCGGTCATGACCGGCGGCGCCGAGACCGGGCGGCCGGCCGCCGCGCGCATGACGTCGGCGCGCATCTCGCCGGCGCTCTGGTAGCGGTTGAGCGGGTTCTTGGCCAGGGCCTTGAGCACGACCGCGTCGATATCGGGGGTCACGTCGCGGTTGCTGCTGCTCGGCGGCCGCGGGTCTTCCCGGACGTGCTGATAGGCCACCGACACCGGGTTGTCCCCGACGAACGGCGGATGGCCGCACAGCAGCTCGAAGAGCACGCAGCCGGACGCGTAGACGTCGCTGCGGGCGTCGACGGGCTCGCCGCGGGCCTGCTCCGGCGACAGGTACTGCGCGGTGCCGATGACCGCGGAGGTCTGCGTCATCGTCGTGGCGCCGCTGGCCAGAGCCCGCGCGATGCCGAAGTCCATCACCTTGACCTGGCCGGTCTGGGTGAGCATCACGTTGCCGGGCTTGATGTCCCGGTGGATGATGCCGTGCCGGTGGCTGAACTCCAGCGCCGCGCAGATGTCGGCGGTGATCTCCAGGGCCCGCCTCGGCATGAGCCGTCCCTCGGCCGCGAGCACCTCTTTGAGGGTGCGGCCGTTGACGAACTCCATGACGATGTAGGGCAGTTCCTCGCCCGCGGGCCCCCGCTCCTCGCCGGTGTCATACACGGCGACGATCGCGGGGTGGTTGAGCGAGGCGGCATTCTGCGCCTCACGGCGGAACCTCAGCTGGAAGGTCGCGTCGCGGGCCAGGTCGGTGCGCAGGGTCTTGATCGCGACATCGCGGCCAAGGCGCAGGTCACGGCCCCGATGGACCTCGGCCATGCCGCCATAGCCAAGCAACTCCCCGACCTGGTAACGGCCGCCGAGGAGGCGAGGCTGGGCGGTCATGTCGTGTCGTCCTTCGGTCATCGACTCTTACCTTGCCACGTCTTGCGACGAGAACCCATTCCGATCCAGCCCGTCGGGACGATCCGGCCCGCCGGGACGCACCCGTCCGGCGGGACGGATCACCCTGTCTTGACGCACAGGCCGCCGACGTTTGTCTCGCCGGGCGGGCAGGACGGCTTGTTGCCGGCTGCCGGCTGCGACGAGTTGCCGGCGCTGGGCGACTCGCCCGCGCCACCGTTGTCGTCCGACGGCTCGGTGGTCGGCAGCTTGCCGCCGCCCTCCTGGTAGAACACCTCGATGTCGCCCACCGGGGTCGTCGGGCCGCACGGCTCGACCTTCAGCACCTGGCCCGGGATCGGCTTCTTGCCGTCCTGCGGGGTCTCCTTCACCTTGAAGCCCTGCCGCTGCAGCTGCCGCACCACGTTCGCCCGCGTCTGGAGCCTGGACCAGTCGCACGGGATGTTGACCGTCTTACCGGTCGGCTTCGCGCTGGACGGCGCCTGCGAGGCCGCCGCCGTGGTGCCCTGGCTGCTCGGCGTGTCCTTCGTGTCGTTGCCGCTCATCGCGTACCAGATGCCGCCGACACCCAGCAGCAGCACCAGCACCGCGGCGGCCGCGCCGAGCAGCACCATCGTGTTGCGGTTGCCACCCGGCCGGTTGTTGGACGGCGGGGCCGGCTGGTAGCCGCCGGTGGGCGGGTAGTTGCCGGCGTCGCCCGGGAAGTACGCGGTCTCGTTGCTGGGCGGCGGCGGGACGCCTGCCGCGCCGCGGGCGGCGTGTCCGGCACCTGCCGCGGCGACACCCGGCGGCGGAACCGCGCCACCGGGCATGATCCGCGTGCCGCCGGCGCCGATGCCCGGCGAGGTGGGGGCGCCGCCGGAGATCGGGGTGCCGAACGCGCCCGACATGGGACCGCCGGAGACCGGAGGGCCGGAGACGGGGGTGTACGCGACGGGCGAGCCGGGCGGTCCGACCGGCGACCCGGGCGGGCCGAGCGGCGCCGCCATCGGGATGCCCGGGCCGGACGTGGTGCCGCCACCGGCGCCGGAGACCCGGCGGGCGGCCTGCGCCATCGCGGCGGCGCTGGGCCAGCGGGCCGACGGGTCCTTGGCCATCGCGCGCTCGACGAGCTGCGCGATCGGCGGCGGGATGTCGGCGGGCAGCGGCGGCGGCATGTCGCGGACGTGCCGCATCGCGATCTGCAGCGGGTTGTCGCCCTCGAAGGGGCGCTGCCCGGACAGGCACTGGTAGGCGACCACGCCGAGGGCGTACACGTCCGACAGCGGGGTGGCCTGCGCACCGGAGGCCTGCTCCGGCGAGATGTAGGAGGCGGTGCCGAGCACCGAGCCGGCCGCGGTGAGCTGCGCGGCGGCGGCGGAGCGGGCGATGCCGAAGTCGGTGAGGACCAGCGTGCCGTTGGGCCGCACGAGCAGGTTGCCGGGCTTCACGTCGCGGTGGACGATGCCCTTCTCGTGCGCCGCGTGCAGCGCGTCGGCGGCCTGGGCGACGAGCGCCATGGCCCGGGCCGGGGTCAGCCGGCCGACGCGGGACAGCGTCCGGGAGAGGGCGTCGCCCTCCACGTACTCCATGATCAGGAAGGCGGTGCCGCCCTCGCTGCCGTAGTCGTAGATGTCCACCACGCCGGGGTGGTTGATGGTGGCCATGGTGCGCGCCTCGTCGCGGAAGCGCTGGGCGAAGCCGGCCTCCTCCAGCAGCGAGGGCAGCAGCACCTTGATCGCGACCGTGCGGCCGAGCACCTCGTCGGTGCCACGCCACACGTCACCCATCCCACCGCCGGCGATGCGCTCGTCCAGGCGGTAGCGCCCACCCAACGTGGTGCCGGCGCTCAACATGTCGCGCACCTCATTATTTGATGCCCTTTTCGTCCGCGTATGCCTTCATGACCAGGCCGGCGATGCGAGCCGCCTCCGCGCTGCCACCCTTGCCAGCGTTCTCGAGGAAGACCGCGACCGAGATGATCGGCTTGCCGTCCTTCATTGCGAAGCCGATGAACCAGCCGTGGTCACCGGCATCGTCACCGTCCTCCGCCGTTCCGGTCTTACCACCAACCTGCAAGCCGGGGATGTTGGCGTTGCGGCCCGTGCCGTCACGGGCAGTGACGACACTGAACATCATCTGCTGCAGCGAAGCTGCCACGTCGCCGCTGATCGGGCGGCCCAGCTCCTTCGGGTCGGTCCGGTCGGCGTTGGACAGGTCGGCGTTCTGCAGACGGTCGACGATGTAGGGACGCATCTCGCGCCCCCCGTTGGCGACCGTCGACGCAATCATGGCGCCTTGCAGCGGAGACATCTTCACTTCCCGCTGTCCGATGCTCGACTGAGCCACGGCCGGCGGGTCGACGCGGTTGTCGTCGCCTGCGGTCATCGGGCCGGTGTGGCTGGCCGCGACGTTGCAGTAGTTCTTTTCCTGGTCCTCGATGAAGCGCGGCTGGGCCTCGAAGCCGAACGCCTGCGCCATCGACTTGAGCTTCTCCGCACCGAGCCGCTCCACGCCCATGCGGGCGAAGACCGTGTTGCACGACACGGTCAGCGCCTGCTTCAGCGTGATCTGGTCGGGGCAGATGCCCTCGTGGGCGTTCTTGATGCGGAACGTCGAGGTCTGCGGCGGCTGGTAGAACTCGCCACCCGGCACGACCGAGTCGGGCGTCAGCGACGAGTCCGCGGACAGCGCCGCCGCCGACGTGATGATCTTGAAGGTCGACCCGGGCGGGTAGATCTCCTGCACCGCGCGGTTGAGCATCGGCTTGGCCGGGTCGGTGTCCAGCTTCTTGTAGTTGGCGCTGGCGGCGTTGATGTCGTGGGTGCTCAGCAGGTTCGGGTCGTAGCTGGGCAGCGACACCTCGGCGAGGATCGCCCCGGTGGCCGGGTCCATCGCCACGACCGCCCCGCTCTTCACGCCCTTCTTGTTGTTGCCGAGCTGGGTGTACGCGGCCTCCTGCGTCGCCTGCGACAGCGTCAGCAGCACGTTGCCGCCGGCCGGGTCCTTGCCCGTGAACAGCCCGGCGATCCGGTCGGCGGCCTGCTTGTCGGAGGTGCCGATCAGGAAGTCGTTGTTGAGCTTCTCCAGGTTGGTCGCGCCGAGGTTGACCGGCTTGAAGCCGATGACGTGCGCGTACTTGTCCTTGAGCGGGTACGTGCGGAGGAACTTCAGCGTGTCGCCGGTCTCCTGCGAGTCGGCGATCGCGATGCCCTGCGCGTTGATGATCTTGCCGCGGGCGCGCTCGTACTCGCTGGCCTGGACCCGGCCGTTGCGCGGGTGCGTCCGATAGTCGTCGGCCTTGACCACCTGGCGGTAGTTCAGATTCACGAACAGCATCGCGAACAGCACCAGCGCCACGACGCCGACCCGGCGCAGTGGGGCGTTCATCGCACGACCTCCGTGGGAAGCTCTTGGATCTGGACCGGCGCGCCGCCCCCACCACCGGTGGACACCCCGCCCAGCCCGATCGACGGCGCACCGCCGGCCGGGCGTCGCGACGCGTCCGAGATGCGCAGCAGCAGACCGATCAGCAGCCAGTTGGCCACCAGCGACGAGCCACCCGCCGAGAGGAACGGCGTGGTCTGGCCCGTCAGCGGGATGAGCTGGCTGATGCCACCCACGATGACGAACACCTGCAACCCCAGCGTGAACGCGAGGCCACCGGCGAACAGCTTGCCGAAGGAGTCCCGCACGTTGATCGCGGCGCGCAGGCCCCGCTCGACCAGCAGCAGGTAGACCACGAGCAGGGCGGTCAGGCCGAAGAGCCCGATCTCCTCGCCCATGCCGGAGAAGATGAAGTCGGTGCGCACCTCGGGCACCTTGAGCGGCTGGCCGGCGCCGGGGCCGGCCCCGGTCAGCCCGCCGGTGCCCAGGCCGAGCAGCGACTGGACCAGCTGGTAGCCCTTGTTGTCCGCGTCGGCGAACGGGTCGAGCCAGGTGGTCGCGCGCTCGGAGAAGTTGAGGAACGGGCCGCCGACGGTCTTGCCGAGGAAGTACGCGAGGAACGCGCCGCCGAGGAAGAAGGCCAGGCCGATGATGAGCCAGCTGACCCGGACCGTCGCGATGTAGAGCGTCACGACGAACATGCCGAAGTACATGAGCGAGGTGCCGAGGTCCTTCTCGAAGACGAGGACCATCAGCGACAGCAGCCAGACCAGCACGACCGGGCCGAGGTCGCGGCCGCGGGGGAAGTCGACGCCGAGGATGCGCTTGCTCGCCATCGACAGCACCTCGCGCTTGCGCACCAGGTAGTAGGCGAAGAAGACCAGCAGGCAGATCTTGGCGAACTCACCGGGCTGGATCGAGAAGCCCGGGAACTTGATCCACAGCTTGGCGCCGTTGATCGAGGAGAACCGCGCCGGCAGCACCGCCGGGATCAGCACCAGCACGATGCCGGCGAGCCCCAGCGTGTACGCGTAACGGGACAGCGACCGGTGGTCCCGCACGATCGCCATCAGGATGATCGCGCCGACCACCGCCGCGGCGGTCCACCCGAGTTGGCGGAAGCCGTCGCCGCCGAAGACGCTCAGGTCGGCCCGCTGGGGTGCCTTGGCGTTGGCGAGGTCGAGCCGGCGCAGGAAGGCGACGCCGAGGCCGTTGATCAGCGCGACCGCCGGCAGGATCACCGGGTCGGCGTACGGCGCCAGGAACCGGATCGCCATGTGGGCGACCCCGAAGATGATCGCAAGGATCGCGGTCTGCACCCAGAAGTCCGCGGTGACCTCGCCGATCGCGTTGCCCTCGACGACCCCCGCGTAGATGACCAGGATCGCGGCGACGAACAGCAGCAGCCCCAGCTCGACGTTGCGCCGGGTGCCCGGCCGCGGCGCACCGGCCCCGCCACCCGGGTCCATGGGCGACGGGGAAGGGATGGCTGTTGCGGTCACAGCAGAATTCCTCTTGGCCTCGCGGTCAGGGTCATCGTCGGATCAGCAGCTGGCGGACGGGGACGGAGTCTCGGACGCCATCGGCGGCTCGGTGGTCACCGCGGCCGTGGTCGGCGCCGGCGACGCGGCACCCGTGCCGGCCGAGACGCTGGCGGACATGCCGGGCACGACCGCGCCGGTGGGGCTGGCGGACGCGTCGGTGGTCGGCTCGCCGCTCGGGCACGGCTGCTTCCGCGACGGGTTCTCGGGATCGGTCAGCGCCGCGAGCTTGTCCTTGGCCTGGTCCAGGTTGTCGACCTGGATGCCCTGCTTGACCGTGCTCTGGGCGGCCGGGGTCAGGTCGTCGAGCTTGAGTTCGCTCGGCTGGTAGACCTCGGACAGGTCGATCCACGCGATCTTGCCCGGGACGCCCTTGAAGATCGCGACGGTGCCGTCGTCGGTCGCGCCCACGTAGTAGCGCGACTGGGTGACGCTCCACCCGTACCAGAGGCCGCCGCCGAGCAGGCCCAGCAGCACCACCAGCAGGACGACGGTGCGCACCGGGTGGCGCTTCGGGCGGCCGGCGTCGTCACGGGCGGTCGCCGCGGCGTGGGCCCGCGCGTCCTCGTCGGACTCCGGCACCGGCGGGCGCGGCGCGGCGAGCGCGGCACCCCGGGCCGAGGACATCGACTGGTCGGCGGACGTGGCCATGCCGCGGTCCTGGGCGGCCGCACCCCCGACGATCGGCCGCTCCTCGACGATGTCCTCGTCGGTGACGTCGGCGACGATCACGGTGATGTTGTCCGGGCCGCCACCGCGCAGGGCGAGCTCGATGAGCCGGCCGGCGCACTGGTTGGGGTCGACGTACTCGCGCAGCGTCGACTCGATCGTCTCGGCGCTGACCACGCCGGAGAGCCCGTCGCTGCACAGCAGGTAGCGGTCGCCCGTCTTGACCTGGCGCACCGAGTACTCGGGGTCGGCGTCGCGCCCGTCGAGGGCGCGCGTCAGCAGCGAGCGCTGGGGATGGCTGTTGGCCTCTTCCAGGCTGATCCGGCCCTCGTCGACGAGCATCTGGACGTACGTGTCGTCCTTGGTCACCTGGGCGAACTCTCCGTCACGCACGATGTACGCGCGGGAGTCGCCGATGTGAACCATGCCCATCTTGGTGCCGGAGAACAGCATGGCGGTGAGGGTGGTGCCCATGCCTTCCATGGCCGGGTTTTCCTCGACGGCGTCGCGGATCTGCTGGTTGGCCAGGTCGACGGCGCCGCGAAGCGTGTCGATCATGGCGTTTCCGGGCACATCCTCGTCGAGCGGCGCCATGGTGGCGATGACGATGTTGCTGGCGACGTCACCGGCGGCCATGCCGCCCATTCCGTCGGCAACGGCGAGCAGCCGCGGTCCGGCGTAGACGGAGTCCTGGTTTCCACTCCGAATCAGACCGCGGTCACTGCGGGCCGCGTAGCGCAAGGTGAGGGTCATGGCCGTAACTCGAGTGAAGTGCGTCCGATGCGAATCGGCACGCCGAGGGGGACGGGGGTAGGTGCGCCGACCTTGGTCTTGTCGAGGTAGGTGCCGTTGGTCGAGCCGAGATCCTCGAGGTACCACTGGCCGGCGCGGGGCACGAGGCGGGCGTGCTTCGCTGAGGCGTAGTCATCGGTGATCACCAGCGTCGAATCCTCGGCGCGGCCGATTGTGATCGGCGCCTCACCGAGTGTGATCCGGGTGCCCGCCAGTGAGCCGGCGGTGACGAAGAGCTGGTGGGCGGTCTTGCCGCGCTTCACCTTCGCCGGACGGCCAGGAGCCGTCGCCGCACCAACCCCCCGGGGTGCGGCGACGATCCGGCTCGTTCGAGAGCCCGCGAACAGGTCGCGCCGGATCACTCCCACCACCGTGAACACGAAGATCCACAGCAGCACGAGCAGCCCGTAGCGGGCGACCGTAATGACAAATTCCATCTACGACCTATCAGGGGCCCGGAGGCCCGGTCGAGCAGGTGCACTCATGCAGATCCGCCTAACGTCGACCACGTGGTGCAGGGACTTCAGCCATCCACGCGGTAGGTGAGCGTGGTCGTGCCGAGCTGGATCATGTCACCGGGATTCAACGCGACCGCGGAGACGCGTTGCCCGTTGACCATCGTGCCGTTCGTCGAGCCGAGATCGGTGAGCACCACCTGCGCACCGTCGAAGTCGAGTCGCGCGTGACGGCGCGAGATGCCGACATCTGGCAGGCGCATGTTGGCCTGATCGCCCCGGCCGATCACGGTCGAGCCGATCGACAGAGGGTAGCTTCGCCCGTCGCCGGACACCAGTCGTACGTTGCGGGCGGGCCCACCGGGGCCGCCGGGGCCGGGACCGTAGCCGCCGCCCTGGTTGTAGCCGCCGTAGGGGTCGGGCGCGGCCTGGGGCGCGACCTCGCCGCCGGTGTAGACCTCGGCCGTGACCCGGAACATGCCGGTGTCGAGGCCGTCGCCCCGCTCGATCTCGACGATGACGTCGCCGTAGACCGTCCACCCCTGCTCGCCGATGAACTCCGCCTGCGACTGGGCGAGCTCCTGGGCGAGCGCGGCGGCGTACGGCGCCAGCCGACTGTGGTCATAGGGCGACAGGTCGATCACGTAGCGATTCGGCACGAGCGTGCGCCCGCCAGCCAGAATCGCCTTGTGGGCTTCCGCCTCCCGTTGCATGGCGTTGAGGATCTCCACGGGGTGGACGACCCCCTTGAAGACCTTTGCGAAGGCCCCCTCGACCAGGCCCTCTAGGCGCTTCTCGAAGCGCTGCAGCACACTCACCGGTTCCTCCTCGGGTTCCGAGGTCATGATGGTATCCGGACGTCGCACGCCCGGTTGCATCCTCACCGGCTAGCCCGTGCTACTCTTCCGTGGCGCCCAGGGCAGCCTAGTACTAACCCGGTGAAAACGCCGAGTTGGCACACGCTACGCTGGGCACTGCCAGACGATGAGCCAGCTCGTCGTCAAGGGGAAGTGGCGGAATGGCAGACGCGCACGGTTCAGGTCCGTGTGCCCGAAAGGGCGTGGGGGTTCAACTCCCCCCTTCCCCACACAACGATGAGCGCACTCTGTTCGCGGAGTGCGCTCATTTTTTCGTTGCGTCCTCCCTCGCGCGAGGCTGAAGCCTCGCTCCCCATTGGGGGAGCTTCGCTCCACCCACGCCTCCTCAACAGCAGCGGGCGGTTGGTCGTGCGTCAAAATAGCGACTCTCGCGTGCGGGGTATGCTCGGCCGGTCCTGCTGGAGTGGCAAGGAGTTCTGCTCGTGAGCGTCGTCATCGTCACCGGGTCTGCCGGGTTGATCGGGTCCGAGGCTGTCCGGCACTTTGCCTCGTTGGGGCTGGATGTCGTCGGCATCGACAACGACATGCGGAAGCAGTTCTTCGGGGCGGAGGCCTCGACCGCGTGGAACGTGGTGGGGCTGACGAGCGACCTCGGGGACGCGTACACGCACCATGACGTGGACATCCGGGACCGGGACGCGCTGGCCGCCATCTTCAAGCGCTACGGCAAAGACGTGGCGCTGGTGGTGCACACCGCGGCGCAGCCCAGTCACGACTGGGCGGTGCGGGACCCGTTCACGGACTTCGACGTGAATGCCGGCGGGACGCTCAACATGCTGCAGAACGTGCGGGAGCACTGCATCGAGGCGCCGTTCATCCACTGTTCGACCAACAAGGTGTATGGCGACCGGCCCAACAGCCTGCCACTGGTCGAGCAGGAGACGCGGTGGGAGATCGAGGCGGGTCACCCGTACGAGAACGGCATCAAGGAGGACATGTCGATCGACGCCTGTCTGCATTCCGTCTTCGGGGCCTCGAAGGTCGCCGCCGACGTGATGGTGCAGGAGTACGGGCGCTACTTCGACATGAAGACCGCGTGCTTCCGGGGTGGGACGCTGACCGGGCCGGCGCACTCGGCGACCGAGCTGCACGGCTTCCTCGGGTACGTGATGCGGTGCGCGATGGAGCGCCGCACGTACAAGATCTTCGGGTACAAGGGCAAGATGGTCCGCGACGCGATCCACTCGCACGACGTGGTCGCCGCGTTCGAGGCCTTCTTCCGGGCGCCGCGCAGCGCCGCGGTCTACAACCTCGGTGGCGGGCGGCACTCCAACACCTCGCACCTGGAGGTGTTCGCGCTTGCGCAGCGGATCACCGGCAACGAGATGGTCACCGAATACCACGAGGCCAACCGGGTCGGCGACCACCAGTGGTGGATCGGGTCCAACGAGCGCTTCCAGCTGGACTACCCGGACTGGAAGCAGGTGTACGACGTGCCGATGATCTGTCAGGAGATCTACGAGGCCAACGTCGGCAAGTGGACCCCGGTGGCCTGACTTGATCGACCAGGGGAAGCAGAACGTCCTCGGCGTGCAGGTCAGCGCCGTCGACTACGACAGTGCCGTCGAGAAGGTCATGAGCGCCGCCCGGGAGGGCCGGCCGCTCGCGGTGACGGCGCTCGCCGTGCACGGCGTGATGACCGGCGTGCAGGACAAGGCGCACGGCGCCAGGCTCAACGCGTTCGACCTCGTGACGCCCGACGGGCAGCCGGTGCGCTGGGCGCTCAACCTGCTGCACCGGGCGCGGCTCGCCGACCGGGTCTATGGTCCCGAGCTCACGCTGCGGGTCCTGCGGGCCAGCGCGGAGCAGGGTCTGCCGGTGTACCTGTACGGCTCGACCGAGCAGACGCTCGACCTTCTGGTCAGCAAGCTGCACGAGCGGTTCCCCGCGATCAAGATCGCCGGGATGGAGGCGTCGAAGTTCCGCTCGGCGCAGCCGGGTGAGCCCGAGGAGATCGCGGCGCGGATCAAGGCGTCCGGCGCGCGCGTGGTGATGGTCGGCCTCGGCTGCCCCCGCCAGGAGATCTTCGTCTACGGCATGCGCCACCTGGTGGACGCGCCGATGCTGGCGGTGGGCGCGGCGTTCGACTATCACGCCGGCGGACTGAAGAACCCGCCCGCGTGGATGCAGAAGTACGCCCTGGAGTGGCTGTGGCGGCTCGGCCTGGAGCCCAAGCGGCTCTGGCGCCGCTACGTGCTGCTCAACCCGGCCTACCTGGCCCGGCTCGGCGCGCAGAAGACGCGCCTGTGGCGGGCCACGCCGCCGGCGCCGGCCACGGAGCCGCTGAGCACGTTCGCGGTCTGAGGCCGGGCGGGTAGCCCGTCCAGAAGCACAGCATGACGCCGGCCCCCTCGGGGACCGGCGTCAGTGTTTCTGTGCTCAGCGACCGGTGATCGCGTCGACCTTGACGGCGCGGCGCTTGAAGGTGCCGCGCTTCTCCAGCGCGCGCTCGGCCGGCACCAGCATGAGTGCCAGCGGCGCCGCGATGTACCAGCGGTCGAGCAGCACGTAAGCGACGATGTTCATGACGACGCCGAACGCGTAGAGGCCGATCAGCCAGTCCACGCGCTTCTCGCCGATCCCGCGCTTGTGGTAGGCGTCAAGCACGCCGAATGCACCGATGCTGAGGGCCAGGAGGCCGCCGCCACTCATCAATGCGAACATCAGATCAGACACGTCACTCACCCTTGCCTCCCCGTTTCCTACCAGCGAACCCGCCCAAAGCTAAGCGGACATTTCAAGATCGACCATCAACTTTGCGACACCCGACCCGGGCCGAACGTAGCGCACCAATCGGACATTCAGCCGATATCACTGATCTTGCTCTTCAGCAGTGCGCGAGTGTCGTCGTCGCAGGCAGCGCCCGCGACGCCGGCCAGGTAGGCGTCCTTCGCACTGAGACCGAGATCGGCAGCGACGCGGTGCTCTTGAGCCAGATCGGTGTTGAACATCGCCGGGTCGTCGGTGTTGACCGTGCAGGGCACCCCCGCCGCCAGCAGGGCCGGCAGTGGATGAGCCGCGAGCGACTGTACCGACCGGGTCCGCACGTTCGAGGTCGGGCAGACGTCCAGCACCAGCCCCCGGTCGACGACCTCCGCCAGTACACCGGCATCCTCGACGGCACGGATGCCGTGCCGCAGCCGGTCGGGTGCGAGGGTCAGGATCTCGCGGACCGACTCGGCGCCGGCCGACTCGCCGGCGTGCGGCACGATCGCCAGTCCGCCGTCGCGGGCCAGCTCGAACGCCTTCGCGTAGGTCGTCGCGGGGCCTGCCTGCTCGTTGCCGCCGAGGCCGAGGCCGACGATGCCCCGGTCGGCGTAGCGCACGCTCCACCGGGCGACGTCCTCCGCCACGTCGACCGGCATGCCTCGGTAGAGGTCCGGGGTCAGCCGGACGATCACGCCGTGCCGCTCCCGCGCCTCGACGATGCCGTCGGTGTAGCCCTCGTACAGGTCCTCCCAGGCCACACCGCGCTGGGCCCGCTCCCCGGGGGAGAAGATCGCCTCCAGGTACACGGCACCGTGCGACGCGGCCACGCCGGCGTAGTCGACCACGATCTGCCGGAAGTCGTCCGCGGTGCGCAGGCAGTTCGTGGTGAGGATCCAGACCTCGACGAACTTCTTGAAGTCGGTGAACTCATAGAGCCCCAGCACGCCCTCGACGGTGTCGACCGGCAGCGGCAGGTCGTTGCGCCGGGCGATCTCCAGCAGCGTCGCGGGCGGGATCGCCCCTTCGAGGTGCACGTGCAGCTCGATCTTGGGATAACTCATGGGTTCAACTTATCGACGGGCCCGGCACGCTCGCGCGCACCGGAGCCCGTCCGACCTCCCCAGGTCGAGCCTCCCTGCTTTCTACGGCATGGGATTCGACCTGTCGACCGGCGAGCACGGCGGATTACTTCAGACCTCGGGCCTCTTGCGAGTAGATGAGCTCCAGGATCGAGCGGGCCGCCTCGAACCAGCGGTCCAGCCACTCCTGCTGCGGCATCGTGCCCTTCGGCGGCAGCTCCAGCAGGAGCCCCCGCAGCAGCGGGTGGTCGGCCATCGACTGGCTGGGGCCGTCGAGCCAGGAGTCCTGCAGCACGCCGCCGCGGCCGAACATCGGCTCGGTCAGCGGGCTGAGGTCCGCCACCAGGGACGACTCGGGCAGCTTCGGCGGCGTCAGCGACGCGGCGATCGGTGAGTTGTCCAGCGGCAGGGACGCACGGTCCAGCGGCGACGAGGCGCGGTCCAAGGGCGACGAGGCGCGGTCCAGCGGCGAGCCGTTGCGCGGCGACAGTTCGTCGATCGGCCCGTCGCCGATGACGTCCCGGCGGCCGCCCGGGCGGTAGCTACCGAGCTGCCCGGAGAAACGGTCGTCGGTCTTCGACGAACCGTTGCCGAAGTTGTCGGGGCCATTGTTCATCGGATACAAGCCTTATCTGACTCGGGTGTTCGGATCTGGCGTGAAGTTCCTGAGCGCTCATTGAATACAACGATGACCGGCCCGGTCCGCAACGGCGATACCACCGTCGCGGGCCGGGCCGGTCGATTTTGACCTGGCGTTTCGCCTACGAGAGATCGAACTCCCCGTCCTTGGTGCCGCCGACGAAGGCCACCCACTCCTCGGGGGTGAACAGCAGCACCGGCCCGGCCTTGTCCTTCGAGTCGCGCAACGCGACAGCCCCGCCGACGAACGCGACCTCGACGCAGTTGTCCGAGTACGGACCGCTGCGAGTGCTCTTGCGCCAGCGGGCACCCTCAAGATTCACGCTGAAGCCCTTGGCCTCAATGTTCACTACGACTCCTTTGCCAGCTTCACGATCATCGATACTGACTCGTCCGGACGGAGTGCGTTGGCGCGCAAGTAGTCAAAGATGAATCCGTAGCGCTGCAGTTCGTCGTCCTTCTCGAGAAAGAGACCGCCGGCCGCGTTCGAGGCGAACACGAAGTTTTGCCCTGCGGACTCGTCGTACAGCAACATCGTGAATGTCCCGTCCATCCCGGCATGAGCACCGGCGGAGAAGGGCAGGATCTGGAGGGTCACGTTCGGCCATCCCGCTGCCGTGCCCAGGTGCTCGAGCTGACGGCGCATGACCGCTCTTCCGCCGACCGGGCGGCGCAGCACTGCCTCGTCCAGCACCACCCAGAGATCTATCGGGTCATCCTGGGTGACCAACGATTGGCGGCTCATCCGGACACGCACACGTTTCTCGACCTCCGTGACACTGATGTCCGGACGGGCCGCGTGGATCATGGCCTGCGCGTATTCCTCGGTCTGCAGCAGTCCGGGGACGACGAGCGCCTCATATGAACGAATGTGATCGGCGGCCGCTTCGAGGCCTACGTAGGCCCCGGTGAGCACGTCACCGTAGAGCTGCCACCAACCCTTCTGGCGCGCCTCCCTGGCGATTTTCAGCAACTGTTCGGCGTATTGTGGCTCGACACCGTAGATGTCCAGCATGTCCCTTACGTCGCGCGGGGTGACGCCGGTCTGTCCCGTTTCGATCCGCGAGATCTTGGACCCGGAGCATTCCAGTCGCTCGGCGACATGATCGATTGTGACGTGTGCCGCCTCGCGAAGGCGGCGCAACTCCATACCGAGCTGTCTGCGTCGCAGCGTCGGGCTGCCTCGTCGACTTGCCACGCTTGCACCTCCGCGCCGGCCCACGGAATTTCCGATACGTATAGATCAGCGCAACCTGACGAAGGTCCGCAACCCGGATCGGCACGACATTCTCACCATCTCGCGGGGCCCCGCCACTCGGGAGCGACGCTCTCATGCGTGAGATGGAAATTTCTCACTGCAAGTTGCATTGATCACCGACCTCGGGCAATCTGTGGGTGTGGCGGTGGTCACGGTCCGTTCATCTTCGCGCCAACGAGACTCAGGACGACCGGGACACCACTGCGGACGCAGCGACAAACGATCGAGCCGATCGGCGGTTATGGGGCGCCCGTGACCGATCTTCCCCCTGCCGGCAGATGACGGGAGTCTTACCT
Source organism: Dactylosporangium sp. NPDC049742 (assembly GCF_040674675.1). Classification (NCBI taxonomy): domain Bacteria; kingdom Bacillati; phylum Actinomycetota; class Actinomycetes; order Micromonosporales; family Micromonosporaceae; genus Dactylosporangium; species Dactylosporangium sp. NPDC049742. The sequence continues at coordinate 489,233 of NZ_JBFANF010000001.1, read as the reverse complement.
GTGTTACCGAAGACCGGTGACGTGCTGCGTGTGACCAAGGCCGCGAGCGTGCAGTTCGTGCAGCCGATGCTGTTCCGGGTGATCCGGGTGCACGACTGGCAGACCTATGACGGGTGGGCGTGGCTGGACGGCTACCAGCTCAACGCCACCGGCGACGCCGTCGAGCGCCGATCCATCTTCGTGCAGCTCCAGGGCCTGCAGCCCGGCTTCGTCACCCGCACCGCCCGGACCGGCAGCCGGGTGCCTGTATCCGCGTCCGCGTAGCCAGCTCCTCCGTTCGGCCGATTCAGAGATGATCGAACGGCCCGTCATCCGTGCTTCACCGAGCTCTCGTCTTCACGGGTACATCACCCACTGAAGGAGTTCGAGATGCACAAGCACACCGTCAAGGCCGCCTGCGTCGCCGCCGCCGCACTCACCGTGCTGACCGGCTGCGCCGCGGGCGCCGGCACGACCACCCCCGGCGCCGCGACGTCCGCCTCGCCGGCCGCCTCCGCGGCGACCACCCCGACGGCGACGGCCGCGCCGCGACCCACTCGCACCGCCGGCATCTCCACGGTCAGGTACTACAAGCCGGCCCCCGGTGGGAAGTACTCCCTGCAGAGACTGTCGGGCGACAAGGTGGTCGGGCTGATGTCGTCGGACGTGGCGTACGCCGCCGCGGTCTCCCCCGACGGCAGCAAGATCGCGTTCGTCACCGAGTCGGAGCTGCGGCTGATCGGCACCGACGGCACCGGCGCGCGGAGCTTCGGCACCGGCTACGCGGGCGTCGGGTTCGAGCCGGCCTGGTCGTCGACCGGGGACCGCCTCCTCGTCAGCAAGCGGGACGCCGGCGTGGGCACCGTCGACATCGCCACCGGCGCGTTCACGCCGCTGCGGCACGACCTCGACGGCACCAGGCTCGCCCTCGACGTGATCCACCCCGGCGAGGAGTACGGCGACATCGGGCCCAACCTGAAGGCCGACGCCATCGTCGACACGACCAGCGGCAAGACCGTCGCCATCCCGGTCACCGGCACCATCACCCAGATCCTCTTCGGACCCGACGGCTCCGTGCTGGTGCGCTCCACCCGCCAGGCCGGCACGACCCTGACGCTGCTCAACGCCGACCTCACCGTCCGGACGTCGGTGCAGGAGCCGGCGGTCGCGAAGAACTGGCGCCTAACTGGGTACAGCTGACGGCGACTTGCTCGACGGCGCCTTCGTCGGCTCGGTCGCCACGAAGAGGGTGATGGTCTCGCCCGGCGCGACGATCTCGCCCGCGCCCGGGTCCGTCCCCGCGACCTCGCCGGGCTGCACGGAGTCGTCGGCGCGACGGACGACCTTCACCTCGAGCCCGAGCTGCTGCAGCTTGATCGTCGCCTGGGCGAGGGTGTTGCCCGTCAGCGGCGGGATCGTGACGCTGGTCGGCGCGGCGGCGGTGGTCGCCGTGGGCGCCTCCGATGTCGGAGCGGCGGTCGTCGGTTGCGGTGTCGGCGACGGTACGACGCTGCTGCCGGCCACCGTCGGCACCGGCAACTGGTCGGACGGTGCGTTGTCGCCGTCCGCGGTGGCCTGATAGATGAGGTACAGGCCGACGCTCAGCGCGCCGACGAGGACCAGCGCGACGACGCCGATGATCACCGGCGTGAACCAGGAGCGTCCCTGGTACGGGTCTTCCTCCTCGATCCACTCCTCCGGCGCGGCGGCCGGGCGGAGCGACGGGTCACCCGGCTGGGGGACGTTGGCGCGGGCGGACCACCGCGGCGGCTCGTCGCTGCCGAGCGGACCGCCGATCCTGGTGGCGCCGCTGTCGTCGGGGCGCAGCGGCGACGTGCCGCCACCGATCCTGGTCGCGTCCGGATCCGTGGGCCTGGTGCTCGGCGGGCCGATCCGGGTCGCGTCGGGGTCCTGGCCTGCCGGGCCGATCCGGGTCGCATCGGGGTCTTCCGCTCGTGGCGGCGGTCCCCCGTCAGGCGATGGCGGTCGATCGAACGGGGCGGTGGCGTCCGGCTCGTCTGGCATAGGTCCCAGTTCACCACCTTGTCCGACAAATCGCCTGCCAGTGGACAGGTTGCCCACCTCAGCCCCACCCTCCGCGACCGCCGTCTGCACGGCCTGACGTTCCGCTGACATCGACTCGCCCGGGTGGACGGCTGGGCGTACGCTGCGCGGCATGGCGGCACGAAGCTGGGCAACCTCAATATTCACCGCGATCGGTGTCGCGGCGGGCGCGGGTGCCGCGCAGCTCGGTCTTGGCTATGGCCTGGGCATCATCTCCTGGCAGCCGACCGGCAACAGCGCGACCATCTGGGTCAGCAGCCTGGCCTGGGTGGCCTGGCTCGCGGCGTCCTCGACGGTCATCGGCGCCCTGTGCGCGGACCGGCTCAGCCCCGCCGACACCCCGGTCGCGGGCAACGCCTCGACCCCCGGGGCACACGCGCTGACCGCCGCCTGGCGGATCGTGATCGCGTTGTCCGCGGCGGTCGGCGCCCTCATCGTCGTGCCGCTGGTCGCCGTGCCGTCGCGCACGCCCCGCCCCGACAACGTCGCGCCATACTTCACCGCCGGCGGCTATGCGATCGCCGGCATCATCGTCGGCCTGCTGATCGCGGTCGGCGCCCTGGCCGCCCGCGCGATCGCGGCCAACGTCGTCGCCTCCTCGGCCTGGCTGTGGGTCCTCGCGGTCGTCGCGGTCGTCGACGTGGTCCGCGCCGACGGCAACCTCGCCACCGCCGCCCAGCTCGGCACCTGGCAGTTCACCGACGCCACCTGGATCCGCAACATGGTGAACCTGCCCGGGGCGCTCCTCATGCTCGCCATAGCGCTGGTCATCGGCGCCCTCGCCGCCTGGCCCGCCAGCCGCCGCGGCGACAACCGCGTCGGCGTCGCGGTCTCCGGCGCGGCCGGCCCGCTCCTGGTCGCCCTCGCCTACTTCCTGGCCGCTCCCGCCGTCGGCGAGCGCGACCCGCAGCTGTCGGCGTTCGTCATCGCCCCGTATGCGGTCCTCGCCGGCCTCGCGGGCTCCGTCATCGTCTCCGCCATCGGCCCCCGCGGCTCCCGCGCCCAGGCCCGCGCCGCCCGCCAGGCCGCCGCCGCGGAGCGCGAGGCCCGCGCCGCCTCCGACATCTCCGACTGGACCCAGGCCCTGGCCGACGCCGACGCCGCGGAGGCCCGCCGCCGCACCGAGCGGGGCGAGCCGCAGGACGCCGACGACCCCTGGACCGCCGCCCCTGACCGCACCCCCGAGCCGGTCACGATCGGCGCGGGCGGCAAGTCCCCGGCCGCCGCTCCCAAGCCCCCGACGTCCACCGGCAAGGCCGCCGTCTCGAAGGCCACGGCCACCAAGTCCGCCGACCTGGACTCGGCCAAGGACCTCGAGTCCGACGCCTACGCCCCGTCCCGCGCCTACGGCGGCGAGTCCTCGGGCCGCACCTACGCCTCCGAGTCCGCCAACCGCGCGTACGCCGAGGACACCGTCTCCGACGACACCGACCCCGCACCCAAGAAGCCGGCCCCGGCCCGCGGCTCCGTCGAGCCCCTGTGGCCGACCGACACCGCCGCAACCCCGGAGCCGCCCAAACCCGCCCCGGGCCGCCCCCGAGGCCGCGGCCGCGGCAAGTCCGCCGAGTAACCCGCCGGCCCGCCACCACACGACCAGAACAGCAAGAAGCTCCACACCCGAGGCGGTCCGCACACCGGACGACCGCCTCAATGACGCTGAACCACGCGCCACCGGAGCCGCGACCACAGGCTGCGGCCGTGACGGTGCTCGCGCCGGAGCCGCGCCACGGGCCGGGCTGACGGCGCTGCCCATCCACGCGCTCCAGCCCACGGCCGCGTCAACGACCGCACAGCCGGAGCGGCGCGAAGATCAGCACCCGGGCGGTCTGTACGCACCGGACGATTGCCTCAATGGCGCGGGACCAGGCGACGCCGGAGCCGCGAGCACGGACCCGGACTGACAGCGCCGCCAATCCACCCGCGCCCGGTCACGCAAGGGCTGGGTCGACGGCCGGCGCCGCGACCACGGGACCGTGGCCGAGACGGCGCTGACGACGGAGCCGCATCACGGGCGCCGGGCTGACGGCGCTGCCCATCCATTCGCGCCCGCCACACGGCCGCGTCGACGACCGCGCAGCCAGAACGGCGCGAAGCTCAACATCCGAGGCGGGCTGCACGCACCGGACGATCGCATCGACGGGGCTGGACCAGGCGCCTTCGGAGCCGCGACCACGGGGCCCGGACTTGACGGCGCTGACGTCGGAGCCGCAGTACAAGCCCTGGCCTATGACGGCGCTGTCTATCCACGCGTGCCTGGTCACGCATGATGCGGGCGGGCGGCGTCAACCGTCCGATGACCCGGAAGGCAGGACGAGGCCGCTCCCCCAGCGGCGGGGCGGGGTTGGTCAGATGGGCCAGGTGTGGACGGGTTCGTTGGCGTGGAGGCCGACGCTGTACCGCTGGAGCATGGCGCGGAGGGCGGCATTGCGGTCGAGGTGGTGTCTGGACTGCAGGTCGTTGACGGTCTCGGTCTGCCAGGCGGCGCCGTTGCGGCCGGTGCGGCAGCGGCCCTCGATCACGCCGAGCAGGCGGTCGCGGGTGGCCGGGCGGACGCCGAAGCGGTCCAGGCCCGCGGAGGCCAGCGGCAGCAGCTCGTCGAGGACCAGCTCGGCGACCTGCACCTCGCCGCGGTCGGGCCACCAGAGGCGGGCGTCGAGGCCCTCGCGGGCGGCGGTGTGGAAGTTCTCCTCGGCGGCGGAGAACGTCATCTGCGTCCAGATCGGACGGTCCTGCTGGACGAGCTCGCCGACCAGGCCGAAGTAGAACGCGGCGTTGGCGACCTGGTCGACGACGGTGGGGCCGGCGGGCAGGACGCGGTTCTCGACGCGCAGGTGCGGGCGGCCGTTCATGATGTCGTACACCGGCCGGTTCCAGCGGTAGATCGTGCCGTTGTGCAGGCGCAGCTCGCCCAGGTTGGGCACGCCACCGGCCTCGATGACGGCGACGGGGTCCTCGTCGTCGGTGATGGGCAGCAGCGGCGGGAAGTAGCGGACGTTCTCCTCGAAGAGGTCGAATATCGACGTGATCCAGCGCTCGCCGAACCAGACCCGCGGCCGGACGCCCTGGGCCTTCAGCTCTTCCGGGCGGGTGTCGGTGGCCTGCTCGAACAGCGCGATGCGGGTCTCCGCCCAGAGGCGCTTGCCGAAGAGGTATGGCGAGTTGGCCCCGACCGCGACCTGGATCCCGGCGATCGCCTGGGACGCGTTCCAGTGCATGGCGAAGTCTTCGGGAGCGACCTGCAGGTGAAACTGGACGCTGGTGCACGCGGACTCGGCGGCGATCGAGTCTGACTCCGCCTCGAGCCGCTCCTGCCCGCGGATGTCCAGGGCGATGTCCTCGCCGCGCGCGTTGATGATCTGCTCGTTGAGCAGCTGGTAGCGCGGGTTGTTGGACAGGTTGGCCAGCACCGTGTGCTCGGGCCGCAGCGTCGGGAGGATCCCGATGAGCACCAGCTGGGCGTCCGACTTGCGGGCGCGCTCGTCGGCGTGGACGAGGCTGGCGAGGACCTCCCGCTCGTACACGTCGAGGCCGTCGCCCTCGATGACCCTGGGCGCCACGTTGATCTCGAGGTTGAACTGCCCGAGCTCGGTCTGGAACGACGGATCCGCCAGGTCGGCGAGCACCTCGGCGTTGCGCATCGCGGGCTGCGCATCGGGATCGATGAGGTTGAGCTCGATCTCGAGCCCTGTCATCGGCCGGTCTGAATCAAACCGGAAGTCGTTGAGCATCAGCGCGAAGACGTCTAGACATCGGCGGACTTTATACCGATATCGGGCACGATCCTCCCGTGTGAACGCACCCCGTATGACGTCTTGCCCCATTCCGTTCCCCAACTCCCCGGCCGACCCCGTGGACCCTCCACGTTAGGAGTGGTCTGGATGTACCGCTAGGGACAAAACGGGCGCAACCTCAGCCTACGGTGATCGAAACCTTGCGGAGGGTGGGAGATTTCGCCCACCCTCTGCAGCATGGTCAAACTCCGGCGTAAGGAGCAAAGAGCCGCAATTCAGGCTCAGCCCTGACGCACACCCTCGGCGCCGATCTCAATCTTGACCTTCTTGCCGACGAGGACGCCGCCGGTCTCCAGCGCCTGGTTCCAGGTGATGCCGAAGTCCTCGCGGTCGATCTCGGTGGTCGCGCTGAACCCGATGACCTCCTGGCCCCACGGGCTCTTCGCGTGCCCCTCGAACTCCACGTCGAGCTCGACCTGGCGCGTGACGTCGCGGATCGTCAGGTCGCCGACCAGCTTGAACTCGCCGCCGGAGAAGCCGGTCACGCGGGTGCTCTTGAAGGTCAGCGCCGGCCACTTCTCGACGTCGAGGAAGTCGGCGCTGCGAAGGTGACCGTCCCGGTCGGCCACGCCGGTGTCGATGCTGGCGGCGTCGATCTCGACCTCGACGTGCGACTCCAGCGGGTCCTCGGCGATGACGATGGTGCCCGTCGCCTTGGTGAAGCCGCCGCGGACCTTGCTCACCATGAGGTGCTTGGCGACGAAGCTGACCCGCGTGTGCGCCGGGTCGATGTCGAACTTGCCCGGCGTCGGGATCGCAACGCCGTTGTACTCGCGGGTGCCGACCGGTGCGGTCATGATGCCCTCCAGATGAGCTGTGGTGGAGAAGTTTGCTGAAGCAAATATACGCACGGCAGAGTCTCGTTTGTCAAGCTCTTCTGATAGACTGCCACTGTGACCGACGAGATGCTCGAAGATCCGCGAATCACCGCCATGGGCCTGTTCGTCGAGGCCTTCACCGGTGTGACCGCGCGTCTCAACGTCCAGCTGGCCGAGCACGGCCTCGGCAACGTCGACTTCGAGGTGCTGGTCAGGCTCGCCCGGTCGCCGGGCGGCGAGCTGCGGATGACCGACCTCGCGGCGCAGACCGGCCTGTCGACCAGCGGCGTGACCCGGGTCGTCGACCGCCTGGAGCGCGACGGCCTGGCGATCCGCCGTGCCTGCCCGACCGACCGGCGCGGCTCGTTCACCGTCGTGACGCCCGCCGGCGTGGCCAAGATGCACGAGGTCCTGCCGGACCACCTCGCGCTGATCGACGAGTGGTTCACCGGCCGGCTGTCGCCGGAGCACCTGGAGGCGCTGCTCAGCGGTCTCCGCACGATCCGCGACGCCGTCCGCCCCGGCGCCACCTCCGGCGTCGCGGACCTGGGCCGCACGACCGAAGCGCACCGCGCCGCGTAAACCGCCCGAGCGTGGCGGGCACCAGCCGGGCGCCCGAACACCGCGCTGCGTAAACCGCCCGAACACCGCGCCGCGTAGAACCGCCCGGGCAA